>NZ_JBOHDT010000001.1:0-14794 GCF_050700635.1 Aeromicrobium sp.
GTTCGGCGACATCAAGGACGTCGTGGCCTGCGAGGACCAGTTCCGCAACGCCTTCCTGCTCGGCTGCGTCGGCGCGTGGAGCCTGCACCCGGTGCAGATCGACATCGCCAAGAAGGTGTTCTCCCCCGACCCCGCCGACGTCGCGCACGCCAAGAAGGTCGTCGAGGCGATGGGCGACGGCTCGGGTGCGGTGATGATCGACGGCAAGATGGAGGACGACGCCTCCTGCAAGCAGTGTCTGGTGATGCTCGACCTCGCCAGGGCCCTGGCCGAGCGCGACCCAGAGCTGGCTGACGCGTATGACCTCTGAGCTGAGACCACGCCGCTCCGTCCTGTACATGCCGGGTGCGAACGAGCGCGCGCTCGAGAAGGCCAAGGGCATTGATGCCGATGCACTCATCCTCGACCTCGAGGACGCCGTCGCTCCCGACGCCAAGCCGGAGGCCCGCGAGCGCGTCTGCGCCGCGGTCGGGTCCGGTGAGTACGGCCACCGCGAGCTGACCATCCGGGTCAACGGCATCGGCACCGAGTGGCACGAGGACGATCTCGCCACGGCGGCCGCGGCGGGTCCGCACGGTGTCGTCGTGCCGAAGGTGAACTCCGCCGACGAGGTCCGCGCGCTCGTCGAGGCGCTGGAGAAGGCCGGTGCACCCGACCACACGCGTCTCTGGGCGATGGTCGAGACGCCGATCGCGATCCTGCACGCCGAGGAGATCGCCGCTGCTCACGAGCGCCTGGCCGTGCTGGTGATGGGCACGAACGACCTCGTCAACGAGACGTTCTCGCTGCACGTGCCCGGACGCGCGCCGCTGCTGCCGTCGCTCACCATCGCGCTGCTCGCCGCCCGCGCGGCCGGCAAGGTCATCCTCGACGGCGTGTACAACGACGTGAAGGACGCCGACGGCTTCGCCGCCGAGGCGCGCCAGGCTCGCGAGATGGGGTTCGACGGCAAGACGCTCATCCACCCGAGCCAGGTCGAGCCGACGAACGAGGCGTTCGCACCAAGCGAGTCCGATGTCGAGCACGCGCGCGACGTCATCGCGGCCTACGAGCAGGCCCAGGCCGAGGGCCGCGGCGTGGTCACCGTCAACGGACGGATGATCGAGCACCTGCACGTGCGCGACGCCCAGCGCATCCTCGCCTTCCACGAGGCGATCACTTCTCGCTGAACCGCGAGTGGCGCAGATTGGTCAATTCGAGACGGTGTGTCTCACCAATCTGCGCCACTCGCGGTCGGGTTTGCGCCACTCGCTAGTTGCGGTTGGCGCGCAGGCCGAACATTTCGTTGTGGATCGCCTGCTGCTGCTCACGCAGCTTGCGTCGCTGACGCACAGCCTCCAACAGCACCGCGCGATCGATCTCGGACATCTCATCCCAGGCGCGCGTGCCGCGGGCCCGACGGGACTCGAAGATGGTCATGGCCTTCACCTCCTCCCCGTCCGTACCGGTCGTCGGTGAGGAGTCGGTCTGGTTCTGTGCGGGCATGATTCGTGGATCGAGTTGCGTGGTCATTGCGCGCCTCCTTTCTGGATGGATGGACGGGTGAATTGGTGGTTGGGCAAACAAGAAACGCTCCGGATTCGTAATCCGAAGCGTTGACCGACGTACTGACAAAGTTACGTCGAACAGACTGCTCCGGAGGCGGGACCGGCGAAGAGCATGGCGGCATCACGGCGCGAAACGGCCGTCGTGATGGTCATGGAGTACGTCTTCAAGGGGTCCACCTCCTTCGAGTGCTGGCGCTCCGCTCGGAGCAACCTGAACAAGTTAGCGCAGGTCATGCTGGGGTGTCGAGCAAGATCCGGACACCATCAGTCGAAATCCAGCCGGTCGTCGATCTCGTCGCGGGTGTAGCCGCTGGCGTAGAGGAGGTCGGCCGCCAGCGACCGGACCTGGGCTGCGACGGATGCACTGTTCATCGTCACCGCCTCGGGCATTGCCAATGACGCCATCCGCGCAGCCTGCACCAGCTCGCCCCGAGCTTCGTCGAAGTCGTCCCGCTCGGAGAGGTCATCGGCAAAGATGCCGATCGCGCCGGCGAGGGCGTCGATGGCGAGCGCCATGTCGGCCGGCACTTGCTCGTGGTGTCGCAGCAGGGCTGAGGTCTTGCGGGCGAGCACGCGGGCATCGCGGACGGCGTTGTCGAGGTCGATGACGGTCGCGGTGTAGAGCTGCACGTGGGCGCGCTGGCGCCAGCGCATCGGCGAGATGCGGGCGATCTCGGCCACGTTGTGCGCCGTCTCCTTCATCGAGTCGACCAGCGGTTGCATGCCGCGTGCGCGTGCGAGGGCCCGATCGGCCTGGCTGATGTCCTGCTCACGCAACGCCGAGGCGATGAGCGTCAGTACGCTGCCGAGCCGCCTCAGGAAGGCCTGCACCTCGCGGTCGATGTCGCGCACCGGGTTGCGTGGGATGAGGAGCACCATCACCAGGCCGACGAGCCCGCCGACAAGGGCATCGAGGAACCGCGTCACGGCTGGGTTGCCGGTGCCCGCGAACGGGATCACGGCGGTCAGCAGCACCGACGACGTTGCCGCCTGCGTCAGGGCGAGGCCGGTGAGTCCAACCAGGGTGCCGACAACCACGGCGAGCGCGACGACCAGCGCCATCTGCCACGGGCCACGCCCGATGCCGAGGATGAGGAGCTCGCCGACCAGCACACCGATGGCCACCCCGAACACCAGCTCGATGACCGTGCGGACGCGCGCGCCGCCGCCCGAGATGAGCGCGACGATGGCCGCGATCGGCGCGAAGAAGGCCTGCTCGTGGTCGAGGACCTCGGTGGCGATGAAGAACGCCAGCGACGTCGCGAGGCTGAGCCGCAGCAGCAGGCGCCAGCGACGTCGGATCGTCCAGAGCCGGTCGATGAACGAGTCGTCTGAGTACCGCAGCCGCAACCGTCGAAGCGGGAGGTCGCGGGCTGCGTTCATCACAGGTAGAGGCCGGTTTGGCCTTCCTCGATCCGCTCCGACGCCACGGCATGGACGTCGCGTTCGCGCAGGAGGATGAAGTCCTCGCCGCGCACTTCGACCTCGGCGCGATCGTCGGGGTCGAAGAGCACCCGGTCACCCACCTGCACCGACCGCACGTGCGCACCCACCGCCTCGACTCGGGCCCAGGCGAGTCGCTTGCCCATCGAGGCAGTGGCTGGGATGACTATCCCGCCGCTGCTGCGCCGGTCGCCGTCCTCCTGGTCGAGCGAGACCAGAAGCCGGTCGTGCAGCATCCGGATGGGCAGCTTGGTCGGGTCAGTGCTCATGAGCTGGGGGTCATGATCAGCGCGTCAGCCGTCGGATGATGACGATCGCCGTGACGATCGCGGCGGTTCCGGCGACGACCGGGATGATCGTCTCGAACCGGGGCGAGCCCTGCTCGTCGACGAAGTGGCTCTTGACGTTCTGCAAGCTGCGTCGAGCGATGCTCTTGGGGTGTGCGCGGTCGACGAGCTCGTCGACCGTGCCGGCCAGCCGCAGCCGGATCTGCTCGATCTCGTCGACCAGCACGTCGGTCTCGGACTTGCCCACGGGTGCCTCGCTCTGCTCTCGGGATCGGTCTTCGGTAGTGAAAGGATAGGGCCCATGACGACACGACTGCAGCCCGGCGACAAAGCCCCCGACTTCACCCTCCCGACCGACACTGGTGAGACCGTCACCCTGTCCGACCTGCGCGGCGGCCGCGTGATCGTCTACTTCTATCCCACCGCGATGACCCCCGGTTGCACGACACAGGCCTGCGACTTCAGCGACAACCTGGATGCCCTGAAGGCCGAGGGCTACACGGTGCTCGGCATCTCGAAGGACACCACGGAGAAGCTCGCGAAGTTCCGCGCCAAGGAGAACCTGACCATCACGCTGCTCTCCGACGTCGACAGGGACGTGCTCACCACGTGGGGCGCGTTCGGCGAGAAGAAGCTCTACGGCAAGGTCGTCGAGGGCGTCATCCGCTCCACGTTCGTCGTCGACGCCGACGGCCGCATCGAGCTGGCCCAGTACAACGTCAAGGCCGCCGGGCACGTCGCGAAGCTGCGGAAGGACCTCGGGCTCGAGACGGCCTGAGCACCATGGAACGCACCGGCGAGGACGTCGACACCTTCCTGGCCGACCTCGGCAGCGACGACGTCACGACGCTCGACACGCACATCGCCGACGTCTTCGCCGGCACCGAGCGCGTGCTCTGGAAAGGCGTCTTCTGGGGCGGCACCGAGCAGAGCATCATCGGCTATGGCGACTGGACATTCCGGCGGCCGGGCAAGCCCGACGTCCGCTGGTTCATGGTCGGGCTCGCCCAGCAGAAGAACAACATCAGCGTCTACATCAGTGCCGTCGAGGACGGCCAGTACGCGGTGAAGAAGTACGCCGACAGCTTCGCGTCGGGCACTGGGGCGAAACCGAAGATCGGGAGCTCGGTCGTCAGCTTCAAGCGGTTGTCGGATGTGGATCTGGACGCGCTGATGCGCGTGGTGCGTATCGGGCGGGATCAGCTCGCATAGAGCGGTCTCTCGCCTACTGTTGGAAACCGGGCCGAAGTGGTGGAACTGGTAGACACGCAGGTTTTAGGAACCTGTGCCTTCGGGCGTGCGGGTTCAAATCCCGCCTTCGGCACGAGGTGCTCTGGCATGAAGGGTGGGAGACTCGGGGAGCCATGACGCCAGCCACGCCGGAGATCCTTCTCCGCACGCCGAGCCCGGAGCTGCTGTCGCTGCCCTGGGATCTGCCGCTGGAGGAATGGTCTCCGCCCGAGGTCCCACTGCGGGACATCTCCGTGGGGCCGAGTCGGCATCTGGTGAAGTTCGTCGAGGCCGATGAGAAACTCTGGGCGGTCAAGGAGATGTCACCACGGCTGGCCCGCAAGGAGTACGAGGTGCTTCGCAAGCTCGAGGACATGGACCTCGCGGCCGTCCGGCCGGCAGGGCTCGTCATCCAGCCCGGCCGCGAGACCGCGATCCTCGTGACCCGGTTCCTCGAGGGGTCCTGGCAGTACAGGCGCCTGCTCATGCGGCTGCCGCCCGACCGCCCCAAGCATCGCGCCCGCCTGCTCGACGCGATGGTCGGGCTGCTCGTCGATCTGCATCGCCATGGAGTCTTCTGGGGTGACTGCTCGCTCGCGAACACGCTCTTCACCCGCGACGGCCAGGTTCTGCAGGCCTGGTTCGTCGATGCGGAGACCAGCGAGGTGCACCCGCAGCTGAGCGACGGGCAACGCCGGCACGACATCGAGATCCTGACGGAGAACGTCGCCATGGGCATGATCGACCTCGCGGTGCGCCTCGAACGGCCGCCCGAGATCCACGGCAGGCTGATCGACGAGGCCCAAGGCATCGCGGACCGGTACACCGCACTCTGGGAGCTGCTGCACGAGAAGCCGACCTTCGCCTTCGACGACCGGTACCGCATCGAGGGCACGGTCCGCCGGCTCAACGAGCTCGGGTTCGTGGTGGAGGAGATCTCCCTTCAACCCGTGGACGGTTCGGACTTGCGACTCAACGTGCGGGTCGGCGGCCGCGGCTACCACTCCCGGCACCTGCGCGACCTCACCAGCCTCACCGTCGGCGAGGGCCAGGCCACGATCCTGCTGGCGGATCTGCACGCGTACCAGGGCCACCTGAGTCAAGAAGCGGGTGAGGACGTGACCGAGCACGACGCCGCGGCGCGGTGGGTCGTCGACGTGCTCAAGCCCGGAGAGGCACGCGCGCACGCCGCGCTCGACCGGGTGGGTTCGCCGATCCAGGCGTACTGCGACCTGCTCGAGGTGCGCTGGCTTCGCAGCGAGGAAGCCGGCCACGACATCGGCTTCGATGCGGCACTCGACGCACTCTCCCGCGACGTCCCTACCGACTCCGCGGCGAAGATGAGCGTCGCCGAAGCGCCCACCGGCACGATCCCCGCCATCGACCCCGACGAGACGTGATCCTCGTCGTCGGTGAGGCGCTCGTCGATGTCGTCGAGCGGCCGGACGGCACGCGGAGCGAGCATGCCGGTGGCAGCCCAGCCAACGTCGCCGTCGGACTCGGTCGCGTAGGGCTGGAGGTCACACTCGCGACCACGCTCGGCGACGACCGCCACGGCGATCTGGTCCGGCGCCATCTGACCGAGTCCAACGTCACGGTGGCCGCGTCAACCGCTGCGCGCACGTCCTCGGCGGTGGCACGGGTCGACGAGCACGGGTCGGCGAGCTACGAGTTCGACGTCACGTGGGACCCGGGCACGATCGAGCCGGGCGAGACGCCAGCTGCGGTGCATACCGGTTCGATCGCTGCCGTCCTCGAGCCTGGCGCCGACGAGGTCGAGGCAATGCTGGGTCGTCTCCAGCCCACCAGCATCGTGACGTTCGACCCCAACGCCCGTCCGTCGCTGACACCGGACCGTGCAGCTGTCCATGAGCGTATCGAGCGACTCGTCGCCCTGTCCGACGTCGTCAAGGCGAGCGACGAGGATCTTGCCTGGCTGCACCCGGACGACTCCGTCGATGCAGTCGCGCAACGCTTCCTTGCGCTCGGGGCTTCGCTCGTCGTCGCGACCCGCGGACGCGAGGGTTCTGTCGCCTGGGCGCAGTCGGGACGGGTCGAGGTGGCACTCCGATCGGCCGAGGTGGTCGACTCCGTCGGGGCCGGCGACGCCTACATGTCCGGACTCATCGTCGCGTTGCACCTCGAGGGCCTCCTCGACGCGGCGACGCGCGACCGGCTGCGCGCCGTCGACTCCGACACGGTCCGTCGCCTGACCGGGATCGCGGCGGACTCGGCCGCACTGGTGGTCGGGCGTCCAGGGGCCGATCCGCCCTGGCGCAACGATCTGCTCGGCACCTGACAGCATGATCCGGTGACCACTTGGACCGCACCCTACGTCGATCGCCGCTCCGGACCGCTGACCGGGCCCGAACGCCCACAGCTCGAGTCCTTGCTCGGGTGGCACCGGGCGACCCTCGTGAGCAAGTGCGCGGGTCTCACTGGCGAACAGCTCGCCGCGCGCCCACTGCCGACCACGACGATCACACTGCTGGGCCTGATCCGTCACATGGCCAAGGTCGAGCGAACGTGGTTCCGGATCCGCCTCGACGGACAGGACGTCGCCTCGTTGTTCGGCGAGCGAGTCGACGAGGACTTCGACGACATCGACCCCCTTCGGGCTGCGCAGGAGCACGACCAGCTGACCGCCGAGTGGCTGGCAGCGAACGCCGCCGCGTCCGGCCACGGACTGGACGACACCTTCGACCACCACGGAACCGAGTTCTCGCTGCGCATGGTCTACCTGCACATGATCGCCGAGTACGCCCGGCACAACGGACACGCCGACCTGCTGCGCGAGCACCTCGACGGCGTCACCGGCGCTTAGCGAGACACCGTCCTAGGTTCAGTCGACGAGCTTGGACAACCCGCGGGAGAGCTGCGCCGTAATGACCTTGCCGACCACGGCAGCCATGCCGGGCGCGGGAGCGTCGAAGCCGATCCGGTAGTCGAGCTCGGTGCCGCCGTCGGCCGTCGGGGTCATCCGCTGAACGCCCCAGTGCCCCTTCATCGGCGTGCCCTTGCTGATCGTGTATTCGATCAGGCTGTTCGGCTCGGCGGCCGTGACGGTCTCCTCGAACGCCGGCAACGGCCCGATCTTCAACCGTCGAGTCGAGCCCACGCCGTTGCGCGAGGCGTCACCGTCACGGACGCGGGTGACCTTCGCGCCCATGACGCGGCCGAGATTCTCGTGCTCGGAGAGTGCCTCGAAGACGGTGGCGGGATCGGAGCGGTAGGTGTGCGTGACGTGAACGCGCTGGGGAGTTGGCATGGTCGGTGAGTCTAGGCTCTTGGCCTGATGTTCCGCATGTTGTTCCACCAGCCGAGAATTCCCGGCAACACCGGCAACGCGATCCGTCTCGCCGCCGCCACGGGTAGCGAGCTGCACCTCGTCGAGCCGCTCGGCTTCGACCTGTCCGACGCGCAGCTGCGCCGCGCCGGCCTCGACTACCACGACCTCGCCGTCATGACCGTGCACCCAAGCCTTGAATCAGCCTTCAGCACTTTCGGCGAGCACAGGATCTTTGCGTTCACCACCGCTGCCGAGCGTCTCTACACCGACGTCGCCTACGAACCGGGCGACGTGCTGATGTTCGGCGCCGAGCCGGACGGCCTGCCCGACGATGTCCTGGCGCTCCCCCGGCTCACCGATCGACTGCGCCTACCCATGCTCCCCGGACGACGCTCTATGAACCTCGCGAACTGCGCCTCGATCGCCGTCTACGAAGCCTGGCGTCAACACGGGTTCAGCTGACCTCCGACCTTCCGAGGTGACGTTCGGATGACTTCGTCGATTCGCCCGAACAATCGGTCGGTTCGGACGTATTCTTCTGCTGCTCCCCCGGAGGAAAAGCCGTGTCCAGATCGGTCCTGCGCATTGCGGTGGTCATCGCCATCGCGGTCGCGTTGCTGACCGCCTGGCAGAGCGCTCGGGGCGGGGAGCAAGCGGTGCAGAGCGGACCGTTCCAGCGCGGCATCGTCGTGGTGGGCGACTCCATCACGGCCGAGTACAACGACGACCCGGGTGACCCGCTGCAGGGGTGGTGGAGCATGGTCGGACGTCATTTCGACGCCAACGTCACCACGCACGCGCAGTCGGGATCGGGATACCTGCGCCAGGGCCTGGCTTGCGGCGGCAACCGATTCATCGACCGGCCGGAAGCGTTCCGCGACGTCGCCCCGTCGTTGTTCATCGTCCAGGGTGGCCGCAACGACTGGGCCTCGTGCATCGAGGGTCGGCACGTCGAGTCCAGAAGCGAACAGGTTGCGGAGGCCGTCGACCACTATTTCGACGTGCTGCAGGCGAACCTGCCCCGCTCGACGCGCATCGTGGTGCTGGGACCAACGTGGGGCACGCTCGACCAGCTCGGACGTCAGCGGATCACCGCGATCGTCTACGCCGCGGCCAAGGACCACGGCATCCAGTACGTGAGCACGATGGGGACGCTCGACCGCCGCAACCACGTGATCGACGGCGTGCACCCCAACCGCGCCGGCAGCACGGCACTGGCCGACCGCGTGATCGCCGCACTCGAGTAGTCAGGGCAAGCGTTTAGCCCAGCGCGGACACGACGTGTGGCGCGATGGCCGCGAGGGCGTGGCCCCGGTGACTGATGCGGTCCTTCTCCGCCGATGGGAGCTCGGCGGTGGAGACGTCGTAGCCGTCGGCGGCGAACAACGGGTCGTATCCGAAGCCGCCGTCGCCCTGTTCGGACCGCAGGATGCGTCCGTGCATCGCACCGGTCTCGACGACCTCGGTGCCGTCGGGCGTACACAGCGCCACCGCACAGCGGAACGCGGCGCCGCGGTGCTTGTCGGGCACGTCGCCGAGCTGGTTCAGCAGCAGCGCGTTGTTGGCCTCGTCGCCGGCCCCGCTCCACCGGGCCGACAGCACGCCGGGCATGCCGTTGAGCGCGTCGACACACAGGCCGGAGTCGTCGGCGAGCGACGGCATTGCAGTCGCCGCCAGGCACGCGCGGGCCTTGATGAGGGCGTTGCCCTCGAACGTCGGCTCGGTCTCGGCCGGCTCGTCGAAGGGGTCGACGTCGTCGAGCCCGAGGACCTCGATGCCAGGCACGAGCGGCTCGAGGATGCGGCGCAGCTCGACCAGCTTCTTGGCGTTGCGCGACGCCAGGACGACGCGACTCACACCACCGGCGGAGCCGGAAGAAATCATGGAGCGAGCGCCTCCGTCTGCAGCCGTGTGAGGTCGGCGCAGCCCTTCTCGGCCAAGGCCAGGAGCGCGTCGAGCTCGGCGCGATCGAACGGCTTGCCCTCCGCTGTTCCCTGAACCTCGACGAACGACCCGGAACCGGTCATGACGACGTTCATGTCGGTCTCGGCGCGGACGTCCTCGACGTATGGGAGGTCAAGCATCGCGGTTCCATCGACGATGCCCACACTGACCGCGGCCACGGACTCGACCAGTGGCTCGCCGGCCAGCGCACCCGCGTCGCGCAGGTAGGCAACGGCGTCCGTGAGTGCGACGTAGGCCCCGGTGATGGCGGCCGTGCGCGTGCCGCCGTCGGCCTGCAGGACGTCGCAGTCGATGGTGATGGTGTTCTCGCCGAGGGCCGAGTAGTCGATGGCCGCCCGCAGCGAGCGACCGACCAGCCGGGAGATCTCATGGGTGCGGCCGCCGATCCGGCCCCTGACGGACTCGCGCGGCGAGCGGTCGTGGGTGGCCTGCGGCAGCATCGCGTACTCGGCGGTGACCCAGCCCAGCCCGGAACCCTTGCGCCAGCGCGGCACACCCTCTCCCGCACTCGCGGCACAGAGCACGCGGGTCTTGCCGAACTCGACGAGGCAGGAGCCCTGCGCGTGGTCGAGCCAGTTGCGGGTGATGGTGACGGGACGGAGCTCATCGACAGCGCGGCTGTCTTCACGAGAAGTCATCTGGCGAGCCTACCGAGCGGTTCAGACGCGGAGCAGGACGGTTCAGAGCTCGTAGGTGGCGTCCGACGTGACCAGGTCCAGCGGACCGTCCCACGTCGTCTTGGCATCCGCCTCGACCTCGGCACGGTCCGTCCACGGCGGGATGTGCGTCAGGAGCAGCCGGCGGACGCCTGCGGCACGCGCCGCCTCGCCGGCCTCCGCGCCGGTGAGGTGCAGGTGCGGCGGGTTGACCTTCGACTCCACGAACGACGCCTCGCACAGGAACAGATCGGCTCCGGCGGCGAGCTCGTTCAACGCCTCGCAGGGACCGGTGTCGCCGGAGTAGCAGAGCACGTGGTCGCCGGTCTCGATCCGCATCGCGTATCCCTCGACCGGATGGTCCATGAGGGCGACGGTGACGCGGAACGGACCCAGCTGCACCGTCTCGCCGTCCTGCCAGTCGTGGCAGGCGAAGTGATCGAGGATGCCGGGATCGGGCTCGGGCCCATAGGCGACCGCCAGGAACCGGGCAGCACCCGGAGGGGCGAACAGCGGGAGGCGTTCGAGAGCGCCGTCGGGGTGGTATCGGCTGACGACGTAATAGCCGGCGAGGTCGAAGCAGTGGTCGGCGTGCAGGTGCGAGACGGCCACGGCGTCGAGCTCACGGAGGTCGATGTGTCGCTGCAGAGCACCGAGGGCCCCGTTGCCGAGGTCGAGCACCAGGCGATACGTGCGGCCCTCGAACGGCGCCTCCACGAGATAGCAGCTGGACGGCGAGTCCGGACCGGGGAAGGACCCCGCGCATCCGATGATCGTCAGCTTCATGCCGCACTCCTTGTCGGGGTCCCCGCGGAATCGCAAGCTCTGCGAGCGATTTTGTGGGGTGAAGTCATGCTGTCACCACCCAGGAGAACTGTTCGACGGACTCCACTTCGGGCCCGAGGAAACGGCGTCCGAGGACGCCGAAGTCGACGGGTCGACCGGTGGTCAGGAAGTGGTGCTGCGGATCCGGCGCGCCGAGGTCTCGCTCGAGATCTTCGCGGACCAACAGAGCGTAGACGTCGTTCGCCGTCTCGGCCGCGCTGGACACGAGGGTGACGTCCGGGCCCATGACATAGGAGATGGCCCCGGTGAGCAGTGGATAGTGGGTGCAGCCGAGGACGAGCGTGTCAACATCGGCGTCAACGAGCGGTTCGAGGTACTCGTGCGCGACCGACTCGATCTCGGGTCCGCTCGTGATACCGGCCTCGACGAGCTCGACGAATCGCGGACATGCCTGGGTGTGCAGCTCGACTGACGGGTTGGCGGCGAAGGCGTCGTCGTAGGCCCGGGAGGTGGCTGTGGCCTCGGTGCAGATGACGCCGACCTGGCCGTTGCGGGTGGCGCTGACGGCGCGTCGGGTGGCGGGGATGATGACCTCGACGACGGGGACGTCGTAGCGCTCGCGTGCGTCGCGCAGCACGGCGGCGCTGGCCGAGTTGCAGGCGATGACGAGCGCCTTGACACCCTGATCGACCAGGTGGTCGAGGCAGTCGAGGGCGTACTCGCGCACCGCGGCGATCGGCTGGGACCCGTACGGCGAGCGGGCCGTGTCGCCGAGGTAGAGCACCGGCTCATGTGGCAGCTGGTCGATCACGGCGCGGGCGACCGTGAGCCCGCCGAAGCCGGAGTCGAAGATGCCGATCGGAGCGTCCGTCACAAGCAGAGAGTACGCAGGGTGAACGACGGATGACAGGCCAATGCGAGCGAGATCATGGTGTGTCGTGGTCGCGCTACAGCGGAAGCCTCGGCTGCGGCGGCGCGTGGGCCGGGTCGACGCCGTCGAACAGGCTGGAGACCGACTCCCCCGCGTTGATGCGGGCGATGGCCTCGGCGAACAGCCTTGACACGGTGCGCACCTGCAACTCGGGCCAGCCCACGGGCGGCGGCACGGTGTCGGTGGTGACGACCTCGGTGATGGCCGGGTGATCGCGCAGCCGCTCCACCGCCTTGCCGGTGAACAGTCCGTGCGTGCAGGCCACCGACGCCTCCAGGCAGCCCTCCTCCTCCAGCCTGGCCATCAGCTCGACGATGGAGCCGCCGGTGGCGATCTCGTCGTCGAGCACGATCGCGGTCCGGCCCGAGACGTCGCCGACGATGGCGTCGATGACGACCTTGTCGTCGGCCTGACGCTGCTTGCTGCCGGCCGCGACCGGCACGCCGAGGAGGCGGGCGAACAGCGACGCGGTCTTGGCGTTGCCGAGGTCGGGCGACACGACGACGGTGTTGGTGAGGTCGCGGCCGCGGTAGTGGTCGGCGAGCTCGCCGATGGCGGTGAGGTGGTCCACCGCAGTGCTGAAGAACCCGTGCACCTGCGGGGCATGCAGCGTCATCGTGACCACCCGGTCGGCACCGGCGGTGCTGAGCATGTCCGCCACGAGACGTCCGCCGATGGAGATGCGCGACGCGTCCTTCTTGTCCGACCGCGCGTAGGAGTAGTGCGGGATGACCGCAGTGACTGAGGCGGCCGACGCACCGCGCGCGGCGTCGATCATCAGCAGCAGCTCCATCAGGTGGTCCTGCGTCGGCGGAACCAACGGCTGGATGATGTAGACGTCCTTGCGGCGACAGTTGGCGAGCAGCTGGATCTGCAGGCAGTCGTTGCTGAAACGGACGGTGTCGGACGCGGAGAGCGGTTGCCCGAGCTCGGAACAGATCTTCTCGGCGAGCGACCGGTGCGCGCTGCCGGAGAACACCACGAACTCGCTCACGGGCACGAGGCTAGCCGACCACGGCCCCGTGCGGCACCCACCTCTGCCGACCTCATCAGCCACACTCGATGCCGGCCCCCACGAGCGGCGCAAACGCGACCGCGAGTGGCGCAGATCGGTGCGACACGCCGTCTCAGAACAACCATGATGCGCCACTGGGGTTGGGTTTGCGCCACTCGTCGGCTAGGCCCAGAGCTGGCCCTCGAGGCGGTCCTCAGCGTCGTCGAGGGTGCCCTCGTAGGCGCCAGTGGAGAGGTACTTCCAGCCGCCGTCGGCGACGACGAAGCAGATGTCAGCGCGCTCGCCCGCCTTCACCGCGTTCGCAGCCTGGGCAAGTGCAGCGTGCAGGATCGCGCCGGTCGAGATGCCAGCGAAGATGCCCTCGGACTCGATCAGCTCACGGGTGCGGCGCACGGCGTCGCGCGGGCCGACGGAGAAGCGGGAGTCGATGAGCGAGTCGTCGAAGAGCTCGGGGACGAAGCCCTCGTCGAGGTTGCGCAGCCCGTAGACGAGCTCGCCGTAGCGCGGCTCGGCGGCCACGATGCGTACCTCCGGCTTGGTCTCCCGGAAGAAGCGGCCCACGCCCATGAGGGTGCCGGTCGTGCCCAGCCCGGCGACGAAGTGGGTGATCGAGGGGAGGTCGGCGAGGAGCTCGGGACCGGTGCCCTCCCCGTGCGCGAGCGCGTTGGCGGAGTTGCCGTACTGGTAGAGCATCACCCAGTCGGGGTGCTCGGCGGCGAGCCGCTTGGCGACCCGGACGGCCTCGTTGGAACCACCGGCAGCGGGTGAGGAGACGATCTCGGCGCCCCACATCCGCAGCAGCTGGCGCCGCTCCTCGGAGGTGTTCTCGGGCATCACGCACACGATCCGGTAGCCCTTGAGCTTGGCCGCCATGGCCAGCGAGATCCCGGTGTTGCCCGAGGTCGGCTCCAGGATCGTGCAGCCCGGGCGGAGCCTGCCGTCCTTCTCGGCCTCTTCGACCATGCGAAGAGCCGGGCGGTCCTTGATCGAGCCGGTGGGGTTCCGGTCCTCGAGCTTGGCCCACAGACGTACGTCGGGAGAGGGCGAGAGGCGGGGCAGCCCCACCAACGGGGTGCCCCCGACCGACGCCAGCAGGTTGTCGTAGCGCATGGGGTCCATCGTCGCATCAACCGATCGACTGATGCCCACTCGCGCCGATCGCCCGATCCGTGAGACCGCGTCACCGACCAGGCTGAAGATATGCATCAGGAGCGAGAACCAGCGGTCGTCGTGGACGGCCTGCGCAAGACCTATGGCGACAAGGTGGCGGTCGACGAGATCAGCCTGAGCGTCCACGAAGGCGAGATCTTCGGCATCCTCGGCCCCAACGGTGCCGGCAAGAGCACGACCGTCGAGTCGATCGCCGGTCTGCGGGTCGGCGACCGTGGCCGGATCCGTGTCCACGGCATCGATCCGTGGACGGACCGCGCTGCTGTGACGGAGGTGCTCGGCGTACAGCTGCAGGAGGCGAAGCTGCAGCAGAAGATCACCGTCCAGGAGGCGCTGGAGCTGTGGAGCGCCTTCTACCCCGACCCCGAGCCGTGGGCGCCGCTGGCCGAGCGGCTCGGCCTCGGTCCTCACCTGCGCCAGCGGTTCGAGAACCTCTCCGGCGGTCAGCAGCAGCGGCTCTCGATCGCGCTGGCGC
>NZ_JBOHDT010000002.1:0-11001 GCF_050700635.1 Aeromicrobium sp.
CGGCCTGTAAGCCGGATTCTGTCCTCACCCGGAGGTGAGGGGCGGTCATCCATCTGGGACGCGCATTGCTGCGCGCCTCGTGCGACCTACCCGCTGACATCGGACGAGCAGCCCGTCAGCGCAGGCACCACTCCGCCGAAGCGGTGTGGGCCCTCTTGGTCTTGCTCCTGGTGGGGTTTACCTAGCCGCCCCGGTCACCCGGAGCGCTGGTGAGCTCTTACCTCACCGTTTCACCCTTACCCGCACCACCAGATCCGAAGAACTGGGGCCGCTGGCGGTCTGATTTCTGTGGCACTGTCCCGCACGTCGCCGTGGGTGGCTGTTGGCCACCACCTTGCTCTGTGGAGTCCGGACTTTCCTCGACGCACCTTCGTGGTGACAGGGTCCGCCGCGACCGCCCGGCCAACTCATTCGAGTCGATCGTAGCCGTCAGATAGGCTCCACGTCCGCCCGGACGAGGAGCTTGGGTTCATGTATGCGGTTCTGTTGAGCGCCGTGCTGGTGTTCGTCGCCGAGCTCGGCGACAAGAGTCAGCTGATGTCGATGACGTTCGCGACCCGATACCGGGCTCGCACCGTCATCCTCGGAGCCGGGCTGGCGTGCGCCGCCATCAACCTCGTCTCGGCCCTGGCCGGCGACGTCATCGGCGACGCACTCCCCCGTGACGCAGTGCGCATCGCAGGCGGTGTGCTGTTCCTCCTCTTCGCCGTCCTGGCCCTGCGTGAGTCGCAACAGGACGAGGAGCCCAGGCCGCGAGAGCGGGGTGGACGGGCTGTACTCGTCGTGGCCACCGCCTTCGTCCTCGCGGAGCTCGGGGACAAGACGATGCTCGCCACGATGACCCTCGCGACGCAGTACCACTGGGTGCTGGTCTGGATCGGGAGCACGATCGGGATGCTGGTGTCCATCGTGTTGGCCGTGCTGGTCGGCCGCACCCTGCTGAAGGTCGTGCCCCTCCGGTTCGTGCACCTGATCTCGGCCGCGCTGTTCGCAGCCGTCGGGGTGTGGCTCCTGGTCGGATAGGTTCGCCGCGTGAGCCACGACTTCTTCTCGTTGACGGCCATCGTCGGGTTCCTCGTCGCCATGATGATTCTCGCGCGGGCGTGCGCGGACGAGGGTCTGTTCGAGGCGTGGGGGGCCGTGGTCGCGCGATCGACAATCGCGGCACCGGTGCGACGGCTCGTCTTCGCCGTCGTGCTGGCAGCTGTGGTGACCGCAGCGCTCACCCTCCACGCGACCGCATTGCTGCTCGCACCCGTGCTCCTGCTCGCGGCCCGGAGAGCCCGGCGAGCCACCGCCCTGGCCGCGGTGCGCGTCGCCAACACCGGGTCGATCCTGCTTCCGGTCTCCAACATCACCAACCTGCTGGCGTTCGCGGCGACCGGGCTCGCCTTCGTCCAGTTCGCCTGGCTGATGCTTCCGGCCTGGGCGGTCGGGGTGGCCGCCGAGCTCGCGGTCGTGCGCTTTTGGTTCCGACGCGACCTGGCCGACGATCCGGCCCCTGACGTCGTCGAGGCGCCGTCCGTGCCGCTGTTCCCGTCCGCGGTCGTCGTCGTGGTGGTGCTCGGTCTGGCGAGCGGGGCCGAGCTCTGGGTGCCGGCAGCCGCCGGGGCGATCCTTCTCGGTGGATACGCCCTCGTCCGGGGCACCACCACGTGGCGGGACCTCTACGAGGCGGCGAACCTCCCGCTCGCGGCCCTCGTGCTGGTGTGGGCGTTGGTGGTCGTGTGGCTGGGCGGCACCCAAGCGGCCGATGGCATCGACGACTACGTCCCCTCCGGTGACGGACTCGTCGCGCTCGTGGTGACGGCGCTCGTCGCGATGGTCGCCGCCAACCTGATCAACAACATGCCGGCCGCACTGCTCCTGCTCCCGGTCGCGGCTGCGGCCGGTCCGGTGAACGTGCTGGCCCTGCTCATCGGTCTCAACGTCGGAGCCAATCTGACGGCCATCGGCTCGCTCGCCAACCTGCTCTGGCGTCGATCCATTCCCAGGGACGTCGCGTCGTGGTTCACGTTTCATGCGGCTGGCCTGGTCACCACGCCGGTCGTCGTCGTCCTGTGCACCACGGCGCTCTGGGGCTGGACGTCGCTGGTGCGCTGAGGCAGCGATTACGTCTCGGCCACACCCTGACCGGCGACTAGTCTCGGACAAGAGCAATCGCAGGACAAGGAAGAGGCAACGACATGAGATCACCACGAGGATTCTCCGGCGCCATCGCCTTGCTGCTCGTCATCCCAACCGCAGCCGTCTTCAGCGTCGCATTCGGCGATGAAGAGGTCGGCTTGCACTTCGTGCTGGCTGCTGGCGCCTTCCTGCTCGCGTCCGCAATGTTCGATTTCAACGTGCCCAAGCCCATCAATCAGCTGGCCTGCGTCAGCACAGCACTCCTCGGCGGTATCTTCCTGCTGCAAGCCATCAGCCCGCTGACGTCCAACGACGGCTTTCACGATTTCGCCTACATCACCCTGGGCCAGTGGCTCGAAGGGACCCTCACGCTCGCCTTCGTCGCCTGGTGCTTCGTCATGTTGCTATCTGACTCGAAGGGCAGGTCGCGCCTGCTCGGTCTGGCGACGGTGCCGTTGCTGCTCGTCTACGCCGCAGCGTTGTGGGCGTCCAACCTGGCGGACGTGCCCAAACCGCCGGAGGTTCTCAAGCTCCTCTTCCTGCCTGTGTTCGTCTGGCTGCTGCTCGAGAGCCGGAAGCCTGCCGATGAGCCGACCGTCATGAACGTGTCGGCCGAGAAGACATAGTCGGGCACGACCGGGAGCTCGACCACCACCGTTGGTGCGCTGAGCCGCGAAGACGCTGGGTAGGCTCGCCCGGTGCTCATCCTGCTGCCTCCGTCCGAGGGCAAGACTCCCCCGGCGACCGGCCAGCCGCTGGAGCTCGATTCCCTCGCACTACCGGGACTCAATCCGACGCGCGAGCGACTCCTCCGGACCTTGATGACCGTCTGTCAGAGCAACCGGACGCGAGCGATGAAGCGGCTGGGTCTCGGCCCCACCCAGGCCGACACCGTCGAGCGCAACGCCAGGCTGCTGGACGAACCGACGTCGCGTGCAGATGAGGTCTACACCGGCGTGTTGTACGCCGCATGGGACCCGCCGACGCTTTCTGACCCGGCACGGAAGCGGTCCGACGAGCACGTCGCGATCGTCAGCGCTCTGTTCGGGCTGGTCCGACCCGGCGACCGCATCCCGGCGTACCGCTTGTCCGGCACGGTGTCACTGCCCCGACTGGGAACCGTCGCCGGGGTGTGGCGCGCCCGACTCGGCCCCGCGCTCGAAGAACTGGTCGACGACGGTCTGCTGGTCGATCTCCGGTCAGGCACCTACGTCAATCTGCACGAGCCGACCGGCGACCTCGCCGCCCGCACCGCCAAGATCCGCGTCCTCCACGAGCACGGCGGCACCCGCAAGGTCGTCAGCCACTTCAACAAGGCGACAAAGGGCCGGCTCGTGCGTGGGCTGCTCGAGAGCGACGCACACCCGAACTCCGTCGGAGAACTGCGTGAGGCGTTGAGCGATCACGGGTGGACCGTCGAGCGCGACGCCAACCGGCTCGACGTCGTGGTTGCCCAGCTGTGAACCGGACTCCCTAATCCGGCACGACCGAGAACTCGACCACCACCGGCCATCCGTCGGACCACCACTGGATGGTGGTGACCGATGCCGGTGCGAGCTCGAACCGGTGGATGACCGTCATGTCGGCATCGAGGGCCGACCGAAGCATCATCTTGATCGGCGTGACATGGGTGACCAGCACCACGGTCTGGCCCTCGTACTTGCTCAGCAGTCGCGCGCGGGCGTCGTCGACCCGCTCGAACACCGCCTCCAGGGACTCGCCGCCGGGAGGAGCGACCGCCGGGGAGTCCAGCCACGACTGAATGTGGTCGGGCCAGCGCTCCATGATGTCGAGGAAGTTGTAACCGTCCCAGTCGCCGAAGCCCGCCTCGGCGAATCCCGGCTCGATCTGCACCTCGAGGTCGAGCTCGGCCGCCAGGACGTCGGCCGTCTCCCGGGTGCGTCGCAACGGTGAGGACACGATCGCGTCGATCGGTCCACGCTTGGTCAACCGAGCCGCGGCTCGATGGGCCTGCTCGCGACCGAGATCGGTGAGACCGGGGTCGTCGCCGCCCAGGCCGCTGAACACCTTGTTGACCGTGTGCTCGGTGACTCCGTGCCGGAGCATGATCACGGTGGTCGGCTTCTCCTGGGTGCGCATGCGCCAGGTGGCGCTGAGACGCTCGAAGGTCGACTCCTCCTGGTCCGGCTGGGCCACGCCGACCCGGAGGACGGAGCCCGTCGCGGAGTCGAGCGCCTCGTTGACCAGGGCGTCCGCCGCTTTGTTGGACTCCCTGGGCACCCAGGTCCACGTGACGTCGCCCGACACCAGCCGCTGAGCCTGCAGCGCCAGCGGCTTCATGTCGGCGTGCTTGATCTTCCACCGTCCGGCCATCTGCTCGACGACCAGCTTGGAGTCCATCCGCACCTCGACCTCGGCGTCCGGGGCGTGCTCGCGCACGAGCTCCAGCCCTGCGATGAGGCCGCGGTACTCCGCAACGTTGTTGGTGGCGATGCCGATGGACTCGCCCCGCTCGGCGATCACCTCGCCGGTGTCGGCATCGCGCACCAGAGCCCCGTAGGCCGCCGGGCCGGGATTGCCGCGAGAACCTCCGTCGGCCTCGATGATGACGCGACGACTCACAGCAAGCCACCTCGGAACCTGGAGGTGTCCGCACTGGTTGCGCTAGGGCGGGGTCCCCGCGGAAGCGCGAGCTTTGCGAGCGGTTCCGTGGGGTGCCTCACAGGCCGGACTCGGCGGTGCGCACGAGGATGCGGCTGCACTCGGGGCAGCGGAGCACCTCGTCGTCGGGCTTGGCCGCGATCTCGCGGAGGTCGGCCCCGTTGAGCTCGAGCCGGCAACCCTCGCAGCGTCGCGCACGAAGGACAGCCGCGGCCAGGCCGCCATACTGCTCGCGCACCTTGCTGTAGAGCGAGAGCAGGTCTTCCGGAACCTGTGCGAGGACCTCCTCCCGCTCGTTCGCAGCGGTCGCTGCCTGGGCGTCGATGGCCTCGATCGCGGAGTCACGGGCCGTGGTGACGTGTTCGAGATCCACCTTGACGGCATCGAGATCGGCGGTGACCGAGTTGAGCCGGTTCTGGGCCTCCTCGAGCTGCTCCATGACCTCGAGCTCGTCATCCTCCAGGGTGGAGATACGGCGCTCCAACGCACCGAGCTCGTGCTGGAGACTGGCGAGATCCTTCGGGTTGGTGATCGCGCCGGAACTGAGCCTGTCCTCGTCGCGAGCACGGCGCGCCTTGACCTGCTCGACCTCGGCATCGGCCTTGGCCTGGGCTCGGGTGAGGTCGGAGACCGCGGTGTCTGCCTCGATACGCTGTCCGTCAAGCTCTTCGGACTGTTTCTCGAGCTCGGCGATGCGCGCGTGCTCGGGCAGGGACGTACGGCGGTGGTCGAGCTGAGCGAGCGCGGAGTCCTTGGCCTGCAGGTCGAGCAGGGTCAGCTGGGCGGACGGTTCGGCTTTCAGCGGGTGCTCCTCGTGCTCGGGGTGACCACATGGGTCCACGGGTCGGTGACGATCGTCGACACTCTCGTCTCCACCGTATCTCCACACCGTGCCGCGACCTCGCTCGATGCGACCGGCAGCCATGTCCACTCCGCGGCCCAGTGCGGCACGTCGATGACGGCGCACGCACCTGGACGCTCCCGGTGCTCGCTGACCGGATGGTGTCGCAGGTCGGAGGTCACGAAGACGTCGGCGCCCGCGGCGTCGGCTGCACCGAGCAGAAAGTCGCCGGAACCTCCGCACAGGGCAACCGTCCGCACCTCGACGTCGAGGTCACCGGCCACCCGAGTGGCGCTGGCGTGCTCCGGGAGACGTTGCGTGACGTGCGCGGCGAAGTCGCCGAGGCGCATCGCTTCGGGCAGGACGCCGATGCGCCCGCTCCCCCGATCGGACGCCCGTTCCGCGGTGTCGAGCACGTCGTACACGACCTCCTCGTACGGATGGACCGCCAACAAAGCAGCTCGCACGGACTCGCGAATGCCGGTTTCGGCCACCATCTCCACGCGTGTCTCGGCGACCTGCTCGACCTCGCCGATCCGACCGATGGCGGGATCGGCTCCGTCGAGCGGCCGGAACGAACCCGTGCCCGAGGTCAGGAACATCGCGTGGTCGTAGTCGCCGATTGCTCCCGCACCGGCTCCGTGCATGGCCGCGGTGACCTGCTCGACGTCGTCGTCGGGCACGAACACCACCCACTTGTCGATGGGTTCTGCAGGGTCGGGTTCGAGGGGCTGGATGTCGGTGAGTCCGAGTGCCAGTGCCAACGACTCGGAGACGCCCAGGGGTGGGCCGTCGGCGTTGGTGTGGCAGGTGTGCAGGGCGACGCCATGGGAGATGAGGTCGTGCACCACACGCCCCTTGGGGGACGACGCGGCGACTGACGTGACACCGGAGAGATAGAGCGGATGGTGCGTGACGATGAGATCGGCACCCCAGGCGACGGCCTCGTCGACGACCGCCTGGACCGGATCGACCGCGAACAGGATTCGCGTCACCTGGGCCTTCGGATCGCCGACCACCGTGCCCACGGCATCCCAGTCGTCCGCCCACCGCGGATCGTAGAGCTCGTCAAGGACGGCGACAACGTCGCCCAGCGCAGGCATGGGCCGAGCCTAATGGGACGGGCTCAACCCCACTAGGGAACCGCACTAGGCAACGGCGGCGAGCGTGAACGGAAGCGCACAGTGTCACGCGTTCCGGGCTGGCCGCGTGACCTGAGGGTTCCGGGCTCGTTGGGCACAACGACCGCACCGGCCACTCCCGGGAGACCACCGCCATGCGACGTGCCATGACGATAGCCGCGGTGGCTGCCGCCGCCTCAGCGGCCTTGCTGCTGCCCACAACCGCCCACGCCCACGACGACGGCGGGGACGAACCCTCGGCCACCCGGGAGCTGCAGGTCGCCGACAGCGGAGCCGGCACCGAGATGTCACCAGTCGCCAACCTGCAGTACGACGACACCGGCGCCGCCCAGGCCGGGTCGGACATCGAGTTTCTCAAGGTCGGACGGCGTGAGTACGCCCTCGCCGGGACCCTGCGCAAGGGCCTCCAGATCGTCGACATCACCGACCCCACGGCGCCGCGCATCGCCGCCGTCTACGACTGCCAGATCAGCCAGGGCGACATCCAGGTGTGGAAGAACGGCACCCGGATCCTGGCCTCGTACACCGCCGACGGCACGTTCGGCACGGCCGGCGCCTCGTCCCAGTGCGCGAAGGATCTGGGTCTGGACGCGAATTCCTCCGGGACCGTGATCGTCGACCTCACCGACCCGACCGCACCGAAGTCGGTCAGCTTCGCGTCCGTCCCGCGCGGGTCACACAACATGACGATCCACCCCAGCGGCAAGTACCTCTACAACTCCAACTCCGACCTCATCACCAGTACTAGCCCGACGATCACCATTTACGACGTGTCGGTGCCGGAGTCGCCGCGCAAGGTGCAGGACTTCCCGATCCCGTTCGTCCCAGCCTCGCTCGGCTCGGAGTCGCACGACATCACGTTCAACGAGGCAGGCACCCGGGCCTACTCGGCCGCGCTTTCGCAGACGCTGGTGCTGGACACAACGAGCCCGGAGCAGCCGAAGATCGTCGGCGAGATCGTCGACCCATCGATCAACGTCTCGCACGGGTCCGACCCGATCACCCTCACCCGGGCGGACGGCACCCAGCGCGACGTCCTCGTCGTCACCGACGAGCGGGCCGGCGCGGCCGGCAGCGCCGAGTGCCCGGGTGGCGGTCTGCACGTCTACGACGTGACTGGTTCCAACGAGCGTGACCCGAAGAAGCTCGGCACCTGGTTCATCCCTGTGGTGCAGCCGCAGGCCGGCACCCGATGCACCTCGCACGTGCTGCGCATCTACCCCGACCAGGAGATGCTCACGATCGGGTGGTACGGCCAGGGTGTCCGCGTCCTGGACATCTCCGGGCTCGCCGACGTGCAGGGCTCGCCGACCACGGTCGCGATCGGCGACGGCGTAGGGATGCGCGAAGTCGGCAACTATGTGTTCCCGGACGGCGACACCTGGTCGTTCAAGACCAACCGGATCGCAGCTGACGGCTCGTTCTACGGCTACGGCAACGATCTGACCCGTGGTTTCGACGTCTATCGCTTCTCCGGGGCCGGGCTGTCGGTCCCGCCGCTGGAGCCGACCGACATGCGGTCCCGAGGCGGCGGCAAGGACCGGCCGCGAGGACCGGTGCCCGCGGAGGGCGCGGTGGCGCTGTTGGCCACGCCGTTCCTCGCCGCGGCGGCGGTCTCGCTCCGGCGACGCTTCAGGTGAGGCGAGACGGAGCGGGTCGCCGGCACCGGTGACCCGCTCCGCTGCCACTAGGCAACGGCGCCGAGCGCGAACGGAAGCACGGAGTCGGCCCCGTTCTGTCGAAGCTCGCGCGTGGCGACCGTGACGGTCCATCTGCTGTCGATCAGGTCGTCGACGAGCAGTACCGGTCCCTGGGTCCCCCTCAGTGCGGCAGCCAGTTCAGGACCGACCGAGAACCGGCCCCACACCCCGGCGAGACGATAGGCGCTGTTGCCACCACTGCTGTCGGCCGGCGCGCCCTCTGACAGATCGAGCTGGCCGAGCACCGGTAGCCGCCCGAGACGAGCGATGCCCGCAGCGAGGGATCCGACCAGCTGCGGCCGCGCGACCGACGGAACGGCGACGACGCCGACCGGACGCTCGGCCCAGTCCCAGTCGCTGAGCACGCGAACGCAGCCACCGAGCAGGTCGTCACTGACCGGACCGTCTGGCGCTCCGGCGGCGAAAAGCTCCCTGAGAACGCCGCCCCATCCGAGATCGGTCAGCCGGGCGACGACCCGGCCGGCGTCCGGCCTCTCGCCGGTGGCGATGCGGCCGGAAACGGCCTTCCCACCGGCCTCGACGCCGAGCCGGCCGGCCCCTTGGGGCCACTGGGCGCGTGGCTCGACCAGGACACCTACGCGATCGAGAGCACTGGTGGCCGCCTCGACCGCATCGCTTGCGGCGGACGATGGGTACCACGGACCAGCACACACATCGCAGCGTCCGCACGCTGCGGCGGTCGGGTCGTCGAGCTCGCGCTGGAGCAGCTCCATGCGACAGGTTTCGCCGCGCTCGTAGGCCAGCATCGACTGCTGCTCGGCGCGGCGGGACTCGGCGATCCGCTCGTAGCGTTCCTCGTCGTAGGTCCATGGCTGTCCGGTGCTGACCCAGCCTCCTTGGACACGCCGCACCGATCCGTCGACGTCGAGCACCTTGAGAAGCAGCTCGAGTGGAGTGCGGCGGATGTCCACCCTCGCCTCCAGCGCGGGTGTCGACAACGGCTCGTCGCCCAACGCGTTCAGCACGGCGGAAGCCTTGCTGGGGCTGGGCATCGATGCCGTGGCGAAGTAGTGCCAGATGTCGGCATCCTCGTGGCCGGGCATCAGCAGGACGTCGGCGTTGTCGGTGGCGCGTCCGGCCCGGCCGACCTGTTGGTAGTACGCGACCGGCGACGACGGCGCACCGAGATGGACGACGAAGCCGAGGTTGGGCTTGTCGAAGCCCATGCCGAGCGCGCTGGTGGCCACCAGGGCCTTGAGATCGTCGTTCTTGAGAGCCTCCTCGAGCTGGATCCGCTCGTCGGGGTCGGTGCGACCGGTGTAGGAGCGGACTCTGTGACCCGCTTCGGCCAGGAACCGCGCGGTGTCCTCGGCGCCGGAGACGGTCAGGGTGTAGATGATGCCGCTGCCCGGCAGGTCGGAGAGGTGGCTGAGCAACCACCCGAGGCGCTCCCGAGAGGTGGGCAGGGTCAAGGATCCGAGTCGCAGGGACGAACGCGCCAACGAACCACGCAGGGTCAGGACTTCGTTCGAGCTTTCGCCGGTGCCGAGCTGCTCGGCCACGTCGGTGACGACCCTCGCGTTGGCAGTGGCCGTCGTGGCGAGCACCGGGACGCCGTCTGGCATCGACGCGATGAGGTCGGCCAGCCGGCGGTAATCGGGCCGGAAGTCGTGTCCCCAGTCGGAGATGCAGTGGGCCTCGTCGATGACGAGCAGTCCCATCCGCTCGCGCAGTACAGGCAGCTGCTCCTCGCGGAAGCGAGGGTTGGTGAGCCGCTCGGGCGAGACGAGCAGGACGTCGACGTCGTCGGCCGCCAGTCGTGCACGGACGTCGTCCCACTCGTGGGCGTTGGCCGAGTTGATCGCGACGGCCCGAACTCCGGCCCGTTCCGCCGCGGCCACCTGATCGCGCATGAGGGCGATGAGTGGCGACACCAGCAGGGTCGGGCCGGCACCCTGTTGCCGGAGCAACGACGTGGCGATGAAGTAGACCGCCGACTTGCCCCACCCGGTGCGCTGCACGACGAGCGCGCGCCGGCGATCGTCGACCAGCGCGCTGATGGCTTCGAGCTGGCCCTCGTGGAAGACGGCATCGGGCAGTCCGGTCAGACGTCGCAGAGCGTCAAGCGCATGGGTCTCGGTGTCGGCGGCGACGGTAGGAGTGCACATGCCGTCACACTGTCAGGCTACGTCGACAAGTGCGGCCAAGGGTGGCTTCGACCTTGCTGAAGGCGGCGAAGGGTCACGCCATGTGAGCGTGTGACTCGACGACTCGTCCGTTGGGCATGCGCCAACGATGCCGACCGTGAGTCCCTACGTCTGTGTCGACGACACCAAGGGTCTTCATCCGGTGGTGTCTTCGGCAGAGGCTCCACAGGTTGGCGCCCGTGGTCGGGCCGCCGGGATGTGGCTTCTTGTGATCCTTGTCGGCGTCGACCGCGGATCTGTTGCAGGTGGGGAACACACAGACGCCATCGATGAGCTCAAGCGTCCGGCCGAGCGCCTCTGTCGGGAATGCGCCGAGCTCGGTGACGTCGAGCACGCCGCCGAACGGGTCGGTGACGATCCGCGAGACTCCCCCACTCGCTGGCGCTCGCGGGAGGTACCCC
>NZ_JBOHDT010000003.1:0-33376 GCF_050700635.1 Aeromicrobium sp.
GGATAACACGCGGCAACGACGCCAAATTCGTCGGATCGGTCCCGCCGATGGTGTAGAAGCAGGTCAGAACACGGCCTCCCGACGCTGCCCGATAGCATCGGGCCACCACTCGACGGAAGCAGGTATCTGGTGACTTCGGCACGTTCCCCTCGGCTGCGTTCGGCGGCCGCGCCCCTCCTCGCCGCGGCTGTGGTCGCGCTCGCCGGGTGCAGCGGCACCGGTGTCGACGCGCAGACCAACCAGCAGTACCAGGCCGGCGTCGGTGCCAACCTCCGCACCGGCCAGGTGCAGCTCTACAACGCGCTTGCCGTCGACAACGGCGACAACACCGCCACTCTGTCGACGGTCATCGTCAACACCTCCGAGGAGTCCCAGAAGCTCGATGCCGTCTCGGCAACCACGTCGGACGGGACCTCCGTCGACAGTCAGATCGGGCCGGCGATCATCGGGCCCGGCGACTCCTTCAACACCGGACCGGAAGCCACGGTCGTGTTCCGAGGTGAGGTGACCGCCGGCGATTACGTCAGCATCACGCTGGCGTTCAACCGTGCCGGCGACGTCACGATAGATGCGCCCGTCGTCACGCGCACGGAGATGTACGACGACGTGGCGGAGAATCCGGGCGGCGCGTTGCCTACGCCTTCGGGCTAGGTCAGTTCCCCGGTCACCAGGTAGACGACGCGGCGCGCCATCGAAACCGCGTGGTCGCCGATGCGCTCGTAATAGCGGCCCAGCAGGGCCAGGTCGATGGCCGGCTCGACGCCGTGCGCCCAGGAGTCGCTGAGCAAGGCGCGGAAGAGGTCCTTGCGCAGCCGGTCCATCTCGTCGTCCTCGTCCTCCAGGTGCGCGGCGGCGACGACGTCGCGGTTGGCCACGATGCGCGCGGCAGCGTCGATCATCGAGTCGGCGACCTTGGCCATCGCGCGGATGGTCGGGTGCAGCTGCGGCGGCACGGCAGGGTCGGG
This sequence comes from Aeromicrobium sp., assembly GCF_050700635.1. Taxonomy (GTDB): domain Bacteria; phylum Actinomycetota; class Actinomycetes; order Propionibacteriales; family Nocardioidaceae; genus Aeromicrobium. The sequence continues at coordinate 966 of NZ_JBOHDT010000003.1, forward strand.
GATGCGCATGCGCGCCACCTTCGCCACGTGCACCGAGAGGTCGCCCATGCGCTGGAGGTCGGTGACCATCCGCAGGGTCGCGATCAGCTGCCGGAGGTCGGTCGCCACCGGCTGCTGAGTAGCGAGCAGGAGCAGCGCACGCTCCTCGATGGCCTCGGTCTCCTCGTCGATCACGGCGTCGCCGGCGATGACGAGCTCGGCCAGGCGAGCGTCGGCATCCAAGAGGGCCGTGGTCGAGGAGGCGACCGCCTTGCGCACCGTGCCAGTGAGGGTCACGAGGTCGTCGACGATCGTGTCGAGCTGTTCGTAGTAAGCGTCACGCATGTTCACAGACTAGTGAAATGCGGTGAACGGATGGCGACCTGCGGTGAACGAGGCGTTAACGGCGTTCGAAAGGCGCACGTCAACTGGCTTCCGGGTGGCGACGCGGCGCGGACGGCGGCCTACGATCGATCACGTGGACACCAGTGCAGGACTGCTGATCGCCGGGGTCATCGGTGCCACCGTGGGGGCCCTGGTGACGTGGATGTGGCGATACAGCGAACGTCGCGAAACCACCGTTCCGGAGGTCACCTCCACCGTCCCTCCCGGCGCCGAGGACGTGCTCTCGGTGCTGTCGTCGTCAGCGGTGATCGTCGACGCGACCGACACCATCGTGCAGGCGTCCGCCCCCGCGGTCGCGATGGGTCTCCTGCGCGATGACCGTCTGCCCGACGAGCTCATGACCCTCGTTCACCTGGTGCGCCGCGACGGGCAGGTCCGTGAGGCCGAGGTCATGCTCGACCAGCGCCGGGGCAGTGCCACCCACGTCCATGCGCGGGTCGCTCCGCTGACGTCACGCCTGGTCGTGGTCCTGGCCGACGACCGCACACGCGTCGAGCGAGTCGAGGCGATCCGCCGTGACTTCGTGGCCAACGTCAGCCACGAGCTGAAGACCCCGATCGGTGCGCTCAATCTCCTGGCCGAGGCCGTCGCCGAGGCGAAGGACGACCCCGACGCCGTGGTGCGGTTCGCTGCCCGCATGCATACCGAGAGCGAGCGCTTGACCCGGCTCGTGCAGCAAATCATCGACCTCTCCCGCTTGCAGAACGACACCCTGAGCGACGAGGCCTCGGTCGTGAAGGTCGACGAGCTCGTCGCCGAGGCGTGCGAGCACTCGGCCACCGAGGCCGAGCGCAAGAGCATCCAGATCGCCACCGCGATCGAGCCCGAGCTGTTGGTGCACGGCGACCGTGCGCAGCTGCATGCCGCCGTGAGCAACCTCGTCGAGAACGCCGTCACGTACAGCCCGGAGGGGTCGCGAGTTGCGGTCACGGCCGAGCTGGCCGAGGAGGACGACGATGTTCGCATCACGGTGGCCGACAACGGCATCGGCATCCCGAGCAACGAGATCGACCGGATCTTCGAGCGCTTCTACCGGGTCGACCCCGCCCGCGCCCGAAGCACCGGCGGCACCGGGCTGGGGCTCTCGATCGTCAAGCACGTCGCCGCGAGCAACGGCGGGAGCGTCAAGGTGTGGAGCTCGCCCGGCTCGGGCTCGACCTTCACCCTCGTGCTGCCGTCCTGGTCCCACGATCTCGATGAGGAGCTGACATGACGAAGGTGCTGGTCGTCGAGGACGAGGAAAGCTACAGCGAGGCACTGTCGTACGTGCTGCGCAAGGAGGGGTTCGACGTCGCCATCGCCGAGACGGGGCCGGATGCGCTCATCGAGTTCGAACGCGGCGGCGCCGACATCGTGCTGCTCGACCTGATGCTGCCCGGGCTGCCGGGCACCGAGGTGTGCCGGCAGATCCGGCAGACGTCGGCAGTGCCGATCATCATGGTCAGCGCCAAGGACACCGAGGTCGACAAGGTCGTCGGCCTCGAGCTGGGTGCCGACGACTACGTCACCAAGCCGTACTCACCGCGCGAGCTCGTTGCGCGCATCCGCGCGGTGCTGCGCCGAGGCATGGCCGAAGAGGTCGACGATGCCGCGGCCCTCGAGGCCGGACACGTCCGCATGGACGTCGAGCGGCACCTCGTCACGGTCGACGGCGAGACGGTGCGCCTTCCGCTCAAGGAGTTCGAGCTGCTCGAGTACTTCCTGCGCAACCCCGGCCGCGTCCTCACCCGCGGCCAGCTCATCGACCGCGTCTGGGGCGCCGACTACGTGGGCGATACCAAGACCCTCGACGTCCACGTCAAGCGCCTCCGCGCCAAGATCGAGCCCAACCCCGCCAACCCGATCAGCCTGACCACCGTGCGTGGCCTGGGGTACAAGTTCGACGCGTAGGCGAACCTCCAGATTTGAGGGTTTGCGCCACGAAATGGCCAACGGTGGGCCGCAAGTCTTCGAAAGTCGGGAGTCAGCGACCTTGGTTCGCCACGGCGGCGATGGCTTCCTCGGCGGCCGCGGGGTCGAGGTACTTTCCGCCCCTGACGGTCGGATTGAGGTCGTCGTCGAGCTCGTGGACGAGCGGGATGCCGGTGGGGATGTTGAGGCCGACGATGTCGTCCTCGCTGATGCCGTCGAGGTGCTTGACGAGGGCGCGGAGCGAGTTGCCGTGGGCGGTGACGAGCACGGTCTTGCCGGCGCGAAGGTCCGGGACGATCGCGTCGTACCAGTACGGGAGCATGCGGTCGAGGACGTCGGCGAGGCACTCGGTTCGCGGCAGGAGCTCGTCGGGGAGGTCGGCGTATCGAGGGTCGCCGGCCTGGCTGAACTCGCTGTCATCGGGCAGCGGTGGCGGCGGGGTGTCGTAAGAACGCCGCCAGGTCATGAACTGCTCCTCGCCGTACTCCTCGAGCGTGGCCTTCTTGTCCTTGCCCTGCAGCGCGCCGTAGTGACGCTCGTTGAGCCGCCACGACCGCCGCACCGGGATCCAGTGACGATCGATGCCGTCGAGCACCATCTGCTCGGTGCGGATGGCCCGCCGAAGCAGCGACGTGTGCGACACGTCGGGTGCGATCCCCGCCTCGCTGAGCAGCTCCGCAGCACGCTCTGCCTCGTTGACACCCTGCTCGTTGAGGTCGACGTCGACCCATCCGGTGAACAGGTTTGCGGCATTCCACGTGCTGTGTCCGTGGCGCAGCAGGACGAGCGTGTACGTCATGGGCGAGAGCCTATCCGGGGTCGTCAGCACTCCACTCGTGGTGGATCTGACGCAGGGCCTGGACGTAGTCGTTCTGCGAGTGCACCCCGGCCAAGATCCACCGCGTCTCGACCACGACGTACGGCAGCTGGGCGATGCCGAGGGAACGGGCGGTCTCGTCCTGCTTGCGGACCTCGGCTGCATACTCGTCGCTGGCCAGCAACGCGTCGGTCGTCTCAAGGTCGAGACCGACGAGCGCGGCGCGCGACGACAGTACCAGCGGGTCGGCGATGTCGGCACCCTCGAGAAGGTGCGCCCGCCACAGCTGGTGCGCGAGGTCGCGCTGGACGCCGAGACCCGCCTCCTCGGCCCAGGTCAGCAACCGCCAGGCGTCGAACGAGTTGGCCTCGACCGCCTCCGCGAAGTTGAGCTCGATGCCGGTGATCTTCGCACCGGCCGTCACCTGCACGTTGAGAAACTCGGCCTTGTCTTCGCCACCGAGACGTTCGGCCAGGGCCTCCATCAGTGGACGTCCGCTGCTCGGGGTGTCCGGCTCGAGCTGCATCGCCCGCAGCGAGATGTCGACCGGCTCACCGGTCACGATCGTGAACGTCGCGGCGGCCCGCTCGAACCGGGTGGCACCGATGTACGACCACGGATCGGTGACGTCCGCGAAGACGAGTGCCTTCACGGCTTGAGATGCTTGAACGCCTCGAGGTTGCGCGTGGACTCGCCACGCGACTCCCGCCACTCCCACTCCTTGCGGATGGAGGACGCGAAGCCCAGCTCGAGGATGGTGTTGAACGAGTCGTCGGAGTAGCTGAGCACGGCGCCGAGCAACCGGTCCAGCTCGTCGGCAGTGACGGCGTGCAGCGGCAGACGTCCGTCGAGGTAGATGTCGCCAGCCGAGTCGACGGCGAAGCTAACCCCGAACATCTTCAGGTTGTGCTCCAGCATCCAGCGGTAGACGCCCTCGTGGTTCTCGTCGGGGTTTCGCGCGACGAACGCGTGGATGCCGAGCGCGTGCTTGCCGATCTCGAGCCGGCAGGTGGTCTGCAGCTTGCGCTCGCCCGGCAGCACGACCTCGAAGACCCCGGAGCGATGCTCGTTGAACTGCAGCTCGGCGTCCTCGAGGACGGACAGGATGGTTTCGCGGACGTCGTCGGTCACCGGCTCTCCCCCTGGGCTTGCTCCTTGGCGTCAAAGGCGTCGACCGCCCGCTCGTAGACCGCGAGCGTCCGCTCGGTCGTGACGTCCCAGCCGAACGACTCGGCGTGCCGCACGGCCTTGGCACTCATCGCCTCCCGGACCTCGTCGTCGACGAGCAACGGGTGGAGGGCGGCGGCGTAGTCGGCCGGGTCGTGGCCATTGACGAGCACACCGGTGACGCCGTCGGACACCGCCGTGGCGAGACCGCCGACGGCGGCGGCCACCACTGGCGTGCCACAGGCCTGTGCCTCGATCGCGACCAGCCCGAACGACTCGTTGTACGACGGGACGCATACGACCGACGCCGCGGCGTACCAGTCGGCGAGCACGCCCTGGTCGACGGTCGGCACGAACGTCACGACGTCGTCCAGACCGAGGTCGGCTGAGAGGTCGGTGAGCGCGGTCGGATGGTCGAGGCCCGTGCCCGACGCACCGCCGACGACGGCGACGTGGAGCCGCTCACGCAGGGACGGGTCGTTCTCGAGCAGCCGGGCGGCCGCCTCGATGACGACGTCGGGCGCCTTGAGCGGCTGGATGCGGCCGGCGAACAGCACGAGCGCTGCATCGTCGGGGACGCCGAGCGCGCGACGTGCCTCGAGCTGACGACCGCTGCGGAAGACGTCGAGGTCGACACCCGGGTGCACCACCTCGACCTTGAGGGGATCGGCGCCGTAGAGCTCGACGAGCTCGCGGCTCTCCTCGGCGGTGTTGGCGATCAGACGGTCGGCGAGGCGGACGATCTCCTCCTCGCCGGCGATGCGCCCGATCGGCTCGGCGACGTCGCCGGCCGCGAGCTGCGCATTCTTGACCTTCGCCATCGTGTGCATGGTGTGCACCAGCGGGACGCCCCAGCGCTCGCGCGTGACGGTGCCGATCTGGCCGGAGAGCCAGTAGTGGCTGTGCACGAGGTCGAAGTGGCCCGGGTCGCGCTCGACCTCGACTCGCAGCACGTCACGCACGAATCCGCACAGCTGCGACGGGAGGTCGTTCTTCTGCAGACCCTCGAACGGACCGGCGGCGACATGGCGCACGATGATGCCGGGCTCGGCCTCGACGACCGGCGGTTGATGGCGCGACGTGGCCCGGGTGAAGATCTCCACCTCGATGCCGCGGGCGGCGAGCTGGCGCGAGAGCTCGAGCACGTAGACGTTCATGCCGCCGGCGTCACCGGTGCCGGGTTGCTCCAGTGGCGACGTGTGAGCCGAGAGCATCGCGATCCGCTTGAGCATGCAACCATCGTCCCAGTCCTGTGCAAGCCTGCACACTCTGCCCTGCCACCATGGGAACCATGAGCAGCCGATCAAAGTCAGCAGTCGTCACCGGAGCGAGCAGCGGCATCGGCGAGGCCACCGCCCGTTCGCTCGCCGAGGCCGGCTACCACGTCTTCTGCGTGGCCCGCCGCACCGATCGCATCGAGGCACTCGCTACCGAGATCGGCGGAACCGCCGTCACCTGCGACGTCACCGACGCCGGCCAGGTTGACGCCCTTGCGGCGGCGATCGGAGAGCGGCTCGACCTGCTCGTCAACAACGCCGGGGGCGCGATCGGGGTCGAACAGGTCACCGATGCCGATCCCGAGGGGTGGCGCCGCATGTACGACGTCAACGTCATCGGCACGCTGCTCGTCACCCAGGCCCTGGTGCCGGCACTCGTGGCCAGCGGCGCGGGCACGCTCATCAACATCTCCTCGACCGCCGGCCACGACGTCTACGAAGGCGGTGGCGGGTACACCGCGGCCAAGCACGGCGTCACCGCGATGACCGGCACGCTCCGGCTCGAGCTGAACGGCCTGCCGGTGCGGGTCACCGAGATCGCGCCGGGCATGGTGCGCACCGAGGAGTTCTCCCTGAACCGGCTCGGCGGCGACCAGGCCGCTGCCGACGACGTGTACGCCGGTGTGGACGAGCCGCTCGTCGCCGCCGACATCGCCGACGTCGTGACCTGGGTGGCCACCCGGCCACACCACGTCAACATCGACTCGCTGACCGTGCGCCCGATCGCCCAGGCCGCCGTGCACAAGGTGCACCGGACGACCTGACCTGACGCCTCAGCTCTCAGTCGAAGATGCCGGAGTAGGCGTTGAGCGCAGGTTGGCCGCCGAGGTGGGCATAGAGGACAGTGGAGTCCTTCGGGATCTCCCCCGACGTGACGAGGTCGATGAGACCAGCCATGGACTTCCCCTCGTAGACGGGGTCGGTGATCATCGCCTCGAGACTTGCACTCAGCCTCATGGCATCGATCGTGGACTCGACGGGGATCCCGTACAAGTCGCCGGCCCAGCCCTCAAGGAGGGTGATCTCGTCGTCACGCAGCTCACGGCCGAGCTCGATGAGCTCCGCCGTGTTCCGCGCGATCAGGGCAAGCTGGTCGCGGGTCTTGTCCAAGGTCGCCGAAGCGTCGATACCGAGCACCCTTCTCGGGCGGTCGTCGACCGTTTCCTGCAGCGCCGCGAAGCCGGCGATCATGCCCGCGTGGGTTGAACAGGTCACCGTGCACACGATGATCGTGTCGAAGTGCACGCCGAGCTGCTTCTCCTGCTCGGCGACCTCGAACGCCCAGTTGGCGAATCCGAGTCCGCCCAATCGGTGCTCGGAGGCCCCCGCCGGAATCGGGTACGGCTTTCCGCCGGACTCCTCGACCTCCCGCAGTGCCTCCTCCCACGAGCTGCGGATGCCGATGTCGAATCCGGCCGGGTCGAGCCGTACGTCGGCGCCCATCATGCGCGAGAGGAGAATGTTGCCGACCTTGTCGTTGACCGGGTCGTCCCAGTCGACCCACTTCTCCTGGACCAGGCGACACTTCAGGCCCAGCTTGGCCGCGACAGCCGCCACCTGGCGGGTGTGGTTCGACTGGACGCCGCCGATCGAGACCAAGGTGTCTGCACCCTGGTCAAGCGCGTCGGGAACGAGGTACTCGAGCTTGCGGACCTTATTCCCCCCGAAGGCGAGACCCGAGCTGCAGTCCTCGCGCTTGGCCCAGATGGACGCACCACCGAGATGCTTCGTCAGCCGGTCGAGATGATGGATGGGGCTCGGCCCGAAGGTGAGTGGGTACCGCGGGAAGTCGTGGAGCTTCATGCCGCCTCCTGCCACAACTATGGCGCATCGTGCTCGAATCGGTGGTGGAGCAGGGCTCTGCCGCGATTTCTCCGGTCACGACCACGCCTCTACACTGGCAAGGCTCCACCGCCGGTGAGTCTTCCCCTCAGCAAGGACGTTTTTTCGCATGCCCACCCCCTACCTCTCACTGCGCAGCGACCTGCGCAACGTCGCCATCGTCGCCCACGTCGACCACGGCAAGACCACCCTCGTGGACGCGATGCTCCAGCAGCAGGGCAACTACGACGAGCACCACCAGCTCGCCGAGCGCGCGATGGACTCCGGCGACCTCGAGCGCGAGAAGGGCATCACGATCCTCGCCAAGAACACGGCCGTCCGCTACAACGGCCCCGGCGCTCCCGACGGCGGCGTCACCATCAACATCATCGACACCCCCGGCCACGCCGACTTCGGTGGAGAGGTCGAGCGCGGCCTGTCGATGGTCGACGCCGTCGTGCTGCTCGTCGACGCCTCCGAGGGCCCGCTCCCCCAGACGCGGTTCGTGCTGCGCAAGGCGCTGTCCGCGAAGATGCCGGTGATCCTCGTCGTCAACAAGGTCGACCGGCCCGACGCCCGCATCAGCGAGGTCGTCGACGAGACGTACGAGCTGTTCCTCGACCTGCTCGACGACGCGGCTGACCAGAACGCCCTCGACTTCCCGGTCGTCTTCGCGTCGGCCAAGGCCGGCAAGGCGTCGCTCGAGCAGCCGGCCGACGGCGGCATGCCCGACAACGACAACCTCGTACCGCTGTTCAAGACGATCATGGAGGCGGTGCCGGCCCCGGAGTACACCGAGGGCGCACCGCTCCAGGCCCACGTCACCAACCTCGACGCGTCGCCGTTCCTCGGCCGCCTCGCACTGGTGCGCGTCAAGGAGGGCACACTGCGCAAGGGCCAGCAGGCGGCGTGGTGCAAGCGCGACGGATCCATCGAGCGCGTCAAGATCACCGAGCTGCTGGTCACCGAGGCGCTGGAGCGCAAGCCGGGTGAGTCGGCCGGGCCCGGCGACATCGTGGCCATTGCCGGCATCCCCGAGATCACCATCGGCGAGACCCTCGCCGATGCCGATGACCCCCAGCCGCTGCCGCTCATCACCGTCGACGAGCCGGCCATCTCGATGACCATCGGCATCAACACGGCGCCGCTGGCCGGACGCGAGAAGGGAACGAAGGTCACCGCGCGGCTGGTCAAGGACCGCCTCGACGCCGAGCTCGTGGGCAACGTGTCCATCCGGGTGCTGCCCACCGACCGTCCCGATGCCTGGGAGGTGCAGGGCCGCGGCGAGCTGGCCCTGGCGATCCTGGTCGAGCAGATGCGCCGCGAGGGCTACGAGCTCACCGTCGGCAAGCCTCAGGTCGTCACCCGCGATGTCGACCGCAAGCTGCATGAGCCGGTCGAGCGGCTCACGATCGACGCACCGGAGGAGTACCTCGGAACGATCACCCAGCTGCTCGCCGTCCGTCGCGGGCGCATGGAGCAGATGGTCAACCACGGCACCGGGTGGGTGCGGATGGAGTTCCTCGTGCCGGCCCGCGGCCTGATCGGCTTCCGCACCGAGTTCCTGACCGACACCCGCGGCACCGGCATCGCGCACCACGTGTTCGAGGGCTACGAGCCGTGGGCAGGCGAGATCTCGACCCGTCCGTCGGGCTCGCTGGTGGCCGACCGCGCCGGCGCGGCTACGTCGTACGCGATGACGAACCTGCAGGAGCGCGGCATCCTGTTCGTCGAACCGACCACCGAGGTCTACGAGGGCATGATCGTCGGCGAGAACTCCCGCGACGACGACATGGACGTCAACATCACCAAGGAGAAGAAGCAGACGAACGTGCGGTCGTCCACGTCCGACAACTTCGAGAAGCTGATCCCGCCGAGGAAGCTCTCGCTCGAGCAGTGCCTGGAGTTCTGCCGCGAGGACGAGTGCGTGGAGATCACGCCCACGAACGTCCGCATCCGCAAGGTCATCCTCGACGCCGGCGAACGCGCCAAGGCGTCGCGCGGCCGCCGCTGATCCCGGGGCGGTGACTTGGGAACCTTTCGCTCGCCTTGGCGGTGAAGGAGGGACCCATCGCAGCACGCGAAGCGTCCCTAATCCACCGCCGACCGGGGCAAGGCGCGGATCGGCTCGAAGAGGGATTGCCATCGACCGGCGAAGACCGGCGCTGGCCCGTCGTAACCTCGCTCGATCAGCTTGCGATGGATGCGCAGGGCGAGCGCGCGCGGCTGTCGCAACATCTCTTGCGTGAACTGGATGTAGTCGATTCCAGCGTCCCTGAAACCGGCGTACCGGGTGATGTCGATGTTGAACTGGGCGATCGTCTCCGCATGCTGGCGTCCTTCGTACTCCAGCACCAGCATCCACCGCCTCAGGAGCAGGTCGACGCACCCGAGACGTCGTCCGCCGACGATCAGCGGCACGTTCGACTCCGGCGGTGGAAGCCCGGCGAAGACAACGATGGCCCTGCATTCGGACTCCTTGGGCGACCGCGAAGCCGCATCGAGTGCTGGCAGAACCCGAAGCGCCTGTCGAGCGCCGGGTCGCCATGAATCGTGGAACGCCAGCTCGGCCACCTCTGGCACGGACATGCGCCGTTGATTGAGGAGCCAGTCGCCGACGACGATCGCGTCGATCACCCGCGCAGTGGCACAGAACTGGACGAACGCAGCGGCGGGCGTGACTCCCACATCATCCGTGGGCGGCAGAGCTTCGGTGCGATGGAGGAACACGTCCGGCAGGGCGAGATGAAGATCGCCGGACACCGTGAAGTGGAAGGGCCGAAGCGGGCCGTGATCGAGACCCAGTGCCCGAATGCGGGTCAGATGGCTGAGATGCGCGCGCCCCGGTAATGCCAAGGAAGCTGCGGTGATCCAGTCGGCATCGCTCATGGAGTGGTCGGCGCGAACCCACACCCGCGGAAAGAGCCGATGCCACGTCGAACCGCGGAGCATCCGGGCTGTGACTCCGACCGTTGCCGCGTCGAGGTGCGTGAACGGCCCGCGACACAACTCAGGAGGAATACGCGGAATCGGTGGCACAGCTCGAGCAGAGCCGATCGAGCATCACCGAGGACACCGGAAGTCATCGCCCTGTGGACGGCATTCCGCCCGCTATGTCTGTGGAGCGGTGGGTCAGGGACGCAACAGCTCGTGCGAAACGTCCCAGGGTCACCGCCTCTGAGCGGCTCGGCTCAGCCGCCAGTGCGGCGGGCGTGAGAGAGGGTGTAGACGGGCGGGCGGAAGTGCAGCACCGGGTCGTCGGACGGCTCGATTCCGTCGGTCAATCTCATCGGGTCGAAGACGATCCCGTCGTCGGCGTCGTCGTCCACCGCGGTCACCTCGAGGGTGCCCACGGTGACCCGTTGCCGGTCGTCCGGCCATTCGTCGGACGGGTCATGGGGGTTGTCGCTCTCGTCCGCGATCTGAACCTCCAGGTCCATGCGCACCGGCTCCTGGGCGAGACGCTCACGCAGCCCGTCGAACAGGTAGTCGCGGCCCCGCTGCTTCGCCTCTTCCTTGGAGAGGCTCGTCTCCTCGACCGTCGGCTGCCAGGTGTAGCGGACGAAACGCGATCCGCCGTCGGCGTCGACCCACTTGACCGCGTGGAACGGGAAATAGCGGTGCGCAAAGAAGTTGATCCGCTGCCCGAGGATCTTGTTGACCTCGGGTGCCTGGAGAGCGGCGCGCGGGTACCGCGCGAGGAACGCCGGAAGCCGCAGGAGACCGGCAAGACCGGGCTTCGAGACCTTGAGCGTGGCGAAGAAGCCCTCCTGGTCGTGGAACGGGAAGTGCGGGATGGTCTGGTTCAGCATGTCGGTCCGTGAGTCGTCGGGCAGCTGCCAGCTGACCGCCAGGCCGCGGACGTCGGCGACGTAGTCGGGCACGTTCGGGTTGCCGCCGCCGTTGGAGAACCGCACCTTGGCCGGCACCGGCGTACCGCTCATGTGGGCGGCCCGGGTGAGATTCGCGGCCTCCGGCGTCGCCGTGAACGTGCCGACGCAGTGGATGCCCTTGGCGTGCAGAGCACGGTGGCCGTCGTGGGCGCCGTAGCGCGCGTGGATGATCGCCAACGCCTCGTCGTGGGTCGTCATGGCGACACCCTAGGGGCTGAGGGACGCCGGTGGCGACGACCTTCTCCCCGAATTGACAGGCCGGTCAGGTGGGGGTTCCGTGGAGGTGAATCCGTCCACGATCACTGGGGGCAGCCATGAGCGACACGGAACCGACCGACACCGGGGAGGAATCCTCCGAGAGCGGCTCGAAGTTCGACCCGGACTCGGAGATCTCCGACGAGGACAGGGAGCAGTTGGAGAAGGAGCGCCAGGAACGCCTCGACCCGGAGAATCGTCCCGTGAACGCGGAGGTGGACAACACCGGCCGCGAGTTCGACCCGGTGAAGGAAGAGTTCACCTATGCGCCTGGCGAGGAGCCCGGGGACGACGACAAAGCCCAGGCGGTCATCGGGGCGGACCGGCCCGAGGGCGTCGAGAGCGACTTCGACGACGAGGGCAACCCGAAGGACGCAGACTGACAGTGACAATGGGTGGCGGGGTCACCCGTCCGAGTTGACCCGTTGGCTGACCGACCAAGGTGTCCTCGCTGAGATCTGTCGCTCGGTGCGGGTGACCCCGTCCAGCACGTCACCTGCACGAGCGGCGTGACCTCATAGGAGCTTGGCTAGAAGCCCCGTCACTGTCTTGTCCGCCCGCACGGGTGGGTGCCGTGCCATCACTGGATGAGAGGGATGGCATGACCACGATGACAAACAACGACACCCAAGTCACCACCCACGTCACGGTCGGTGTCGACACACACCTGGACACCCACGTCGCCGTGGCACTCGACTCGATCGGGCAGATCCTCGGCATCAGGTCGTTCCGGGCCGACCCGCACGGCTATCGGGCTCTGATCAGCTGGACTGAGCACCTGGGCACGGTGCGAGCGTTCGGCATCGAGGGCACCGGCTGCTACGGCGCGGGACTGGCCCGCGCAGCCAGCCGTTCCGGGCACGTCGTGATCGAGATCGACCGACCAGACCGCCGAACGCGCCGCGCCCGCGGCAAGTCCGACCCGGTCGATGCCGAAGCAGCGGCTCGTGCGGTGCTGGCCGGCACCGCGACGGGGATCCCGAAGACCCGTGACGGCGACGTCGAGGCCATCAGGGCTCTCAGAGTCGCCCGCCGTGGTGCGGTGCGGATCAGGATCCAGGTCGCCAATCAGCTCCACGCACTGGTGATCAGCGCTCCCGAGCCGCTACGAGCCCAGCTGCGCGAGCTGTCGACGCGTCAACTGGTCGCGACCTGCGCGGCATTGCGTCCAGGACCCGACCTCGACACTGTCACCGCGACCAAGCACGCCCTGCGAACCCTGGCCCGCCGCCACCACGACGTCGACGCCGACATCACCGAGCTCGACGAGCTCCTCGAACAGCTCGTCCCACGAGCCTGCCCTCAACTTCTCGAGCTGTTCGGCGTCGGGATCGACACCGCGGGCGCGCTCCTCGTCACCGCTGGGGACAACCCCGAACGCCTGCACAGCGATCCGGCCTTCGCCAGCCTGTGCGGCGTCGCGCCCCTGCCGGCCAACAGCGGCAAGACCACCGGGCGGCACCGCCTCAACCGTGGCGGCGACCGCCACGCCAACGCAGCCCTCTACCGCATCACCTTGTGCCGACTCCGTTACGACCCAGCCACCCGCGCCTACGTCGAACGACGCACAAAAGACGGGCTCACCAAGCCCGAGATCATCCGATGCCTCAAGCGATACATCGCACGCGAAGTACGCCAAGCACTACTCGCTTGACGTCCATAGGAGCATCTCAGCGCACACCCGACGGTCGGAACTGGACGCTGATGCGCGGACCGACCGGCTTGGCCGTCTTGAGCACCGCATGCTCCCACGTGCGCTGGCAGGTGCCCCCCATGACGACGAGGTCTCCGTGGCCAAGAGTAAATCCACGTTGCTCGCCACCTCCCCGCGGACGCAACGACAACCGCCGGTGCTCCCCCAGCGAGACGATCGCGACCATGGTGTTCTCGAGCCGACCGCGGCCGATGCGGTCGCCGTGCCAGGCGACACTGTCGCGGCCGTCGCGGTAGTAGCAGAGCCCGGCCGTCATGAACGGCTCCCCGAGCTCGGTGGCGTAACACGAACTCAACGCGTCGCGCGCATCGTCGAGAGCCGGGTCGGGTAGCGGAGTGTCGTGGTCGTAGAAGCAGACGAGGCGGGGAACGTCGACGACACGGTCGTACATCTCACGTTGCTCCGCCCGCCACGGCACGTCGGCCTGCAGGCGGAGGAAGAGAGCATCGGCACCGGTCAGCCAGCCGGGCCGCACATCGACCCACGCCCCGCGCGACAACTCCGTCCGCCGCACCGTGTCGCCCAGCTCAGCGACCTCCGGGCCCGCGTCGCCATCGAACAGCGACCCCTGGAAGTACGACGTCATGCCGCCAGTCTACGCCAGATCGAACATATGTTCTAGCGTGTCTTCACGACGTTAGTGCGGGCCAACTTGTCGTGCAGCGTCTGCCGATTCTGGTCCCACACGGCCCACAGGGGGTCGATGAGCCAGATCAGGAAGAACACTCCGGTGAACCCCAACAGAGCCACCGAGCCGGTGGCCAGGGCGACCGCGGACACGGCCCACAGCACACCGAACTGGATGCCGATGCGAGTGACGATCGACCACCACGGCAGCGTTCCAGGCTCGTCGCGGAGCCGCACCCGCAGTCCGAGCATGAGCTTGCCCGGGGTCGCACCCTTCCAGCGGAGGAAGAACGCCCAGTAGACCGTCGTGATGAGCACCGTCGGCACGACCAGCCAGAACCAGTTCGCCTGGAGTGCGTCCAGGTATTCGCCATAGAACTCGGCATAGAAGCCCGTCAGGTTCGGCTGCTGCTCGGGGTTCCGCTCGACCTCCTCGACGAACCGCTCGATGACGGGCGTGAGATCGCGCTGGATCTGGATGTATCCGGGGAGGCTCGCGAAGCCCGCGACGAAGCCGGTGATGAAGCTGTCGATCACAAACGCGAGCACCCGCCACCACCAGCCGGCCAGCGGCTCGCCGTCGGGCGTCGTCGGTCCGGTGGGCATCGTCTGCACCGGGGCTGGAGCGACGTGAGCGGTCCACGCCGTGCCATCCCAGTAGCGCAGCCGGCCACCACCGTCAGGGTCCGGATACCAGTCGGCGGGGGTCTGCGTCACGGCACCGACTCTATGTGGTGATCACGTCGCGGCGGCGGAAAGCGGCCTGACCGACGACGCTCAGCACGAGCGCCACGAGCGCGACCACCAGAACCGGCAGCCAGCGCACGTCCTCAGCTGGCGCGAGGGCGAGGTGGCTGAACGGCGAGACGTCCACCACCGCGGCCGGGAAACGCAGCAGCTCGCCGAAGAACATGACGACGACGCAGAAGGCCAGGCCGACCCAGGCCAGGTAGGCCACCCGCGGCACGACGCCGTGCAGCAGCCTGGCCAGCGCACCAAGCAGAAGCATCGGCGCGAGGTACGGCAACATCGCACCGAGGTATCGCCACACGGCATCGGCATCGCCAGTGACCATCGCGAACCCGAGTCCGAGTCCGGCGCCGCCCGCCACCAGCACGGCGATAGTGCCGAGCACCGTCATCGCCACGTGCCCCAGCAGCCAGGTACGACGCGACAGGGCGGTCGCGAGCAGGGCCTCGACGCGCGCGGCTTCCTCCTCGCCGAGCGGTCGCAGCGCCGACGAGATCGTGAAACCGGACGCGATCAGCGCGATCATCAGGATCGCGAAGGCGTAGAACGAGTCCGTGATGCTGGTTCCGGCCCCCAGGATCGCCTCGGAGAACTCCGAGCTGCCCATCAGGTCCTCGACGTCGTCGCCGATGGAGCCATAGCTGATGCCCAGCAGCAGGATCCCGGTCGTCCAGCCGATGATCGATCCCCGCTGCAGCCGCCACGCCAGGCCAAGGGTGCCGAGCAGTGGCCGGCCGGCGCGGCCGGGTCCGGGCCGCGACGGCCACAGGCCGGCCCCGATGTCACGGTGGGCGAAGAGCGCCAGCGCCGCGCCGACGAGCGCGATCGTCGCGAGGACGGGCAGCAGCGCGGGCCACCACCGCTCGCCGGAGAACGGGTGCATGGCCTGACCCCACCCAATCGGCGAGAGCCACGAGAGGCCGTTCTCCGCCACATCCCCGACGGCCCGCAGCGCGTAGCTCACCGCGATGACGGCGCCGGCGATGCCGTACATCGCCCGGACGCCGTCGGTGAGCTGGGCCGCCACCAGGGCGACGCCGGTGAACGTGAGCCCGGTCAGGGTGAGCGCGACGCCGATCGACAGGCAGCCCTCCACGTCGAGCCCGTATGACAGCAGGCTCACCGTGATGAGGCCACCCATCGCGACGTTCGCGAGTGTGGCCACGACGAACGCCGCGACGATCGGCGCGTGGCGTCCGACCGCGGCCGACCGCACGAGCTCGTCACGGCCCGACTCTTCCTCAGCCCTGGTGTGCCGTCCGATGATGAACATGCTCATCAGGCCCGCGACGATCGCGCCGATGGCCATCGCCTGCCATGCGACCTGCCCTCCGATCGTGTTGAGCGCGCGGGCCGGACCGGTCATCGCGATGAAGGCGACGTTCTGCTCCATGCTCGTTGCGGCCCGGTCGAACTCCGCCTGACTCGTGTAGGTGGCGTCGACGCTCGGCGCCTGGCTGTAGTAGAGCAGCGTGCCGCCGGCGATCCACCAGAACATCATCCATCGGTCGCGTCGCAAGAACGTCCGGATGAAGATGCCGGTGCCGGTCATGCCGATGCTTCGGCAGGCTCGGCGGTGACGTCGTCGCCGTAGTGGCGCAGGAACAGCTCCTCGAGCGTCGGGGGCTGGCTGGTCAGGCTGCGGACGCCGAGACGTCCGAGCGCATCCAGCGTCGTGCCGAGGTTGTCGGT
Source organism: Aeromicrobium sp. (assembly GCF_050700635.1). GTDB lineage: Bacteria > Actinomycetota > Actinomycetes > Propionibacteriales > Nocardioidaceae > Aeromicrobium. Next base: position 17,274 of record NZ_JBOHDT010000003.1, read on the forward strand.
GTCCACCTCGAACCGGACACGCTGGCCCTCGATGACGAGGTCGTGCACACCGGTGAGTCCGTCCATGCCGGTCACCGGCGCCGAGACCTCCGCCGCGACGGAGGTACGGGTGAGGTGACGCAGGTCGGCGAGCGTGCCCGTCTCGACGGTGCGGCCGGCCCGGATGATGCTCACCCGATCACAGAGGCGCTCCACCTCGGCCAGGATGTGGCTGCTCAGCAGCACCGAGCGCCCATCGTCCTTGAAGTCGTCGATGCACGCGGTGAAGACGGCCTCCATCAACGGGTCGAGACCGGACGTCGGCTCGTCCAGCAAAAGCAGCTCGACGTCCGACGCCAGCGCGGCGACGAGGGCGACCTTCTGGCGGTTGCCCTTGGAGTAGGCGCGGCCCTTCTTGGTGGGATCCAGCTCGAACCGCTCGATCAGGTCGGCGCGTCGGCGCTCATCCAGGCCGCCGCGCAACCGCCCGAGCAGGTCAATGACCTCGCCACCAGTCAGCGTCGGCCACAGGTTCACGTCGCCGGGGACGTACGCCAGGCGACGGTGCAGATCGGCCGCGTCGCGCCAGGGATCACCACCGAACAGGTGGACGTCGCCGGCGTCGGCGCGCAGCAGACCGAGCAGCACGCGGATGGTGGTGGACTTGCCGGCGCCGTTCGGCCCCAGGAAGCCGTGCACCTCGCCGGTCGTGACCGTGAGGTCGAGTCCGTCGAGCGCCTTCGTGGAACCAAAAGACTTGTGCAGCCCTTGGATGTCGATGACGTCACTCATGTCCTCGACGGTAGCGCCGCGCAACGGCAGGCGTCAGGAGCTTCCGCGGAGCAGAGCGAGGTAGACCAGCGCGGCCACGGTGCCGATGAGATTGAGGATGCTGAGCGGGCTCCAGGTGAGGGCGTGAACGGCGACCGTCAGCCCCAGGATGATGAGCCAGCTGCGGCGAGGCATCGTGCCCACCTGCATGAACTTCGAGTCATCCCTGGCGACGCAGTCGACGAGAGCGACGAGCTTGACCCCGAACAGCACGATCGACAGGACGAGCGAGAGGGAGCTCTGGACCTCGAACACCCGTGCAGGCTACACGCACGACAGCGGGCCCCTCCTCGTCGGAGGGACCCGCTGTGCTGTGCAGAAGAAGGAGCTGAAGATCAGGGCTTCTTGGCGGCCGTCTTCTTGGCCGGAGCCTTCTTGGCAGCCGTCTTCTTCGCGGGAGCCTTCTTGGCAGCCGTCTTCTTGGCCGGAGCCTTCTTCGCGGGAGCCTTCTTGGCAGCCGACTTCTTCGCCGGGGCCTTCTTGGTCACGCGCGAGACGGTGGCACGAGCCTCACCGATGACGTCCTCGGCGCGCTTCTGGACGTCGCCACGGACACTATCGGCGCGCTTGCGCACGTCCTTGAGGTTCTTGCGCGCGTCCTTGCGGAGGGTCTCGACGACCTTCTCGGCGCGGTTCTGGACCTTGTCCAGCTTGAGCTCCTTGGCGGAGTCAACGAGCTCCTCGGCCAGCTTGATGAGCTCGTCGTAGGACTCCTTCGCGGTCGAGCGGGAGCGCTCGACGGCGCCGGTGGCCTGCGAACGCAAGTCGTCGACGTCGAGGTGCTTGACGGCGTCGGCGAGGTTCTTGACCTCCTCGCGCAGCTGCTTCACCTGGTTGTTGATCTGATCGGCAATGGTCATGCTTCCTCCTGGTTGGCTTCGGTGACCACTTCGGCAAGTTCTTCGTCGCGTACGACATCGGTGCCGACGAACGAGCGATAGATGTCGAGCAGCGCCGTCTTCTGTCGCTCGGTCAGCTGGGGATCGAGGGCGATGGCGTTCTCGACCATGCGCGACCCGCTCTCGTCGAGATCGAGGATCCCGGCTCTGACGTACAGCGACTCGGCCGAGATCTGCAGCGCCTTGGCAATCTGCTGCAGCACCTCTGCCGACGGACGACGCAGCCCTCGCTCGATCTGACTGAGATACGGATTGGAGACTTCCGACTTCTCGGCCAGCTGTCGCAACGACATCTGCGCTTGGCGTCGCTGAGTTCGGAGGTACTCGCCGAGTCCCTCGACGGTCTTTCCCACAGTCAGCTTCGCCATAACCCCAGTTTGCTTGCAAGAGCAAGCAAATGCAAGCAAGACAGGCGAGACATGAGTCACAGAACTGCTTGTCACTGCAGGTCAGAAGGCCGGACGCACCTCACCCACCTGCTTGCCCCCACCCAGCACAGCAGGGCGCTCGTGCAGCAGAGCCGCATCCAGGCCGGCGATCTCCAGGACGCGGTGCATCGCGACGAACAGTGGCCGCCATCCGCCGTCCTCGATCTTGACGGCGCATCCCGAGCCGTCGGGCAGACCGGCCACGAGCACGCTCTCGGCTCCCGACTTGGCGACCAGGCCGGGGATCGCCCGCATGAGGCGCAGGTCGTCGCGGCGCGTGCCGCTGACGTACTCGGGGTGGGCGAGCATCGCGTCGACCAGTCGACGCTCGTCGGATCCGTCCGGAGCAACCACGACCCGCGCGATCGCCATCGCCAGGCGGCGCAGTGTCGTGGCCAGCAGCGGAGCCCCACAGCCATCGACGCCCACGGCCTCCGGCGCCGCTCCGGTGAGCCGGGCGAACGTCTCCGTGATCGTCTGCTGAAGCGGATGGTCGGGCTCGAGGTAGGAGTCCGTCGGCCAGTCGTTCACCACGGACGTCAGCAACATCGCCGCGTGCTTGCCGGAGCAGTCCATCAGGATGGGCGCGCGTCCGCCGCCGGCGCGCAGTACGGCGGCATGCTCCTTCGGGTCGAGCGGGTACGACGGTGGCGTCTGGAGAGCGGACTCGTCGAGCCCGGAACGCGCGAGGATGTCCCGCACGGCGTCGAGGTGGAAGGGCTCACCCGAGTGGCTTGCCGCGGCGAGAGCCAGCTCTGGTCCGTTCAACGGGAGGCCGGCCGCCATCATCCCCAGTGCCTGGAACGGCTTGTTCGCCGACCGGGGGAAGATGACGGTGTCGGGAACGCCCGTCGACCACATCACCTCACCGTCCGCGTCGACGCGCACGGCGACCCCTCGATGACGGCTCTCGACGAACCCCGACCTCACCACTTCGACCAGAACGTCCATGGCGGTCAGCCTAGGTCGGCGCGCCGGCCACCTCGCGTGAGGGACGCGGTCCAGACGGCGCCCACCAGTGCAAGGGCGGCGCCGGTGCCGAGGGCCCACGAGATCCCGTGCGCGTCGGCGACGAGTCCGAGCGCGATCGGCCCGAATCCGAGCCCGAGGTCGATGAACGCGCTGGCCGTGCCCGCAGCAGCGCCACGCTCCGAGGACCTCGCCGTGGCGAAGATCGCGCTGAAAAACGCCGGGGTCGCGAACGAGACCCCGACCGCGAACACGACCACGCCGACCATCAGGCCCACCGGCGCCTGCCAGGTCGCCGCCACCATGAGCCCCACACCGATCGTCACCAGGGAGGCGGAGGCGAGCGGCAGCGACGGGAGCCGGTCGGGCAGCTTGGCGAACACCACCCGGCATACGACCACGACGGATCCGTAGACGAACATCGCCAGGCTCGTGTTGGTCATCCCGACCTCGGCGGAGTACAGCGAGGCGAACGCCAGGAAGCCACCCATCGCGGCGAGCGCGGCGAAGAACCCGATCGAGACCGGGATGCCCGGGCGGTGGATGAGGGCACCGTGCCCGTCGCCGTCCGGGTCGCGCTCGGGCTCGGCGATGCCCAGCGCGACCACGGCGGCGACGACGGCCAGCCCCATGGCTCCGAACCACGCCGCATCGAAGCCCCACCGCTCGAGCAACATCTCGCCGAGCGGTGGCCCGAGGGCGAAGCCGAGGTAGAGGCCGAGTGAGTTGTAGCTCAGGGCCTCACCGACCCGCGACGGCGGCGCGATGTCGGCCAACAGCGCAAAACCCGCGACGAAGAACGCGGCCTCGGCGACTCCCTGCAGGAGACGGATCGCGAAGACGGCCGCGAGGGAGTCGACGAACGGGAACAGACCCATGCCGACAGCCGCCAGGACGGCGCCGAACAGCATCAGCGGGAGACGTCCGCGGGTGTCCGAGAGACGTCCGGCGAAGGGGCGGCAGATCAGCGCCGTGACACCGAAGGCGCCGAAGGCGAGGCCGGCGCCGGCCTCGTCGGAGCCGATCGGCCCGGTCGTGAACAGCGGGAGCGTGTGGATCGCGACCCCGACGGACGTGAAGTACGCCAGCTCGGCGACGCCCAGCAGCACGAACGGGAGAGTCAGGAGACGCTCCGATGGTGTTGCCCCCGGAGAATTCACTGACATGGGACGACCGTAGACCCTGGTGGAGAGGCGTCTCATACCTCCAGCGGACGGAAGTCGGCGTGGCTACGATGACAAGATGCGCCGAGCGGCGCCGGTGGAGAGGGAGCACGACACGTGAGCAGCATGGAGTCCTTCCACGCCGTCATCCCGGCCGGTGGCGCAGGCACCCGGCTATGGCCCCTGTCGCGGGCCTCGCGGCCGAAGTTCCTGCTCGACCTGACCGGGTCCGGCCGCAGCCTCCTGCAGGAAACCTGGGACCGACTCCGCACGCTTGTGCCCGCCGACCACATCCACGTCGTCACCGGACCCACCCACGCGCCGCTCGTGCGGGAGCAGCTCCCAGAGCTCACCGGCCTGCTCGTCGAACCGGCTCCACGCGACAGCATGCCCGCGATCGGCCTCGCGGCCGCTGTCCTCGGTCGGCGACACGAGGAAGCGATCATCGGCTCGTTCGCCGCCGACCACGTCATCGACGACGTTGCAGAGTTCGGCGCCGCGGTGCAAGCTGCTGTCGCCGTCGCCGAAACGGGTCTCCTCGCCACCATCGGCATCGAGCCGCGCAACCCGTCGACCGCGTTCGGCTACATCGAGTCCGGTGAGCGGCTGGACGTTGACGATGCGCCGTCGGCCCGCGCCGTCACCCAGTTCGTCGAGAAGCCCGACGAACCCACCGCCACCCACTACATGCGGAGCGGGTCGTTCAGCTGGAACGCCGGGATGTTCGTGGCTCGCACCGACATCCTCCTCGGCCACCTCGCGCGGCTCCAACCCCACCTGGCCGCCGGGCTCGACCACATCGCGCTCGCGTGGGACAGCCCCGACCGACAGGCCGAGCTCGAAAGCACCTGGCCCAGCCTCACCCCGATCGCCATCGATCACGCCATCGCCGAACCGGTCTCGCTCGAGGGTGGCGTCGCCGTCGTGCCCGGCGCATTCGGCTGGGACGACATCGGCGACTTCGCGGCACTGCACGCGCTCGGCCAGACGTCATCGCCCGACGTCGTCTGGGTCGACGCCGACGGCTTCGCACGGACCGAGGACGGCACCACCATCGCCGTCGTCGGTATCCGTGACGCCGTCGTGGTCCGAACCGAGGATGCGCTGCTCGTCACCACGATGGAGCACGCGCAGCGGGTCAAGGACGTGCCGGCGGAGCTCCGGCGCGAGGGTCGCGACGATCTCGTCTAGTCGTCGTCGTCGGCGTCCGCGTCCTTCTCGATGACGTCTCCGGACTTGGCAGCGATCGTGACTTTGTACCTCATGCCGTCGGCCCCGTAGAGATCGCCTTCCCAGACCGTGAACCGGTGGTCATCGAAGGTGCCGAGATTGAGCTCCGTCAGTCTGGCCTCCGGGACGGCGTCACGGATGGCCCTCGCCGCCTTCTTGTAGCCCAAGTCGGACTCAGAGATGAGCGCTCGATTCTCGGCCATGTCCTCGAAGTCGTCGAACTTCTTCGTGGGACCGTCGATCAGCGAGCCATCGGACATCGAGATCAGCATCTCGTGCTCGGTCCCGTTTCTCTTCACGACCGTCGCCTCCCAGACCGTGCGCCCCGGCTCGGTCTCGATCACGAGCAGCGAGCTGCCCTTGACCGCCTTCACGGCCACCGCGGCGGCCTCCCTCAGGCTCAGGGACGAGACGTTCTGGACCAATGGCGCGGAGTCCACTGGCGCGTCGGGCTCGGCTGCCATATACGTCGGTGGGTACGTCTGGGCCACGGCATCGTCGTCACCACTACCGCAGGACGCGAGCACCAGGGCCAGGCAGGCGGTCGACACGAGGATGCGGACCAATCGGCCCGCTCGGGAGTTGGTCATGATGCGCTCCGGTTTCCGAGATGCGGTCCCCCGGTGCCCGAACCCTAGCGGCGCCTCGGCGGTGATGTCCTCGGATCGGACCAAGTCGGTCAGCGCGGATCGGGCGCCTCGAACGTGGGCCGGTAGGCCTGCGCCAGCTCGCCGGTGCCGATGGCTCGGAGGCTCCCGTCGCCGGCATCGGCGTACGCCGACTCCCCTCGCCGCAGCACCAGTCGTTCGCCCTGCTCGTTGACCAGCTCGATCTCGCCGCCCGTGCACACGATGAGGCACTGCGGGGCTACCGGCAGGCTGGCCCCTTCCGGCTCTGCGTGGGAGCACTGGGTGATCGCGAGCGCGAACTCGTCGACCGCCGGGTTGAAGACGTCCGTGGAGAACCCGACCTGCTCCGGCGTCACGCGCGCGAAGCGGGACATGCCTGCGTCGAGGCAGCTCACGAGGCCGACCGGGTCGAGGTGCTTGGAGGTCAGACCGGCCCGCAGCACATTGTCCGACGACGCCATCACCTCCAGGCACATCCCCTTGAGGTGGGCGTGGATGGTGCCGGCGCCGAGGAAGGCGGCCTCACCGGGCTGCAGCGTGAGTCGGTTGAGCAGGAGAGAGATGACCACGCCGACGTCACCGGGATGGTGATCGGCGATCTCGACGGCCGTCACGTAGGCGCGCCGGATGTCGATGCCCTGGCCGGCGAGGTCGCGGCACGCGGCGACGATGCGATCGATCTCGGCGACGTCCGGCTTCTCCTCGAGCAGCATCTCGACGAGGCGCACGATGCCGCTGAACCCGGGGCGGGCGTTCAGGTGATCGGTCAGTGACCGCGCGAGCGGCGACTCGATGCCGCTGAGGACTCGGAGGATCTCAGCCGTCGGACGGAAACCGACGAGCGCGTCGAACGTGCTGAGCGCGTAGACCATCTCGGGCTTGTGATGAGCATCCCGATAGACACGATGGGGTGCGTCCAGTGGGACACCGGCTCGTTCCTCGCGCTCGAACCCGGCTGCGGCCTGCTGCGCGTTCGGGTGCACCTGGATCGACAACGGCCGGCTGGCGGCCAGCAGCTTGAGCATGAAGGGCATCTCGCCGGCGACGGACGCGAGGGACACCTCACCCTCATCTGAGCTGAAGGTGGACATCCCGAGGGGGTGGGTACCGAACCACACCTCGGCGACGGGTGCGCCGTCAGCGGACTCGCGCAGGAACCGGGGGATGTCTTCTGACGACCCCCAGTCGTAGTCGCGGGACGTGTTGTTCAGGCGCCGCATGGTCCCTCAGCATATGGCCGGTGATCGCGGTCGAGCCGGCTGACCATTTCAGTGCTGCGACTTGCGGCGCGGCTTGCGCGGTGCTCCCTTCGCCTTGCCGCTCTTCGGACGAGGCGGGCCGCTGTCAGGACGGATGTCGATGCGCTTGCCGGAGATGCGGGTGCTGGCCAGGGCGTCCAGGACGGCGTCCGGCACATCGACCGGCAGCTCGACGATCGAGTGCTCCACCCCGATGGTGATCTTGCCGAAGTCGGACCGGCGCAGACCACCCTCGTTGGCCAGGGCCCCGACGATCGACGACGGGCCGATCTTGTGCCGCTTGCCGACCGCGATCCGGTAGGGCACAAACCCGTCGGACGTCGCGCGCACGGACTTCCCAGCCCGCGGTGGTCTCTCTCTTGGAGGCGCCTTCGGGGCGTCCGGGCTCAGGAAGAACTGCTTGTCGGCCGCGCTCATCACTGCCAGGGCTGCGGCGACGTCGGGCATGGCGACGTCGTGGTCACTCGCGTAGCCCTCGACGAGCTGACGGAACGTGTGGAACTGCGCCGAGCCCATGCTGTCGGTGATCGTCTGGGCGAAGCGCGCGGCGCGGCGGGCGTTGACCTCTTCGACGCTCGGGATGCTCATCTCCTCCACCGGCCGGCCGGAGACCTTCTCGATCGCCGACAGCAGTCGCCGTTCGCGCGGTGTGACGAACAGGATCGCCTCACCGGTTCGCCCGGCGCGGCCGGTGCGGCCGACGCGGTGGACGTAGGCCTCGGGGTCGTGCGGGATGTCGTAGTTGACCACGTGGGAGATCCGCTCGACGTCGAGGCCTCGAGCGGCGACGTCGGTGGCGACCAGGAGGTCGAGTGCTCCGGACCGCAGGGCGCCGATGGTGCGCTCGCGCTGGGCCTGCACGAGGTCGCCGTTGATCGCCGACGCGGCGAAGCCACGCGAGCGGAGCTTCTCCGCGAGTTCCTCGGTGGCCCTCTTGGTGCGGACGAAGACGATCATCCCGGCGCCGGACTCGACCTCGAGGATGCGCGTCAGGGCGTCGAGCTTGGCGTGGTGCGCCACCTGGATCCAGCGCTGGCGCACGGTCGCGGTCGACGTGGTGGCCGCCGGCGTCGCGATGTCGACCGGGTCGTGCAGGTAGCGCTTTGCGAGTGCACGGATCTGGCGCGGCATCGTGGCCGAGAACAGTGCCACCTGCTTGTACTCCGGAGTGTCGGCGAGGATCCGTTCGACGTCCTCGGCAAAGCCCATCGCGAGCATCTCGTCGGCCTCGTCGAGCACCAGGTACTCCAGGGAGGACAGGTCGAGACTGCCGCGGTCGAGATGGTCCATGACGCGTCCGGGTGTGCCGACGACTACGTGTGCACCGCGCTCGAGACCGGAGAGCTGGGCTCCGTACCCCTGTCCTCCGTAGACGGGCAGCACCCGGATTCCGGGGATGCGTGCCGAGTAGGACGTGATGGCCTCGCAGACCTGCAGCGCGAGCTCACGCGTCGGTGCCAGCACGAGAGCTTGGGTGTGCTTTCGGGCCGGGTCGAGCCGCTGCAGGATGGGCAACGCGAACGCCGCGGTCTTGCCGGTTCCGGTCTGGGCGAGGCCCACGACGTCGCGTCCGTCGAGCAGGGCCGGAACGGCACTCGCCTGGATGGGCGTGGGGGTCTCGTAGCCGAGATCGTCGAGCACGTCGACGATCGCCGGAACGAGCCCGAGGTCGGCGAAGGTCGGAGCAGTCACGCAGCCAGTCTTCCGTACCTCGGTTGGACCGCCCGGTGGCCCCGTGCTCAGGCGTGCCTTCATCGCTGGCCGATCGGATGTCCTCGACTCAGATCGGTGAGGCGATCGACGACGACGTCGACGGCGTCGGCGATCTCGTCAGCGACGAGACGGTGTACCTCGGGCTCGCGCCGGTAGGGGTCGGGCACGTCGACGTCCGTGGGCGCGGTGCTGCGGCGGCGGGATGCGTCCGCCACGAGGTCATTCAGTGACTCGGCTTCGGAGCTGGCGGCCAATGCAGCGAACTCGCGCAAGGTGAACGTCTTGCGCAGAGCCTTCGGAGACATCGCGAGCACCGCGGCGCGATGCTCGCGAGCGGCTGTCAGCAGCAGGTCGGCCTGCTCGACGTGATGGAGTTCGAGCATGCGCGAAAGATGGTTGGTCGGCTGGTGTCCGAGACGGGCGATCTCGAGCACGACCATGCTGTCGATTGGAGCGGCGTCCCAGCCGCGTACGCCGGCGGAGGCGATCTCGAACCGTCGCGGGTCGAGCTGGTCGTAAAGGAGGATCTCCATCAGCGGTGATCGGCAGATGTTGGCGGTGCAGATCGTGAGGATCGTGAACCGCCTCACGGTGTGCCGCCCAGCACGGGGCGCACGTGGAGTCCGGCCTCGGGATCGACCACGAGCTCCTGATTGGCCGAAACACCATCGGCGAGCAGCGTCGCGTCCGGATCGGTGTTGCGTTTGACCAGCGCGAGGGCCATCGGGCCGAGCTCGTGGTGACGGGCGGACGAGCCGACGAAACCGACGCGAGTCTCTCCCGCCATCACGTCCGAGCCGTGAGCCGGCAGGTGGTCGACCGACCCGTCGAGGTGCAGGAGCACGAGCCGACGGGGCGGACGTCCGAGGGTGTGGACGCGGGCGACGGTTTCCTGACCGCGGTAGCAACCCTTCTCCAGGTGAACGGCCAGCCCGAGCAGACCGACCTCGTTCGGGATCGCGCGGTCGTCGGTGTCGACGCCGACGCGGCAGGTTCCGCTGGCGATGCGCAAGGCCTCCCAGGCCCACATGCCCACAGGCGCGCCGAGCTCGTCAGGGAGTGACGACAGCGAGGCGCGAGGGCGCAGCTCCCAGCGCAAGCCCGCATCGCCGACACCGATGACCGCGTGCTCGTCGCTCACCTCGGCGATGTCGACCCGTGTCATGAACTTCATGCTCTCGAGGAACTCGACCAAGGCCGGGGTCGCACCTGGCTCGGTGTGGGCCAGGAAGGTCTCGCCGTCGTCGACGCCGGCGAAGGAGTGTTCAATGCGGCCCTGGGGCGACAGCAGCAGGACGTCGGTGTACTCCCCCACAGGGAGGTGCTCGAGATGCTGGGTGGTCAGTGCGTGCAGCCAGGTGAGCCGGTCGGGTCCGCTGATGCTGACGACGTCGCGGTGCGAGAGGTCGACGAAACCCTCCCCGGCGACGAGGCGACGTTGTTCCGCGGAGATCGCGCCGTAGTGTGCGGCCACACCTGCGTCGGGCGGGTCGGCCTCGACCGCTCCGCCGAGCTCGAGGAGCGGACTGCGGTATCCCGGCTCAGGCACGTTCGAGCCTTCCCCACAGGTGCGACTGCATCTCCTCGCCCTGGGCGGCCATGTCGAAGGCGTACATGAGGTCGCCGTCGACCAGTCCGTACATCCGCTGTCCAGCGGTGTACTCCTTGGCAGTGACGGTGCGCGCGACGACGTCGGTGGAGAGCGTCAGACGGGGGCCGTCGAGCTGTCCGTACCAGATCTCCGCGAACCCGGTGGGGTGGGCGAGCACCAGCTCGACCGCGCCCTCTTTCTTGTCGGCAGAGTTGCCGGCAGCCCGGAGGAATCCGGTCTCGAGCGCGCCCGGTCGAAGTCGTTCACCAGCGTCATCAGTGATCCAGGCGCGGCTGAAGTAGTGCAGGAATGGCCGTCCGTCGTGGGCGAAGGCGACCTCCTGCTCGTAGGCGAACGGGTCGATCGTGGGGTAGTCGCCACGACCGTTGCCGTGCCATGTGCCCAGCAGCCACGCCGACGCCACGAGGTCGGGGTGGAGATCGGACGGGATCTCGAACGCCATGGACTCAATCCTATCGACCGCGCCATGGCCAATAGGCTGGGCGGATGAGGGCTGTCGTGCAGCGGGTGTCGCAGGCGAGCGTCACCGCGGACGGCGATCTCACCGGCGAGATCGGTGCCGGTCTGGTCGTGCTGCTCGGCGTGACTCACGACGACACCGCGGACACGGCGCGGCGGCTGGCCGCCAAGATCCACACCCTGCGCGTCCTGCGTGACGAGCAGTCGGTAGCCGACGCAGGAGCGGGCATGCTCGTCGTCAGCCAGTTCACGCTGTACGGAGACGCTCGCAAGGGACGCCGACCGACGTGGAACGCGGCCGCGCCAGGAGACGTTGCGGAGCCTCTCTACGACGTTTTCTGCGACACGCTGCGTGAGCTCGGGGTCTCGGTCGTCGAGGGTGTCTTCGGCGCACACATGGAGATCGCGCTGACGAACGACGGCCCGACGACGCTCATCGTCGATCTCTGACAGAATTTTCAGGATCGACCCCTAGGGTCGGGACGGCATCATGGACGAGTTGTGCCCCCACGAACGCACACATCCGCACACATCCGCACACGACACGAGACCTGAGAACGGAGCACGATGGGCGACGGCGACCCCGGCAAGCGCTACCGCGACGCCGGCAAGCGTCGTGCCGGAGGCCTGCCGTTCCACCGTCGCCATCGAAAAGTCATCGCCGGGCTGGTCGCCGCGGTCGTGCTGGTCCTCGGTGCCGGAGCGTCGTACGGCTACCTGCTGAACTCCAAGTTCAACAACATCGCCAAGGTCGATACGAGCTCGCTCACCAATCGCCCCGACCCCGACAAGGGCGAGGCGCTGAACATCATGCTGCTCGGCTCCGACAAGGGAAAGGCCGTTCCGGGGGTTTCCGCCGACTCCACCCTTGAGGAAGATGCCCGAGCCGCGAAGTGGCCGAGCGGCAAGTACCGCAGCGACACCTTGATGATCGTCCACATCTCCGCGGACCGAAAGCACGTCTACCTCGTGTCCATCCCCCGCGACACCTACACCACCATCTACGACTCCAAGGGCACCGCGACCCGGGAGGAGAAGGTCAACGCCGCCTTCTCGTTCTACGGTCCCACCGGCACGATCTCGACGGTCGAGCACCTCACCAACGTCCGGATGCGCCACCTTGCCATCATCGACTGGGCCGGATTCAAGGACCTCTCCCACGCTGTCGGCGGCGTACCGGTCTACATCCCGCGGCCCTTTTTCGACCCCAGCCAGAAGATCCAGTGGGAGGCCGGCCAGCAGAACCTGGAAGGCAAGAAGGCCCTCGCCTACGTGCGCACGCGCTACGGCCTTCTGCGCGGCGACTTCGACCGGATCGCCCGTCAGCAGAACTTCCTGCGCGCGATGATGAAGAAGATGCTCGCCAAGGGCACCACGCGCAATCCGGCCAAGCTCGTCGCCACCCTGTCCGCGCTCACCGAGAACCTCACCGTCGACGCCGAGTGGAACTCCGGTGACATGCGGGGACTCGCGCTGTCGCTGCGCGGGACGAAGGCCAAGGACGTGACCTTCATGACCGCGCCGGTCGCCGGCACCGAGACCGTCCCCGGACTCGGCAGCGTCGTCCGGCTGGACGAGCTCAAGTCCAAGGAGCTCTTCACCGCGATGAAGAAGGACAGAATGCAGTCCTACATCAAGAAGTACCCCCACGAGGTGCTCAAGTCGGACAAGGAGATCAGTTAGACGCGGCCTAAAGCGACGCCCGCCCGGGCTCAGTCGCAGGCGCTGGGGTCGCCAAGATCCTCCGGCGTCACGCTCCCGGATCTCCGTCCAGAGGGCGATCTTTCCGCCCCTCGGCGCTGACGGCGAGCCTGGTGCGGAGCATCCGCCACACCAGCGGGGCCACCACCAAGCCCACTGCGGCGGCCAGTGCGACGCCCCACGGCGGCACCTTCAGCATCGACAGGCCGGTCAGGAAGAGCACCAGAACAATGCCGCGCCGGACGATCGACTGCGACACCCGATTGGCCAGCCGTGCCCCGAGGAAGGTGCCGGGCGTGCCACCGACGACAAGCGGAATCAGCACCGCCGGGTCGATGCCGGTGACGATGACGTGGCTGATCGCGGCAGCGGTCACGAGCGGTACCGCCTGCACGAGGTCGGTGCCGACGAGCCGGACGCCAGCCAGCGCTGGGTACAGGACCAGCAGGACCACCATGATGACGCTGCCCGACCCGACCGAGGTGATGCCGACCAGCAGACCGCCGAACGCGCCGACCAGGAGGGTCGGCAGCGGCCGCACGGTCGGCTCGGCGCTCACGACCGTCTGACCCAGAGCCTTGCGCCGCATCTCGACGTACAGGCGCAGCGCGTAGGTGCAGGCCGCGATCAGGAGGGTGATGCCGATTGCCACCTTGAGGAACGCGTCCCGCTCCTCACCTTCGCCGGCAGCCTGGACGATGAACGCACCGGCGAACGCCGTGGGCAGCGATCCGGCGATCAGCCAGGTGGCGATGCCGCGATGGGGTGAGCCCTCCCGCCAGTGCACGGCGGCGCCAGTTGACTTGTTGACGGCGGCCGCCACCAGGTCGTTCGCGACGGCAGACGTGGGCGGTACGCCGAGGAAGATGAGGGCCGGCGTCATCAGGGCGCCACCGCCCATGCCGGTGAGACCGATGACGATCCCGATGGCGAAGCTGGTGACCAGCAGCGCGGCGATGTCTGGGCTCAAGATGTCGGGGGTCATGTGGCCCCGAGGGTGACCGCGTCGCGCTCTGCGACGGGGAGCCAGCCACGGCCGACGAGGAACGCGAGGATCTCGCTGAGCACGTCGTCGATGGAGCGGTTGGTGGTGTCGATGGCGAGATCTGCGTCGACGGGCACCTCGTACGGCGACGAGATGCCGGTGAACTGCTCGATCTCGCCGCGGCGGGCCTTCGCGTACAGACCCTTGCGGTCACGACGCTCGCACTCCTCGAGTGGCGTGGCGACGTGGACGAGCACGAACGCGGCGCCGACCTCGTCAGCCATCGAGCGCGCCGCCTTGCGGGTGTGGTCGAAGGGCGCGATGGGGCTGCAGATGGCCAGACCGCCGTGGCGGGCGATCTCGGCGGCCACCCAGCCGATGCGCTCGATGTTCGCCTCACGGTCCTCGCGGGAGAAGCTGAGCCCTCGCGAGAGGTTGCGGCGGACGATGTCACCGTCGAGCAGGGAAACGGACCGGCCGCCGGTCTCGAGGAGCCAGTTGCTGAGCGCCTGCGCCAAGGTCGACTTGCCGCTGCCGGACAGGCCGGTGAAGAACACGACGAGGCCCTGGTCGAGCCCGAGCGGACGGTCGTCGGCGACCACAGCCTCGACGGCGTCGGTCAACGGGCCGTCGCCGACCGGCCAGTAGACGTCGCCCGGTGCGTAGGCCGCCACCACCTGCCGGCGGAACGCGAGGTCGTGGCTCTCGCTCTCTCGAACGGCCGCGGGCACGGCGATGATGTTGGAGTCGGGGAAGCCCTTCGCTGCGGCGACGGTCGCACGGATGAGGCCGTGCGGCGAGAGTCCGCGTGGCGACCCGGCGCCGGCAAGAACGAGGAAGAGCACCGGACGGTCGCCGGCCTCTCGTTGAAGCGCGGCGAGGTCGCTCGCCGTGAGCGGCGCATCGACCGGGACTGTGATCGTGGACGCCGTCAGACGGGTGCGCGATGCTGACGGCGGAACGTACAGGCGGCCGAACGCTCGCCGGATGTGACCGGGCAGCGAGCCCACCTCGCCGACGATGCCGGTGAGGCCGGGACCGGCCGGATAGGTGTCGTCGACCGAGACCGTGGCCAGCGGGACCCCCTCAGGGTCGGTGATCTCCAGCCCGCCGCGCTCTCGAGCCCACTCCACGAGGGTCTCGGGCACCGACAGCGTGACCTCGCCGTCAGCACCCTCGAAGCCCTCCAGCGGGCTCAGCACACCCATCCGCAGCAGCTCGACGTCATCGAGCTCACGCGGCGTCGGCGTGTACTGCGGACGTGAGCGGTCGGATTCAGGCACGAGGGTCATTGTGCCATTCGCACCGGTGCCCTCGACGCTCTCCCACCTGCACGCGAGACCGTCGGAAGTCTCAACAGACGGAGCGGTGATGAGCCGCAACCCGGGAGATGGCACCCTTGTTCGCATGCAGACGCACGTCGACTACCGCCTGAGCCAGCTAGACGAGCTGGAGTCCGAGTCGATCCACATCTTCCGTGAGGTCGCCGCCGAGCTCGAGAAGCCGGTGCTCATGTTCTCCGGCGGCAAGGACTCCATCACGATGATGCGTCTGGCCGAGAAGGCGTTCTACCCCGCCAAGCTGCCGTTCCCGGTGCTCCAGGTCGACACCGGCTACGACTTCCCCGAGGTGCTGCAGACCCGCGACGAGTGGGTCGACCGCCTCGGCGTCCGCCTCATCGTCGCCTCGGTCGAGGAGGCGATCGCCGACGGCATCGTGGTCGACGACGGCAAGACGTCGCGCAACCGTCTGCAGATCGGCACCCTGCTGCACGCGATCGAGGAGGGCGGATTCACCGCGGCGTTCGGTGGCGGTCGTCGCGACGAGGAGAAGGCCCGCGCCAAGGAGCGCGTCTACTCGCACCGCGACGAGTTCGGCCAGTGGGACCCCAAGAACCAGCGCCCGGAGCTGTGGAGCCTCTACAACGGCAAGCTGCACAGCGGCGAGCACATGCGCATCTTCCCGCTCTCGAACTGGACCGAGCTCGACATCTGGCACTACATCGGCCGCGAGCAGATCGAGATCCCCTCGATCTACTTCTCTCACCAGCGCCGCGTCTTCGAGCGCGACGGCATGCTGCTCACCGAGTCCGAGTTCAACCCGTGCAAGGGCAACGAGACGGCCGAGGAGCGCACCGTTCGCTTCCGCACGGTCGGTGACCTGACGCTGACCGGCTGCGTGGAGTCCGAGGCCTCCACCGTCGAGGAGATCATCGAGGAGATCGCGATCGCCAAGGTCACCGAGCG
>NZ_JBOHDT010000004.1:0-7638 GCF_050700635.1 Aeromicrobium sp.
ACCCGACGCGCTGCTGCCCACGCTGGGCGGACAGACCGCGCTCAACCTCGCGGTCGAGCTTGACGCCGCCGGGGTCCTCGAGGAGCTCGGCGTCGAGCTGCTTGGCGCGCGGATCGACGTGATCCACCGCGCGGAGGATCGCCAGCTGTTCCGCGATGCGGTACGAAGCTGCGGTCTCGAGGTACCGACCTCGCGCATCGTCGAGTCGCTCGACGACCTCGACGGGCTGCCCGTGCCGGCCGTGATCCGCCCTGCGTTCACCCTCGGCGGTCACGGCGGCGGGTTCGCGGACGACCTCGATGCGCTCCACCGGCAGGTCGAGCGCGGGCTCGCCGAGTCACCGATCGGCCAGGTGCTCGTGGAGGACTCGATCCGCGGCTGGGACGAGTTCGAGCTGGAGGTGATGCGCGACCGCGCAAACAACGTGGTGATCGTCTGCTCGATCGAGAACCTCGACCCGATGGGCGTCCACACCGGCGACTCGATCACCGTTGCACCGGCAATGACGCTCACGGACGTGGAGTTCCAGCGACTGCGCGACATCGCGGTCGGCGTCATCCGCGAGGTCGGCGTCGACACCGGCGGCTGCAACATCCAGTTCGCGGTCAACCCGGACGACGGTCGCATCGTCGTCATCGAGATGAATCCCCGAGTTTCGAGATCCTCGGCTCTCGCCTCGAAGGCGACCGGATTCCCCATTGCGAAGATTGCCGCGAAAGTCGCGATCGGCTACACCCTCGACGAGATCCCCAACGACATCACCCGCGAGACGCCGGCGAGCTTCGAGCCAACCCTCGACTACGTCGTCGTCAAGGTGCCACGGTTCGCGTTCGAGAAGTTCCCAGCCGCCGACGCCACACTCACCACCCACATGAAGTCCGTGGGCGAGGCCATGGCGATCGGGCGCAACTTCACCGAGGCGCTGCAGAAGGCGCTTCGCAGTCTGGAGAGCCCGTCCGCCCCGTTCGACTGGAGCCACCAGTGGGTCGACCTCGACAAGGACGCGCTCCTGGCGGCGATCCGGGTCCCGCACGACGGCCGGCTCAAGAAGGTCATGGACGCTCTGCGGGCGGGCGCGAGCCTGAAGGAGATCTTCGATGCCACCGCGATCGACCCCTGGTTCATCGACCAGCTCCTGCTGATCAACGAGGTCGCCATGGAGATCCTCGACGCCGACGAGCTGACCTTGCCGCTGCTGCGCCGCGCGAAGCGGCACGGGTTCTCCGACGAGCAGCTCGGCAAGCTCCGCGACATGAGCGCCGAGGTCGTGCGCGGGGTGCGGCATGCGCTCGGGGTGCGCCCGGTCTACAAGACGGTCGACACCTGCGCCGCCGAGTTCGCCGCCCGCACGCCGTACCACTACTCGACTTATGACGAGGAGACCGAGGTCGAGCCGCGCACGCGTCCGGCCGTGCTGATCCTGGGCAGCGGCCCCAACCGCATCGGCCAAGGCATCGAGTTCGACTACTCGTGCGTGCACGCCGCGCTGTCCCTTTCCGAGGTCGGCTACGAGACGATCATGGTCAACTGCAACCCCGAGACCGTGTCCACCGACTACGACACGTCCGACCGGCTCTACTTCGAGCCGCTGACGCTCGAGGACGTCCTCGAGATCGTCCATGCGGAGCAGCAGGCCGGTCCGATCGCCGGCGTCATCGTCCAGCTCGGTGGGCAGACGCCACTCGGCCTCGCCGCCGGGCTGGAGGCCGCCGGTGTGCCGATCGTCGGCACCTCGCCAGACGCCATCCACCTGGCCGAGGAGCGCGGCGCGTTCGGGAGCGTTCTCGACGAGGCCGGACTGCCGTCGCCCAAGCACGGCATGGCCACCACGTTCGACGCCGCCAAGCGGATCGCGGACGACATCGGCTACCCGGTGCTGGTGCGTCCGTCGTACGTGCTGGGCGGCCGCGGCATGGAGATCGTCTACGACGAGCCGACGCTGAAGGACTACATCGGCCGCGCCACCGAGATCTCACCGGCTCACCCGGTGCTTGTCGACCGCTTCCTTGACGACGCGGTCGAGATCGACGTCGATGCCCTCTACGACGGCACCGAGCTGTTCCTCGGCGGCGTGATGGAGCACATCGAGGAGGCCGGGGTGCACTCCGGCGACTCGGCGTGCGCGCTACCGCCCATCACGCTCGGCGGCGAGGAGGTCGAGCGCATCCGTGCCTCGACGCTCGCGATCGCGCAGGGTGTCGGCGTGCTCGGACTCATCAACATCCAGTACGCGTTGTCCTCCGACACGCTGTTCGTGCTTGAGGCAAACCCACGGGCGTCGCGCACCGTGCCGTTCGTCTCCAAGGCCACCGCCACCCCGCTGGCCAAGGCGGCCGCGCGAGTCATGCTGGGGGAGTCGATCGACGAGCTTCGCAAGGCCGGGGTTCTCCCGGCCACCGGCGACGGTGGCACCCTGCCCGACTCGGCGCCGGTGGCGGTCAAGGAGGCGGTGATGCCGTTCAACCGGTTCCGCACGTACGAGGGTCGCTACGTAGACACCGTTCTGGGACCGGAGATGCGGTCGACCGGCGAGGTCATGGGCATCGACGCCGGCTTCGGCATCGCGTACGCCAAGAGCCAGGCCGGCGCCCAGAACGGCCTGCCGACGTCGGGCAAGGTCTTCGTCTCAGTGGCCAACCGCGACAAGCGGCACATGATCTTCCCGGTGAAGCGGCTGGCCGACCTCGGCTTCGAGATCCTGGCCACCAGCGGCACGGCGTCGGTGCTCAAGCGCAACGGCGTCGATAGCACCGTGATCCGCAAGCTGCACGAGGAACAGGACGGCGCGGGCAGCACGATCGTCGAGAAGATCCAGGCGCAGGACGTCCAGCTCATCATCAACACGCCGCACGGCACCACGGCGGGCGGCAGCCCCCGCGTCGACGGGTACGAGATCCGAACGGCCGCTGTGGCCGAGGGCATCCCATGCATCACCACCGTGCAGGGCCTGGGCGCGGCGGTGCAAGGCATCGAGGCACTCATCGAGCACCGCGTCGAGGTGGCCTCGCTGCAGGAATGGGCCGAGGTCGTCCGCAAGGGACGCGGCGAGTCATGAGCTTCGGGTCGCGTGCACGGGCGGCGATGGATGCGTACGGACCGGCGTGCGTGGGCATCGACCCGCACGCGCAGCTGCTCGACGACTGGGGCCTGCCCGACTCGGTGGAGGGGCTGGAGCGGTTCGCCGCCACCTGTGTCGAGGCGTTCGCCGGTCGGGTCGGGTTCGTCAAGCCGCAGTCCGCCTTCTTCGAGCGCTTCGGCTCACGGGGGGTGACGGTACTCGAGCGGACGATCCAGGACCTGCGGCACACCGGCACGCTGGTCGTGCTCGACGTCAAGCGCGGCGACATCGGCAGCACCGCGGCCGCCTACGCCGAGGCGTACCTCGACGAGGACAGCCCGATGTGCGCCGACGCGGTCACCGTCAGCCCGTTCCTCGGCTTCGGCTCGCTCGAGCCGTTCTTTGAGGTCGCCGAGCAGAACGACGGCGGCGTCTTCGTGCTGGCCCTTACCTCGAACGAGGAAGGCCCCGAGGTTCAGCAGGCGGTGAGCGACGACGTCACCGTCGCCGGGCGCATCCTGGCCCAGCTGAAGTCGCTCAACGGTGACCAGACGCCGATGGGCCCGTTCGGGGCGGTCGTGGGGGCCACGATCGGCTCGACCGAGGAGGACCTCGCCATCAACGGCCCGTTGCTCGCGCCCGGGCTCGGCGCGCAGGGTGGCACCATCGACGACGTCGTGCGGTTGTTCGGCTCGGTCGCCGACCATGTGCTTCCGTCCACGTCACGAGGGGTTTTGGCCGACGGACCCGACGTCGATGCACTCCGCGATTCTGCTGCCCGCGTCAACGCCGAACTTGTACGCTCGCTGGAGATGCACCGCAAGTCGAGGAGTTCTGCATGATGCATGCCGTCGCCGGCCTGATCACGACCGTTCTCGCGGTCAGCACCCTGACCGCGTGTGGCGGTGACAGCCCGTACTGCACGGCCGTCAAGGATCAGAAGACGACACTGAACTCTCTCGGGGAGAACCGCACGACAGCCGCCTACCGCTCGTACGCGCGAGCGTTCCGGTCGGTCGCCAAGGTCTCGCCACCCGCCGTCAAGAAGGACTGGACGGAGCTGGCCGAGGTCACCGCATCCGTGCTGAACGCCCAGGACAAGGTCGGCATCAAGCTGGAGGAGATGTCGGACGTGGACAGGGTCAAGAAGCTCAGCACGGGACAGCTCAAATCGCTCAACAACGCGTATGAGGCGTTCAACAAGACGACCCAGCAACGCCGGGCCGTCGTGAAGAATGTCAAGCAGGAATGCGAGATCACACTCACGTGATCGTGAGTTCCTGTCCAACAGAGAGGTGAAGTTGTGGCACTCCCCGTCTTGACTCCGGAGCAACGTCAGGCAGCACTCGAGAAGGCAGCACAAGCGCGTCAGATGCGAGCCGAGGTGAAGAACCGCCTCAAGAACTCTGGGGCCACGCTCGCCGAGGTCATCCAGGAAGCCAAGTTCAACGAGGTCATCGCCAAGCTGAGGGTCAGGGATCTTCTGCAGTCGATGCCCGGCGTCGGCAAGGTCCGGGCCAAGGAGATCATGGACCGCATCGGCATCGCCGACAGTCGCCGGCTGCGCGGTCTGGGCGCCAACCAGGTCCAGGCGCTGCTGCGCGAGTTCAGCGGCAGGGGCGAGAAACCCGCAGCGGGGTCTCGTGGCTGACGGGTCCTCCCCGCCCACCCAGCCACCTGCCCAGCATCGCTCCCGCCTCGTCGTCCTTGCCGGCCCCACTGCGGTCGGCAAGGGCACGGTGGCGGCCTGTGTGCGCGAGCAGCATCCCGACATCTGGATCTCCGTCTCCGTCACCACGCGCCAGCCCCGCCCGGGCGAGGTCGACGGCCTGCACTACCACTTCGTCGACGACCACGAGTTCGACCGGCTGATCGCCGACGACGGGCTGCTCGAGTGGGCCGTCGTGCACCGCGCGGCTCGCTATGGCACGCCGCGCGTGCCGGTGGAGGAACGGCTCGCCGCAGGTCGCCCCGCCCTGCTCGAGATCGATCTGCAGGGCGCTCGGCAGATACGCGAGCGCATGCCCGAGGCGATGATGGTCTTTCTCGCGCCCCCGAACCAGAGAGAGCTCGAACGGCGACTCGTGGGTCGGGGCACCGAGGGCGCCGAGGAACGCGCTCGCCGGCTCGAGACGGCACGCGACGAGATGGCGGCCGAGCAGGAGTTCGACGTCACCATCGTCAACACCGATGTCGCCTCGGCGTGCGAAGCCTTGGTAGACTTGATCAGGTCCGGCAGTCAGCCGTGACGAATACGCATGCCAACCCCATTTCTGTGAGGCTTTGTGACCACCACGCGCTCCGTCGCCGAGGGCATCACCAACCCGCCCATCGACGACCTCCTGGAGAAGTCTGACTCCAAGTACAAGCTCGTGCTGTACAGCGCCAAGCGCGCTCGTCAGATCAACGCCTACTACTCCCAGCTCGGAGAGGGTCTGCTCGAGTACGTCGGCCCGCTACTGGAGACGCACGTGCAGGAGAAGCCGCTGTCGATCGCGCTGCGCGAGATCAACAACGACCTCCTGACGGTCGAGGACATCGAGGCCGAGGAGGCCTGAGCCCTCCCGGCAACAGGAGGCACGGATGAGCGAGATCATCCTCGGCGTGTCCGGCGGCATCGCCTCCTACA
The DNA here is from genome assembly GCF_050700635.1 of Aeromicrobium sp. Taxonomy (GTDB): domain Bacteria; phylum Actinomycetota; class Actinomycetes; order Propionibacteriales; family Nocardioidaceae; genus Aeromicrobium. The sequence goes on from NZ_JBOHDT010000004.1 coordinate 5,688, forward strand.
AGGCCGCCTCGTTGCTGCGTCTGTTCACCGAGTCCGGCCACGACGTCACGGTCGTGCCCACCGAGGCCGCGCTCAAGTTCGTCGGCGCGCCCACCTGGGAGGCGCTCTCCGGTCGTCCGGTGCGTACCGACGTCTTCGACGACGTCCACGAGGTGCCACATGTGCGGCTCGGTCAGCTGACCGACCTCGTCCTCGTGGCGCCGGCCACGGCCAACGTGCTCGCCAAGGCGGCGCACGGTCTCGCCGACGACCTCCTGACCAACACCTTGCTGACCGCCCGCTGTCCGGTCGTCATGGCTCCGGCCATGCACACGGAGATGTGGGAGAACGCGGCCACGCGTGCGAACGTCGAGGCCCTGCGATCCAGGGGCATCGTCGTGCTCGAGCCCGCGTCCGGTCGGCTCACGGGTGTCGACACCGGTAAGGGTCGTCTCCCTGAGCCGGAGGAGATCTTCGCCGCGGCGTTGAACGCCCTCGCTGCCCGGCCCCACGACCTCGCCGGCCGACACGTGGTCGTGTCCGCGGGCGGTACGCGCGAGTTCCTCGACCCGGTCCGTTTCCTGGGCAACCGCTCGTCCGGCCGGCAGGGCTACGCGCTGGCCGAGGCTGCCGTGGCACGCGGAGCGACGGTCACCGTCGTCGCGGCCAACGTGTCGTTGCCCGATCCCGCCGGTGCCGACGTGGTGCGGGTGGTGAGCACCGAAGATCTCCGCCGCGAGGTCCTGCTGGCGGCCGCCGACGCCGACGTCGTGGTGATGGCGGCGGCCCCGGCCGACTTCCGCCCCGACACCCGGGTCGAGTCCAAGATCAAGAAGACGCACGACGGGAGCACGCCGCAGATCTCCCTGGTCGAGAACCCGGACATCCTGGTCGAGCTGGTGCAAACCCGCGTCAGCAAGCGCCCGGTGGTCGTCGGGTTCGCGGCAGAGACCGGCGACGCGTCCGGGTCGGTGCTCGACCACGCCCGCGCGAAGCTCGAGCGCAAGGGTTGCGACCTGCTGGTCGTCAACGACGTCGGCGGTGAGCGCGTCTTCGGTCGCGACGACAACGAGGCTGTCATCCTCGGTGCGGACGTCTCGGTCACCCAGGTGCCACTCGGCCCCAAGATCGAGGTGGCACACGCGGTCTGGGACGCGGTCGCCGAGCTGGTCGAGTAGCCACCAGCATGCGGACCGTGGCATCAGCATGTGGACGATCCGTCTAGACTGCCATCCAGGGTTTGACCGGCGGGCACTCCGCCGGCACCGATTTGCTTCCAGGAGAACTTGAGTGAGCCGCTTCTTCACGTCCGAGTCCGTGACCGAGGGTCACCCGGACAAGATCGCCGACCAGATCAGCGACAGCGTCCTCGACGCCCTGCTCGACCAGGACCCCAAGAGCCGCGTCGCCTGCGAGACGTTCGTCACCACCGGCATGGTGCTCGTCGGAGGTGAGGTCACCACCGAGGCGTACGTCGACATCGCCCGCGTCGTTCGTGACCGTGTTCTGGAGATCGGGTACGACTCGTCGGTCAAGGGCTTCGACGGCGAGTCCTGCGCTGTTCAGGTCACCCTGGACGCGCAGTCGGCTGACATCGCCCAAGGCGTCGACACCGCTCATGAGACCCGGGCCGGGAGCTCGGTCGACCCGCTCGACCTCCAGGGCGCCGGCGACCAGGGCCTGATGTTCGGCTTCGCGTGCGACGAGACGCCCGAGCTGATGGACGGCGAGACGCGCTTTTTGATCAACCCGACCGGGCGCTTCGTCATCGGCGGCCCGCACGGCGACTCCGGCCTGACCGGCCGCAAGATCATCGTCGACACCTACGGCGGCATCGCCCGCCACGGCGGCGGCGCTTTCAGCGGCAAGGACCCGAGCAAGGTCGATCGATCGGCCAGTTACTACGCGCGCTTCGTCGCCAAGAATATCGTGGCCTCCGGCGTGGCTCGAAGGTGCGAGGTGCAGGTCGCCT
>NZ_JBOHDT010000005.1:0-36475 GCF_050700635.1 Aeromicrobium sp.
CGGGCGATGAGGTCGCCGAGTGAGGTGTCGCCGTCCTCGTCGACAGGCGTGTCGAGGCTGACGTGGTCACGTCCCCACGAGAGCAGGTCGATGACCCGGTCGACATCCATGTCGAGCTCTGTGGCGATCTCGTGCGGCTCTGGCTCGTAGCCGAGCTGACGCTCCAGGTTGCGGCGCGCTGCTGTGACCTGGTTGAGCTCCTCGACGACGTGCACGGGGAGGCGGACGACCCGGGCCTGCTGCGCGATGCCGCGGGTGATGGCCTGACGGACCCACCAGGTGGCGTATGTGGAGAACTTGAAGCCCTTGACGTAGTCGAACTTCTCGACTGCACGGATGAGGCCGGTGTTGCCCTCCTGCACCAAGTCGAGCATCGGCATCGCCGAACGTCCGTACTTGCGGGCGATCGAGACGACGAGGCGCAGGTTGGCCTGGACGAACTCCTGCTGCGCGCGTTCACCCTCCTCGGCGATCCACCGCAGCTCCTCCTCGGAGGCACGCTTGGGCGCTCCGCCCTTCGCGCGGCCGATGCGGCCCTCAGCGAGCAGGTGACGGGCGTACAGACCGGCCTCGATCGTCTTGCTGAGCTCGACCTCCCGAGCAGCGTCGAGCAGGGGGGTGCGAGCGATCTCGGACAGGTACATGCCGACGCTGTCCTTGCCCTCGATGCTCTCGGTCTTCGTGACGGTCATGAAACGCCTCCAAAACGGTGTCGATACTGGTGCAACGCCGCAGGTGGCCCGCTGATTCCGCTCTCAGTGTGTTCTTAGTTGCACTCTTGTCGTTACACGTGGCGCGTTCCGGTGTCGATGATCCAGGCCAGCTCCCAGGCTCGCTCCCGCCAGGCCGCGTATCGACCGCTGACACCGCCGTGACCGGCGTTCATCTCGGTCTTGAGCAGCAGCGGAGCGTCGCCGGTGGCGGTGGCGCGCAGCCGCGCCACCCACTTGGCGGGCTCGACGAACAGGACGCGGGTGTCGTGCAGGCTCGTGACCGCGAGGATGGCGGGGTAGTCGCGGGCCGCCACGTTCTCGTACGGCGTGTACGACTTCATGTAGGCGTAGACATCGGGGTCGTGGAGGGGGTCGCCCCACTCGTCCCACTCGATGACGGTGAGCGGTAACGACGGGTCGAGGATCGACGTGAGCGCGTCGACGAACGGCACGCTGGCCACGATGCCGGTGATGGCCTGTGGCGCGAGGTTCGCCACCGCGCCCATCAGCAGGCCACCGGCGCTGCCGACCTCGGCGATGAGGCGATCGGCCGACGTCCAGCCTTCGTCGGCGAGATGTCGTGCCGCTGCCACGAAGTCGGTGAAGGTGTTCTTCTTGTGCAGGAGTCTGCCCTGCTCGTACCAGCTCCGGCCGAGCTCGCCGCCGCCTCGTACGTGGGCGATCGCGAACACGAAGCCGCGGTCGAGCAACGACAGCCGTGGCACCGACATGCCGGGATCCATGCTCGCCTCGTACGACCCGTATCCGTAGAGCAGGGCCGGGGATCGCCCGTCCCGCTGCGTGCCGGCTCGACAGACGATCGACACCGGGACCTGCGTGCCGTCGTCGGCGGTGGCCCAGCTGCGGTGCTGCTCGTAGTCGTCCGGGTCGTAGCCGCCGAGCACGGGCGCCTGCTTGCGAAGGATCAGCTCGCCGGTGGCGACCGCGTAGTCGTACACGGTGGCCGGCGTGACGAACGAGCCGAATCCCACCCGCACGAGTGGCTGGTCCCACTCGGCATTGGCTCCGACGCCGGACGTGAACAGCTCCTGGCCGAAGTCGATCTCGTGTGGATCCGCGAGCCCGTTCGGGGCCTCGTCGTCCAGGAGCGTGACTGCTATGCGGGCGATCGCGTCGCTCCGGTAGGAGACGACGAGCTGACGTGCGAACACGTCGACGTCCTCGAGCCGGATGTCGTCGCGGTGGGGGATGAGCACGGTGGGATCGTCGTAGGGTCCGTCGACGGGGACGCCGACGAGCTCGAAGTTGAGGGCGTCGCGGTTGTGCAGCAGCAGGAAGACATCCTCGCCGCGGAGTCGAGCGTGCTCGAGTGAGTACTCGACGCCGCTGACGCGCGGCAGGACGATGCGGAACTCGCCCTCGGGGTCGTCGGACTCGAGCACCCGCACCTCGCTGGTGACCTTTGACGACGATCCGATGACGAGGTAGCGCTCGGACTGGGTGCGTCCGACACCGGTGAAGAAGCGCTCGTCGGTCTCCTCGTGCACCAACGTGTCGTCACCGGTGGCGCCGAGCTCGTGCCGCCACACGCGGAACGGCCGCCAGGCGTCGTCGACGGTCGTGTAGAAGAGGTGAGTCGCATCGGCGGACCACGTGACGCCTCCACTCGTTCCTGTGACGGTGTCCGGGAGCAGCTGGCCCGTGCGCAGATCCTTGACGCGGATCGTGTAGCGCTCGTCGCCGACCGTGTCGACCGACCAGGCCAGCAGGGTGTCGTCGTCGCTGAGGCTGAAACCGCCGAGAGAGAAGAAGTCGTGGCCCTCCGCCTCGGCGTTCGAGTCGAGCAGGACCTGCTCATCGTCGATCGTGCTTCTGGCTTCGAGCGCGGGCGGGTCCCACGACGAGACGTCACCGATGGGACACCGGCACCTGATCGCGTACTGCTGGCCCTCGACGGTGCGCGAGTAGTACCACCAGTCGCCGTGCCGCACCGGAACCGACAGATCGGTCTCGAGGGTGCGGGAACGGATCTCCTCGAAGATCTGCTCGCGCAGATCGGCCAGGTGTGCCGTCTGCTGCTCGGCCCAGGCGTTCTCGGCCTCGAGGTAGGCGATCGTGTCCGGATCCTCGGCGTCGCGGAGCCACTCGTACTCGTCGACGACCTCGTCGCCGTGGTGACGGCGAACGACCGGACGGCGCTGTGCCACTGGAGGCTGGGCCACTGGAGGTTGGGCCACCGAGGGTTGGGCGACGGGAGGCTGACTCATGTCTCGACCGTATCCGGGGCGCAGGAGTCCGGACCGCCGTACCCAGGTGTCAGGACGGCATCGTTCTCGGCGAAGGTGTGGACCGGTCCGGGTGGCGTGAGGCGGGTCTCGAAACGCACCGTGACGCGTCCGAGGCCGGCGCCCCACACCCATCCGTCGCCGTGCTGGGCGTGGTGGACGTCCTGGCCGGGGTACCAGCGCACGGACCGTTGCCGGGGACGGAGCTCAGGCTCGGCGTCGCCGCTCCGGTCCGCCTCGTCGGGCTCGGTGAACAGGTCGTCCTGAACCCAGTCGGCGAGGCCGCTGACACCGACTCCGAGCAGCCGGAGCCCACCGGCGAGATCGACGCCGTCGAGAAGGCCGCGTGCCGTCTCGGCGAGCAGTCGCGTGCTGTCGGTGGGTGCTCGCAGGGTGCTCGACCTGGTGTGCGTCTCGAAGTCGTGGTGTCGCACCTTGAGCGTGACCGTGCGGCCGGACAGGCCGTGACGGCGCAGCCGTTCCCCGACTGCGCGCGACATGCGGTCGACCTCCTGCGTCAAGAGGATGCGGTCGGTGATGTCGTGCTCGAAGGTGTCCTCGACGCTCACCGACTTCGTCTCCCGCTCGGCCACGACCGGACGGTCGTCGATCGCCCGGGCCAACTTCCAGAGCGACGCTCCCGCCGAGACCCCGAGCAGCCGGACGAGCTCGTCCTCGCTAGGGGCGCGAAGGTCCTCGACCGTGCTGATGCCGACACGCCGCAGTCGCTCGGCCGTAGCCGGCCCGACGCCCGGAATGGCCGTGGCCTGCATCGGGCCGAGCACGTCAGACTCGGTGCCGGGGGCGACGAGAAACATGCCGTCGGGCTTGTTGATCTCGCTGGCGATCTTGGCCATCAGCTTCGAGGAGGCGACGCCGACCGATGCGGTCAGTCCGTGGGTGAGGTCGGCGATGTCGGCGCGGATCCCGCCCACCACGTCGACGATGCGATCGGGATCGAACGTGGGGGATGCGGCGAGGTCGACGAACGCCTCGTCGAGCGACAGCGGCTCGACGAGCCCGGACTCCTCGCGCAGACGTTCCATGACGAGGCGGCTGGCCTCTCGGTAGGCCTCGAAGCGCCCGCCCAGGAAGGCCGCGTGCGGACACCTCGCGCGGGCCTCGGCGGTGCGCATGGCCGACCGCACTCCGTGCACGCGGGCCTCGTAGGACGCCGTGGCCACGACACCGCGCGGACCGATGCCACCGACGATGACCGGCTTGCCCCGCAGCGACGGCTTGTCGCGCTGCTCGACGGACGCGAAGAAGGCGTCGAGGTCGAGGTGCATGATCGACGCCGTGGACCGCATGGCGCCATTCTGACCTGTGTCGTGGCGACGTCGTCGTCCACATGGGGTCGCCGTCCACAGGTTCTCGCGGGGCAACTGACGCGAGGGCGTGAGCCGACGATGGTGGCGCGATGACGCATGACATTCCGGTGTTCACGGCCCACGACGTCCCCGACCTCATCAACACGTTGCCGGCGTTGTTCGGCTTCACGCCGGAGGACTCCGTCGTCGCCATCGCCGCGTCCGGACCACGCCACCGCCTCGGCTTCCGGATGCGCATGGACATCCCGGCCGAGCGACACATCGACGTGGCGGCCGAGCAGGTCGTGGCCCACCTCGCTCACCAGGGAGCCGAGGGCGCGATCATCCTCGCGGTCACGCCACAGCGCGACATCGCCGCGCGTCTGGTTCCGGCCATCGAGAACCGCCTGGGCAGCATCAGCCCCGTCGTCAGCGCGTGGGCGGACGGTGAGCGGTACTGGACCACGTTCGACGACTGCCACCCGAACGGCGTTCCTTACGAGACGTCCGGGCACCACCTGGCGGTCGTGCAAGCCATCGCCGAAGGTCAGGAGATCCTGCCGAACCGTGCCGCGGTCGCGGCGAAGCTCGAGTCCGTGTCCGGTCAGCGGCGTCGCTGGCTGGACATTGCCACCGAGAACGTCGCGGCGCAGATCGCGGCCTCGCTGAGCACCAACCCCGATCGGACCGTCGTGGAGGTGGGTATGACGGACCTCGCGCCGGCCTTGGCCGCAGCACAAGCGCGTCGGCGACTCACGGACGAACAGGCGCTCCGACTCGCCGTCTGGGCGACCACCATCCCGGTGCGAGACGCGCTCTGGGCGCTCATCACGCCGGACCGGGCGTTGGACATGGTCGGACTCTGGTCGCACGTGGCGCGGTGCGCCCCACCGATGTTGTCGCCGCCGTCTCTGACCCTGGCCGGCTTCGCGTCGTGGCTGTCCGGAGACGGCGCGCTCGCCCTCATCGCGGCCGAGCGTGCGCTCGCCATCGATCGCTACTACACGCTGGCCGGGTTGCTTCTGCGGATGCTCGAGGGTGGGGTCCCGCCGTCGTCGTGGCGGCCTTTCCTTCTCGGGGAACGCGCCTCTGCCCAATCGGCACCCTAAGGGCGCGCTTCCCTGTCCGGTCCGGGCTCGCGTCACGCCGAATCCCGACCGGCGGCGTTCTCGTCAGTCGCCGCACAAGACCAGGCCGCCTCCTTCCTCGGCCTTGCCGGATCGGGCCCGGCGTACCGCTCACTTCCGAACCGGACAGGGAAACACGCCCTAGTCTTGGCCCATGGGTCAGGACGTCGACGACCGAGAGTTCACCCGCGAGGACCGCACGCGCTACCGCGCCAAGGTGCGTCGATGTCTCGACGTGTTCGCCCGGATGCTCAGTGACCACGATTTCTCGGTCGAGCACCCGCATGTGGGCGTTGAGATCGAGTTCAACCTCGTCGACGATCACGGCGACCCCGCCATGAAGAGCGCCGAGGCGCTCGAGGCGATCGCCGACGAGGACTTCCAGACCGAGCTCGGTCTGTTCAACATCGAGATCAACGTGCCACCACGGCGGGCCGCCGGGTCGGGCCTCACCGAGCTCGAGGAGGCGGTCCGCCAGGACCTCAACATCGCCCAGTCGCGTGCCAGGAGCGTCGGGACCAACCTGATCATGATCGGCATCCTGCCGACGCTGCGACCTGAGCACCTGGCGCGTGAGGCGATCGCGCCGAACCCGCGCTATCACCTGCTGTCGGAGCAGATCCTGGCCGCGCGAGGCGAGGACATCGAGATCGTCATCGACGGTGTCGACCGGCTGGACACCACGGCCGACACGATCATTCCCGAGGCGGCCTGCACGAGCACCCAGCTGCACCTGCAGGTGGAGCCCGACGACTTCGCTCCGCGGTGGAACGCTGCCCAGGCGATCGCCGGTGTGCAGGTGGCGGTGGGGGCCAACTCGCCGTTCCTGCTCGGTCGCCACCTCTGGCACGAGACGCGCATCCCGCTGTTCGAGCAAGCCACTGACACGCGGAGCGAGGAGCTGAAGGTCCAGGGGGTTCGGCCGCGGGTCTGGTTCGGCGAACGCTGGATCACCTCGGTGTTCGACCTGTTCGAGGAGAACGTGCGGTACTACCCGGCACTGCTCCCGATCGTCGACGACGAGGACCCGGTCGAGGAGTTCGAGGGCGGCCGGGTGCCGAACCTGCCCGAGCTGCGGCTGCACAACGGCACGATCTACCGCTGGAACCGGCCCATCTACGACACTCCTGACGGCCGTCCGCACCTGCGCATCGAGAACCGGCTGCTGCCGGCGGGTCCGACCCTCGTGGACACGATGGCGAACGCCGCGCTCTTCTACGGCCTGGTGACGGTGATCGGGTCGAGCGACCGTCCGCTGTGGTCACAGCTGTCCTTCCGGGCGGCAGAGGACAACTTCCACCAGGCCGCTCGCACCGGCATCGACACCGAGCTCTACTGGCCGTCAGTGGGCACGGCGCCGGTGCGCGAGCTGGTCCTGCGCCACCTCCTGCCGCTCGCGCACTCGGGGCTGGAGCAGATGGGTGTCGACGTCGAGGTGCGCGACCGCCTGCTCGGCGTGGTCGAACAGCGGTGCATCACCGGACGGAACGGCGCCACGTGGCTGATCGACGACTTCGAGCACCGTCTGGAGGCCGCGGCCGGAGACCGCCTCTCGGCCATGAAGGACACCACTCGGCGGTACCAGGAGCTCATGCACCGCAACGAGCCGGTGCATGGATGGCCCACCGGTGGCGGCGACGACTGAGCCTGTCGAGGTCCATACCGGGAGGTGTGGACAGGCGTGGCACACTTGTCCCAGAGGTTGACCACAGGCCTCATTGTTGCGCCCTTCTACCGATCTGTGAGGTTGATCGTGCCGGTGAACCCTGCCGCTGGATCTCGCCTTCGCTCCGCAGTTTCACGTCGATTGCCCGTCGGCAAGGCCGCGGACGACAAGAAGCCCGCAACGCCGGCCAAGAAGCCCGCATCGCCGGCCAAGAAGCCGGCCGCCAAGAAGTCCTCGCCCAAGAAGACCCCCGCGAAAACAGAAAAGACTGTGACCACGTCCTCATCTGCGAAGGCCGCCAAGAAGTCCACCGCGACTACGGCCGCCAAGACGAACTCGACCAAGTCCGTGACCAAGAAGGCTCCCGCCAAGAAGACAGCGCCCGCTGCCAAGGCACCTGCGGCGAAAAAGGCTCCGGCCAAGAAGGCGCCGGCGGCCAAGAAGTCAGCGTCCGCCAAGAAGGCACCCGCGAAGAAGGCACCCGCCAACAAGGCTGCGAACGCCAAGCCGGATGTTGCCGCGGCCGTCGACGCCGTCGACATCGCCGAAGTGCTCGAGGTCCCGGCGGTCGACCCGGGCACCGTCATGGTCGACGCCCAGGGCAAGAAGGTTCTGCCGGACATCCCGGACGAGGAGTTCGAGAAGGACCTCAAGAACGACCCGACGCTGAAGGAGGACGAGGAGTCCAGCTTCACGCTGTCGGCCGCCGATGAGAGCGATGAGCCGGTCCAGCAGGTGCTTGTCGCCGGCGCCACCGCCGACCCGGTCAAGGACTACCTCAAGCAGATCGGCAAGGTTTCCCTGCTGACCGCGGGGGAGGAGGTCGAGCTCGCCAAGCGCATCGAGGCCGGCCTGTTCTCGGAGGAGAAGCTCGGCAAGGGCGGACGTATCTCCGCCAAGATGACCGAAGAGCTCGAGTGGATCGTCATCGACGGTCGCCGCGCCAAGAACCACCTCCTCGAGGCCAACCTCCGACTTGTCGTCTCACTGGCCAAGCGCTACACCGGTCGCGGCATGCTTTTCCTCGACCTCATCCAGGAGGGCAACCTCGGCCTGATCCGTGCGGTCGAGAAGTTCGACTACACCAAGGGCTTCAAGTTCTCCACGTACGCCACGTGGTGGATCCGTCAGGCCATCACCCGTGCGATGGCCGACCAGGCCCGCACGATCCGCATCCCGGTGCACATGGTCGAGGTCATCAACAAGCTCGCCCGCGTCCAGCGCCAGATGCTCCAGGACCTCGGTCGTGAGCCCACGCCCGAGGAGCTCGCGATCGAGCTCGACATGACGCCGGAGAAGGTCGTCGAGGTCCAGAAGTACGGCCGCGAACCGATCAGTCTCCACACGCCCCTCGGCGAGGACGGCGATTCGGAGTTCGGCGACCTCATCGAGGACTCCGAGGCCATCGTTCCCGCCGACGCAGTCTCGTTCACGCTCCTGCAGGAGCAGCTGCACGCCGTGCTCGACACGCTCTCCGAGCGCGAGTCCGGTGTCGTCTCGATGCGGTTCGGACTGACCGACGGCCAGCCCAAGACCCTCGACGAGATCGGCAAGGTCTACGGCGTCACCCGCGAGCGCATCCGCCAGATCGAGTCCAAGACCATGAGCAAGCTGCGCCACCCGTCCCGCTCCCAGGTGCTGCGCGACTACCTCGACTGACTCGGGCCCGCGCTCGAGAGGTCCTCGCAGATCGAGCACGAACCGACCGCGCCATGCGTAGGTTGAACGCATGATGGACGATGCGGCTTTGCTCGAGGCCTTGCGGCGACACTGGGAAACCGGCGGCGGCAAGGACCCGGATGTCGAGCAGGAGATCTACCACGACGACGCCGTGCTCGAGTTCCCGCAATCAGGTGAACGCTTCGAGGGCGTCAAGAACTTCCGGGAGTGGCGAGCCATGTATCCCGCCGACCTGAAATTCCACATTCGCAATATCACTCGCAGGGACGACTTGGTGGTGGCCGAGAACCTGATCAGCTACGACGGCCGTCCGTGGATGTTCACCGTCAACCTCATGTACTTCAGTGGCGAGAAGATTGTTCATGAGCGGATCTACATCATGGACGGGTGGGAAGCGGCGGATTGGCGTGCCCGGTGGCGCTCCGAGACGCCGGCGGACCCGCCTCCCGGACCTCCCTGACCGGTCCGAGCCCAGGAATTGACGACCGGGTGGAGCAAGCCGAACGCCCCGTCCGGATGGACGGGGCGTTCGTACGTGCTGGGGGAGGAGGGTCAGATCTCCTCGGCCGGCGCGGTGGCCGGGACATCGGCCAGCTTCTCGGTCTCGTCGTGGATGGCGATCGCCACCTCGCGCAGCTTGTCCTCGTGCTGACGGGCGTGGTGAGCGCAGAAGAGCAGCTCGGCGTTCTCGGACAGCTCGACGCGGACGTACGCCTGGGCACCGCAACGATCGCAACGATCGGTCGCGGTCAGACCTGGGAGCTGGGCTAGTGCCGTCACGATGACCTCTTCTCAGAATTTGGCGATGACGTCTGGAACAACATCCTTTCACGGGGTGCTATTCCTCGCGTCCCGAGGTGACATATGACATACATACTCCCGACACCGTCCAAACCGAGGTAGCCACACCGATCCGCAAAGCGTGTCAGGGGCAGGCGTCGGGACCTCGCCGATATCCTGAGGGCGCTGGGGAATCACCTCCGAAGGTCCCCTCCACGCCGCGGAAAGGCCAACTCGTCGATGTCGACCTATGACGCCCGCAACCTTCTCGTTCTCGAGGGGCTCGAAGCGGTCCGCAAGCGTCCCGGCATGTACATCGGGTCCACTGATACCCGTGGGCTCATGCACTGCCTGTGGGAGATCATCGACAACGCCGTCGACGAGGCGTTGGGCGGGCACTGCAAGAACATTCTCGTGGTGCTGCACGCCGACCACTCTGTCGAGGTCGTCGATGACGGCCGTGGCATCCCGGTCGACACCGAGAAGAAGACCGGGCTGTCCGGGGTCGAGGTCGTCTACACCAAGCTCCACGCCGGCGGAAAGTTCGGTGGCGGCTCCTACGTCGCCACCGGGGGACTCCACGGGGTGGGCGCCTCCGTGGTCAACGCGCTGTCGGCGCGTCTCGACGTCGAGGTCGACAAGGACGGCGCCACCTGGGCCATGTCGTTCCGTCGTGGCATGCCGGGGGAGTTCACCGGCGACGGCCCCGACGCCGACTTCGTGGACGGCAACGACCTGCGCAAGCTCAGGAAGGTGAAGAAGGGTGTCTCGGGCACGCGGGTGCGGTTCTGGGCCGACCAGCAGGTCTTCATCAAGGGCGCAGACTACAGCTACGACGAGCTCGTCGTGCGGGCCCGCCAGACGTCCTTCCTGGTGCCGGGCCTCGAGATCGTCATCCGCGACGAGCGCCCCCGAGAAGGCACCGACGAGCTCGTCACCGAGACGTTCCGCCACGACGGCGGCATCACTGAGTTCTGTGACTTCCTGGCACCCGACGCGGCCGTCACCGACGTCGTGCGGCTGCAGGGCGATGACTCGTTCACCGAGACGGTGCCGCTGCTCGACGACAAGGGCCACATGACGCCGCAGGAGGTCACCCGCGACCTCGCGGTCGACATCGCGCTTCGCTGGGGCACCGGATACGACACCGAGGTCCGTTCGTTCGTCAACATCATCGCCACGCCCAAGGGCGGCACCCATGTCCAGGGGTTCGAGCGTGGCATCACCAAGACCTTCAACGAGGTGCTGCGCACCAGCCGCCAGCTCAAGCAGGCCGACGACGACGTCATCAAGGACGACGTCCTCGAGGGTGTGACTGCTGTCGTCACGGTGCGCCTGGCCGAGCCGCAGTTCGAGGGTCAGACCAAGGAGGTCCTGGGCACGCCCCCGGTCACCCGGCTGGTCAACAAGGTGGTCGCGCGCGAGCTCAAGTCGTTCCTCACGTCCACAAGGGCCGCCCAGAAGTCCAAGGCCCGGCTCGTCATGGACAAGGTCGTCAGCGCCAGCCGCACGCGCATCCTGGCGCGGCAACAGCGCGACACCCAGCGGCGCAAGAACGCCCTCGAGTCGAGCGCTCTCCCGGCCAAGCTCGCCGACTGTCGCTCGTCCGACGTCGACCGCAGCGAGCTGTTCATCGTCGAGGGCGACTCGGCGCTCGGCACCGCCAAGTCGGCGCGCGACTCGGAGTTCCAGGCGCTGCTGCCGATCCGCGGCAAGATCCTCAACGTCCAGAAGGCCAGCGTCGGCGACATGCTCAAGAACGCCGAGTGTTCGTCGATCATCCAGGTCGTGGGTGCCGGTTCGGGCCGTACATTCGACCTCGACACCGCACGCTACGGCCGCATCATCTTCATGGCCGACGCCGACTCCGACGGGGCACACATCCGCTGCCTGCTCGCGACGCTGTTCTTCCGCTACATGAGCCCGCTTGTCGCCGAGGGGCGGGTGTACTCGGCGGTTCCGCCGCTGCACCGCATCGAGCTCGTGAACCCCAAGAAGGGACAGGAGAAGTACGTGTACACGTACTCCGATCCCGAGCTGCAACGCACCCTCGCCGACCTCAAGCGCCGCAACGTCCGCTGGAAGGACCCGATCCAGCGCTACAAGGGCCTGGGGGAGATGGATGCGGACCAGCTGGCCGAGACGACCATGGATCCGCGCCACCGCACGCTACGGCGGCTCACCGTCGACGACGCCGAGCAGGCTGCGGCGATGTTCGAGCTGCTCATGGGCAACGACGTCGCTCCCCGCAAGGAGTTCATCGTGCAGAGTGCCTACGAGCTGGACGCCGACAAGATCGACGCGTGATCCACGAAGGTCCTCAGGGCTTGGCGTGGCCCCGCGTCACCAGGACGTACTTGCCCACGAGATTGCCCAGCAGCGCGCCGGAGCCGACGTCACTCGGCAGCTCGAGTCCGGCGTAGAGGGCGGCCAGGTCGACCTGCTGCTCCATCCACGCGTACTGGTCGTTGCGGTAGGGGGAGAGCTTGCCGAGGTACGTGCGGGCCGCGGCGCTCATGGTGGACTGCGTCGACGGGTAGGAGCACGAGCAGTCGTCACGGGCCGGTTTCGTTGCGCCGCTGCACGGCTTCGGCTGGCTGGCAGCCGGGCTACCGGAACGGTCCTGTCCGGCCGAGGCGACCTCGGACGCGAGCTTGAGCACAGTCTTGATCTCGGTCTCAGTGGGTTCGTCGTCCGTCGTCGACCGCAACGAGAGCTGTTCGGACGTGAAGGACATCCAGACGTCCTGGCAGCCGTGGTCGTTGAGCCACCGGGCGGCGCGGTTGCCGGCGGCATCTCGTGACGATGTGAGCTGCTTGACCGTGGCCTGCTCGGTCTGACGCTGAACGGTGGACGGTTCCGCCGGGAGCTGTGCGGCCGCCCACGAGACGAATCCGTCGTCGGCCTTCCCGGTGCCATTCGCTGCGAACCAACGCTTGATCAAGGTGTTCGCCTGAGCCTTCTGGTCGCCGATGACGCCGCGGACCTCCTTGAGATCGCCGGCCTCCAGCAGCGCCGGCGCAGGATCGCCGGCCAAGGGGTCTTTGGTGGGCTGGGCCTCAGGCTTCGACGTCTTGGTGGGGGCGGGCGTCGTCGCCGTCTTGACCACCGGGTCCTCGTCGACCGTGATGGGCAGGATCTTGTCGCCGGTGAACCCGACCAGCATCGCGAGGAGGGCGAGGATCGAGATGAAGGCGTAACGAACCGATCGAGTGCGCGCGTCCTGAGCCATGGGTCAGAGTCCCACAGCTCGATTGTGCAGTACACGACCCTGCAATGAACGGACGTCGTTGTCGGCGATGCCCGTGGTCATCGTCGAGGCAGCGGCGACGTACTTGCTGAACGAACGCGGGTGGACACCGAGGTGGGTCAGGGCGCGATCGGCAACACCCGGTGTCGCCGGTCCCTTGGTCTCGACCAGCGCATAGCTGTCGTCCATCCAGACGTCGCCCGTCTCGAGGTGGCAGACGAGCTTCCAGTCGACGGTGACGCGAGTGCCGGCGTTGAGGTCGGAGAGCGTGGCGCGGGTGTAGCAGACCTCCGCCGCAGGGACCAGCTCGGCGATACGCACCTCGGGGTGACCGGAGAGGTGGAACGCGACGAAGTCGGCTTCCTCGCCGGCCAGCAGGCCGTAGCGCGAGGGGTCACTCATGCCCATCACCTTCTGGGTCTCGCCGCGGTTGTCCTTGGTCTTGACCTCGATGCGGCACAGCCCGTCCTCGACGTACAGGCGGCTGCGCACCTTCCAGCGACGGCGACGCTTCTGCACGTGCGACCGCGCGGCTTCGAAGCGGTCGGTGTCGAAGTAGAGCGTGCGGTACGTCGTGTGGCGACGGCCCTTGATCTCGAGCACCCGGTGGGTGTCGGCGAGGTCGGCGACGAGCGCACGCACCGTGTCGATGGGCGCAATGTACTTGCGATCGGTGCGGTGCATCAGCGCTGCGTACTCGACGAGCTCCTCGAGGCCGACCGGCCGGAGTGCGTCGACTCCGAGCAAGTGGGCGTGGTCGACGTCGGACGTCGCGACGGCTTCGAGGGACGTGACCTCGGTCTGGTCCGGTTCGGTGGCGAGCGCGGTCATGATCGCATCACTCCTCCCTCAGCCTGGATCTGCTCAGCAGAGGCGCGACCCCAGGCGTCGTCGACGACGTAGGAGATCGTGAGGTTGGTGGTCTCGCGGACGAAGTCGATGTCCTCGATGACGATGCTGGTGACCTTGACGGCGAGCTTCTGCTCGAGGACGTCGCGGACCTCGGCAGGGTCGGAGTATGCGTGCTCAAGGGTCAGGCGCATAACCCGGGTCGGCGAGTCGCCGCGTGAGTTGTCGGTGACGGCGACGACGAGCAGGATGCCGACATTGACGACGATGAGCAGCACGATGGGTCGATCCGGCAAACCGTTGATGAGACCGAAGATCAAGGCCAAGAAGGTGTACGCGACGTCCTTGATCGTGAACGCGGCGCTGCGCAGGCGCAGCATCGACAGCAGGCCGAACAGGCCGAAACCGATCGCCGCGTTGAAGGTGCCGGCCGTGATGGCTGCCAGGGCGCCGAACAGACCGAAGTTGAGTGCCGACAGGACGAGCGGCATCGAGGGCACTGACTGCTGGCTGCGGTAGAGAACCCCGACCAGAATGAGCATGGCGAGGATGTCGATCCCGAAGCGACCCAGCAGGTCGAGGACGTCGGCAGAAATGGTCATGGTGGGAATCCCGAGCTTCTCAACTCAATGGTCTGACGGCCGAATGCCGTCGGGGCGGACAATGACGGTGAAAACGCGATCACTTTACCGAGAATTCGAAGTGGATGGCGAATGAACGGGGAAGGTCTGACCGAGCTGCTTGTCACTGCTTGCTGACGATCTGACGATAGCGCCACACCAGCCCCTGAGAAGCCATTTCGTCACTTTTCGATTCTCCCGACGATCACCGCGTGCCTCGCGGGCGTCGATACGATCGCGGCGTGAGTGGCATCAGCGATCCGGGCAAGGTGGGTCGTGGCGATCGGCGGCGAGCCCAGAAGCTCATCGATGCAGCGTACGCCGCAGGACGGTTGACAGCTGCCGACCGAGCGTTGCGCACCGATCGGGTGCGTTCGGCCCACACGAAAGGTGACCTGGCAATCCTCGTCCGGGACCTGAATCGCCCCGCTGAGCCCGGGCCGCCCGCAGCAGCCGCGGGAGCTCTTCCACCGGCCGTCGCCGCAGGTCAGGACAGGGCCACACCGGGCTCGACCCCATTGGGCTCGGCCATACCTCCGGAACAGCTGAGCGCGATGGCGAGAAGCGGGTCTGCACGAACGATCCGGTTGGGCGACTCGATCCGGGGGATGAAGGGCGATGGAGCCCGTACCGTGCGCCGCGTCGTCCTCATCATCGTGATCGCCTTCGTCGTCATGTGCGGCCTCGGCATCGTGGCGATCGTGGGGCTGATCGTTTCAGGTGTCAACCAGACCATGGACTCGACCGAGCCGGCGGCGAGCGTCAGCCTGCACACGGCCGATGGCTGGGCCGAGCTCGTGGAGGCCGTCGCGGACGAGACCGGCACCAGCCGGGTGTACGACGTGGTCGTGTTCCCTGAGTACGCCTCGGTGAACGCTCTGGTCGACGAGGGGGCGATGCGGTACGTCTATCGCGACGGTGCGTTCCAGCTCTTCAACAGTCCGGTCACGCCGGCCGTGGGCGATCCGGTCGATCTCGCCGACGTCGACGCCGATCTGGTCGAGGGGCTGACCGAGCGCACCGCGGAGCTCAACGAGATGCCCGAGTACGAGTCGGCCTACCTCATCGTCCGGGCCATGACCGGGACCCGACGATCACCGTGTATCTGCAGGAGGCCGGCCGTCTGTCGCGATGGACCGCCTACGACCTCGACGGCACGGTCGTCGGAGGGTCACCTCGCTAGTCGACGGGGTGGAGCAGGCCGGTCTCGACGTCGTAGAGGAAGCCGCCGACCGTCACGTGGTCGCCGATCAGCGGGTGTGACACGACCTTTTCCACGTCACCGCGGATCGTCGCCTTCTGGTCGCCGATGGTGCCGAGCGTCATCCAGGACGCGTCCACGCCGGCGCTGGCCCCGAGTCGGCGACGCAGCTCGTCCTCGGACCCCGCGGCCATCGCGCAACGGGTGTGCTCGACGACGAGGATCCGCTCGACGTCGAGAAGGTTGACCCCCAGCACCAGGGCGACCAGAGCCTGATCGGTGACGCGGCCGCCGGGGTTCCGCAGGATCTTCGCGTCGCCGGGGGAGAGGCCGATCATGCCGAGAGGGTCGATGCGCGAGTCCATGCAGGTCACCATGGCGACGCCGGCGTGGGCGACGCCGTCGAACCCGCCGAGCGCGAAGTGCTCGGCGAACTCACGGTTGGCGGCGAGCAGGTCGTCGAAGTCGGCCATGGGCAGAGCCTAACGAGTGTGGTCGTGAGCCTCGGAGGTGACGTGAGCGGTGGACGGACGCAGCAAACCCAGTGCAAGGACGGCCGCCGTGGCCGCGCACGTGGCCGCTCCGACGAACACCGCGTGCAGTTGGGCGATGCCGGCGTCGCGTACCGCGTCTCGGTACGCCTTGCAGGCCGCGGTGGCGCCTTCGCAGAGCTCGGCCGCGGGAGGGATCTCGGCCGATGCGTCGTAGAACGCGTGCAGACCGATCGTCGTGAGGGCGGAGATGCCGAGCAGCATGCCGACCATCCGGGCCACGATCAGCAGCCCACTCGCGACTCCGTGCACCGAGCCTTCGGTGTGCTCCAGCAACGCGGCGTTGACGGGCGCGATCGCCAGCCCGAACCCGAACCCTCCCAGCACGAGCGAGAGCATCTCGGTCTCGTGCCTCAGCGACTCGGCATCCCAGGTCCTCATGTGCAGGAACGCTGCGGCGCTGATGAGCATGGCGACGGCGGTGAGAATGTGCGCCGGCACGCGACGCAGCAGCCATCCGCCCACCACCGCGCCGATCGGCAGCGCGATGAGGAACCGCAGCAGCACGAGCGCGGCGTCGAGCTGGGACTCGCGGTGCACGGTCAGGCGGGCGAAGAACGGGATGTCGACCAGGGCAGCGATCAGGCTCGCACCGACGAAGAACGACACGACGAGCGCGCCCCAGGCCGGACGCGAGCTCAGCGCCCCGCGCGGGACGAGTGGCAGGGGAGCCGTGCGCTGACGCCACCAGAAGCCGGCGAACGCGAGCGCCGCGACGGGCAGCAACCAGGGGGCGTTCGGCGAGATCGCGGCGCTCTCGGGCTCCGCCGACGCGAACGCGACGATGACCGCGCCGAGTCCGGCGGTCAGCATCAGCGCGCCGCGCAGGTCGGTCTCGCGGCCGAGGTCGGCCCAGCCGCGCCAGTCCAGCAGCGGCCGTCGGGCGCTGGCTTGGCGGACGACGAACATCGCGGCGAGTCCGAACATGACCAGGGCGACCGGAGTGAGCCAGCGCGACTCGCCGACCACCGGAAGGAAGGCGAGACCGGTGGTGACACCGGTGGCGAGCACGTCGGGCTCGAGCATCACGAGGGCGAGTCCGACGACCCCGAGCAGACCGAGGACGAGCCCGGGAACGTCCAGACGGCCGGGTCGATCGGGGGCCTGCCGATCGGTGTCCCGCATACGAACCATCGCGGCGGCCAGCACCAGGCCGACCGCGCAGTTCAGCCAGAAGATGTCGCGCCACGACCCGAACGCGAGCACGACGGCGCCGTAGAGCGGGCCGAGGACGCTGCCGAGCTCCTGCACGGCGCCGACGATCCCGAGCGGGAGCCCGCGACGATCCGGCGGCCACAGGTCGGCCACCAGGGCGAGGGTGGGCGGGATGAGCCCGCCGCCGCCGACACCCTGGATGAACCGGCCGGTGACGATGCTGGGCAGGTCGTAGGCAGCCGCCGTGATGACCGAGCCGACGGCGAACACGATGAGGCATCCGAGCAGGACCGGAACGCGCCCGCGCAGATCCGAGATCCGCCCGATGAGGGGGAGCACGCCCACGTACCCGAGCAGGAAGCCGGACACGATCGGTGCCGCGCGCTGGAGCTGGTCGATGTCGAGGCCGACCGTGGTCATCATGTCCGGCAACGCCAGTACGACGACGTAGGTGTCGGCGGCCGCGAACATGATCGCGACGGCCGCGAGTCCGAGCAGGACCCGTGGCGCGGTCTGCCTCATCTTCGGCCTACGGCACCTTGATCGTGACGGGCTGGTCGGATGTCGTGAGCTTGACGGTGTAGGTGACGTCGCCGCCCTCGGGGTAGAACGGGCCCTTGAGCGTGGCGTCGCGCAGCTCGTCGTCGTCGGTGAGACGGTACCTGGCGTCGAAGGTCGCCGAGGAGTCGGCGGACGGGATGATCGTGCGCACCACGCTGCCGGGAAGGGTGCCGGTGACGGTGGTCAGGACCTCGGAGCCGTCACGCGACTTCGTGCCGCCCTTGAGGTTCTTGGTCTCGTCGAGGATCTGGGTGATGCCGCTCTCCGCATCGATCAGGGCGGCCGGGTCGGGCGCCTTCAGCGTGGCGGGGTCGATCTTCAGGTAGACCGGCGAGAAGCTGGTCTTGGCCTTGAGCGTGCCCTCGGCGGAGACGACGTCGGCACTGAGCGTGGACCCACCGGTGACGACCTTGACCACACCCTTGAATGCGGGCGTGTGGTTGCCCTGGCCGGTGGCCGACAGGAGCCCGGTGACCCCGTCGGGCAGCGACTTGGTGGCCAGCGAGATGTTGACGGTCTCCGCGTCGTCGAGCGTGGTGCGGGCGGCGGACAACCGCTTCTGGAGCTCGCTCGCATCGACGTTCTCGTCGTCGGGACCGCCCTGACATCCGGCCATCAGGAGCACGGCGGCCAGCATCGCCGAGAGTCGGGTTCGCACGGATTCAGTGTTGCACGGTGGGGTGCGAGCCGGGCAGCAGTGAGACGGGGCCCGCGACGGCCAGGAGAGGCTGCGCGGCGGGGACGCCAGAGGCGTCGCGACGCTCGGTGGGCTCGGGCAGCTCGACGGGGGAGCCGCTGGTGGCGCAACCGATCGGCGACCCGTCGCCGACCCACGCCAGGATGAGACCGCTCTCGCCCTTGAGCAGGCGCTGGCACCGCACTCCGCCGGTGGCGCGACCCTTGGCCGGGTAGATGTCCATCGGGCTGACCTTGACGCTGCCGGTCTGGGTGCCGGGGAGGGCGTCGGTGGAGCCGGCCACGCTGACGACGTGGGCATGCTCGACGTCGCGCAGGACTCCGAACGCCACGACCTTGGCGTCGTCGGCGAGCTTGACCCCGGCGACGCCGCCGCCCGAGCGGCCTTGGGGCCTGACCACGGAGGCGTCGAACCGCAGCAGCTGGGCGTCGGAGGTGACAAAAGCGAGCTGTTCGTGGCCAGTGTGGAGTGGAGCAGCGCCCACGACCTCGTCGCCATCGGCCAGCGTCATGAGGTCCCACTCGTCGCGGTTGCTCAGGTGATCGGGCTTGACCCGCTTGATGACACCCGCGCGGGTGCCGAGCGCCAGCCCGGGGCCGTCGTCGTCGAAGGTCATGAGCGTGAGCGGGCGGTCGTCGAGATGCACGAGCTCGCGCAGCGGCACGCCCCCTTGCAGGTGAGGAGCGGACGACGTGGGCGGGATCGAGGGGATCTCGACCACGCTGAGCCGGCGGACACGTCCCGCGGAGGTGACGAGTCCGATCTGTGCACGGGCGGTGGTGCGCACCGCCGCCACGATCGTGTCGTGCTTGGCTCGGCGGCCGACCTCCCCGAGGGGTGAGTCGTCGGATGTGCGGGCCAGCAGGCCGGTGGCGGACAGCAGGACCCAGCACGGGTCGTCGGCGACCTCCATCGGTGCGGCGGCGGTGACCGCCTGACCGGCGGCCTCCAGGAGCACCGTGCGGCGGGGCGTGCCGAACTGCTGCGCGATCTCGTCGAGCTCGTCGCCCACGACCGAACGGAGCAGGGCGTCGTCGGCCAGGTTCGCGTCGAGCTCGTCGATGGTCGCGCGCAGCTGTTCGGCCTCCTTCTCGAGCTCGAGACGGGAGAACTTGGTGAGCCGGCCGAGCTGGAGGTCGAGGATGTAGTCGGCCTGCAGGTCGCTGAGGTCGAAGACGCTCGTGAGTCGTGTGCGCGCCTGGGCCCGGTCGTCGCTGCCGCGGATGAGCTGGATGACCTCGTCGAGGTCGAGGATGGCGACGAGCAGGCCGTCGACGAGGTGCAGACGCTCGGCGGCCTTGCGACGGCGGAACGACGTGCGACGCCGGACCACGTCGTAGCGGTGGTGCAGGAAGACGGTCAGCATCTCCTGCAGACCGAGGGTGCGCGGCTGGCCGTCGACCAGGGCGACCGCGTTGATGCCGAACGACGTCTCCATGGGCGTGAGCCGGTAGAGCTGGTCGAGCAGTGCCTCGGGGTGGAAGGAGCTCTTGACCTCGATCACGAGGTTCAGACCCTTGTGACGGTCGGTGAGGTTCTTGAGGTCGGAGATGCCCTGCAGCTTCTTGGACTGCACGAGCTTCTTGATCGCCTCGATGACCTTCTCGGGACCGACGTTGTAGGGCAGCTCGGTGACGACGATGCCGCGGCGGCGCGGCGTGACGTTCTCGATACGGGCCGTGGCCCGCATGCGGAACGAGCCGTTGCCGGTGGCGTAGGCGTCGCGGATGCCGTCGAGACCGACGATCTTGCCACCGGTGGGGAGGTCGGGGCCGGGGACGAACTTCATCAAGTCGTCGAGGTCGGCACCGGGGTGGTCGATCAGGTGGCGCAGGGCCTGCACGATCTCGATGAGGTTGTGCGGCGCGATGTTGGTGGCCATGCCCACCGCGATGCCGGACGCGCCGTTGACCAGCAGGTTCGGCAGGGCCGCCGGAAGCACCGACGGCTCGGTCTCACGGCCGTCGTAGTTGGGCCGGAAGTCGACGGTGTCCTCGTCGATCGACGCGGTCATCGCGACGGCACTGGCGTCCATGCGGCACTCGGTGTAGCGCATCGCCGCTGGTGGGTCGTCGGACGACCCGAAGTTGCCATGTCCGTCGACCAGGGGGAGGCGCATCGACCACGGCTGCACGAGTCGCACCAGCGCGTCGTAGATGGCGCCGTCGCCGTGCGGGTGCAGTCGCCCCATGACCTCGCCGACCACGCGGGCGCTCTTGACGTGCCCGCGGTCGGGCCGGAGGTTCAGGTCGTCCATCGTGTAGAGCGTGCGGCGCTGGACCGGCTTGAGTCCGTCGCGCGCATCGGGGATGGCCCGGGAGTAGATCACCGAGTAGGCGTACTCGATGTAGCTCGAGCTCATCTCATCGGTGATGTCGGTGTCGATGATGTGCTCGTCGAACTCCTCTTCGGGGGCCCGACGTGTGCTGCGTACCATGCGTCCTCTCCTGCTTCGAACCCTCATTCTCCCGCGTTCGCTGCCCCAGCCTCACCAGCCACGCCGTGCCGGCCTGCCGATAGGTTGGAGCGCGTGAACGACGAGCCCATCGACGACCCTCAGTGGGACGCCGACGTCCTGCTCAAGGACGGTCGAGTCGCTCAGCTACGACCCATCGTCCCCGATGACGCCGATCGACTGGTCGAGTTCTACTCGCGCGTGTCCGACCAGTCGAAGTACCTGCGATTCTTCGCGCCGTACCCGAAGCTCTCGACAAAGGACGTCGATCGCTTCACGCACGTCGACCTCGACCGCCGGGTGGCGTTCGTGGTCACGCTCCACGATCTCATCATCGGGGTCGGACGCTACGACTCGGTCGCCGACGACGAGGCCGAGGTCGCGTTCCTCGTCGAGGACGCCCACCAGGGCCGCGGCGTCGGTCAGCTGTTGCTCGAGCATCTCGCCCAGGCCGGGCGCGAGCGGGGCATCGGGCGGTTCACCGCCGACGTCCTGCCGGCCAACAACCGGATGCTGCAGATCTTCCGCGAGATGGGCTACCAGGTCGAGGGGATGGTCGAGGAGGGCGTGCAGCGTCTGGTCTTCCGGATCGGCGCCACCGACACCTCCATCGACGTGATGCGCGCCCGCGAGCAGCGCGCCGAGGCTGCATCCATCGACCGCATCTTCGCGGCTCGCAGCATCGCCGTCGTCGGCGCCAGCCGCCGGCAGAACTCCATCGGCCAGACCATGGTGCGCAACCTCGTGCTCGGCGACTACCAAGGCAGTGTCTACGCGGTGAACTCGCAGGCCGAGTCCGTGTCCGGCCTGCCGGCCTACAAGACCGTGCAGGACATCCCGGGCGAGGTCGACCTGGCCATCGTGGCCGTGCCGTCGGAGTCCGTCACCGACGTCGTGCTCGACTGCGCGGCCAAGGGTGTGCACGGTCTGATCGTCATCTCGGCCGGGTTCGCCGAGGAGGGTGCCGAGGGACGCAAGCGACAGCGTGCCCTGGTGAACCTGAGCCGCAGCTACGGGCTGCGCCTCATCGGCCCCAACTGTCTGGGAGTGATCAACACCGCTCGCGCACTGCAGCTCAACGCCTCCCTCGCCCCGTCGATGCCCCCGCCCGGGCGGGTCGGGTTCTTCTGCCAGTCGGGCGCGCTGGGCACGGCCATCCTCGAGTCGGTCTCGCGGCGGGGTCTCGGCCTCTCGACCTTCGTGTCGGCCGGGAACCGCGCCGACGTCTCCGGCAACGACCTGCTGCAGTACTGGCAGGAGGACGACGCCACCGAGGTCGTGCTGCTGTACCTGGAGTCCATCGGCAATCCGCGCAAGTTCTCCCGCATCGCCCGACGCGTGTCACGCAAGAAGCCGGTCGTGGCGGTCAAGTCGGGTCGGTCCACGCAAGGCGTCCCGGTCGGGCACGCGGTCAAGCGCAGCTCGGCGCCCCAGGCCGCCGTCGACGCGATGTTCCGCCAGGCAGGGGTCATCCAGGTCGACAACCTCGACGAGATGTTCGACGTCGCCCAGGTGCTGGCGCACCAGCCGCTGCCGTCCGGCAACCGGGTCGCCGTCGTCGGCAACTCCGACGCCATGGCACTGCTGGTCACCGACGCGGCCACCGAGGCCGGTCTACAGGTCGCCGAGCCGGTGTCCCTGGGTGCCAACGCCGGAGCCGACGACTTCGAGCTCGCGCTGGAGTCGGCGCTCGCCAGCCCCGACGTCGATGCGCTGATGGCGGTCTACGTGCCTCCGATCCACACCAGCGGCGACGAGGTCGCCAACGTGCTCGCAGCCGTGGGGGAGCAGTCCGACAAGCCCATCGTCTCGACGTTCCTCGGCAGCGAGGGCGTGCCTGAGCTCCTGCGCGTCACCGACGTCCAGGGCGGTGCGGCTGGACGTGGTTCGGTGCCGTCGTACGCCGCACCGGAGTCGGCCGTGCGCGCGCTCGCGCGAGTGGTCAACTATGCCGAGTGGGCGTCGCGCGACCACGGCACGTTTCACATCGCCCTCGACCACCGCACCGGCGACGCCCGCACGCTCGTGCGCGAGGTGCTGGCAGCCGCGCCGCGCGGGGCGATCCTGTCCACCGAGCAGGTCCACGACCTGCTGGCCTGCTACGGCATCGACCTGTGGCGCTGGATCAACGTGCACACCCGCGACGAGGCGATCGCCGCCGGCGAGGAGCTCGGCTGGGACGTCGTGCTCAAGGGCGGTAGCGAGCACCTTCGGGCCCGGCCGGACCTGATCCACATCTGGCGGGACGTCAAGAACGCCGAGCAGATGGGTGAGGCGTGGGACAGCCTCACGCGCTGGACCGGCATGCGCTCCGACACAAGGTTCTTCGTGCAGGCATCGGCACCGGACGGCATCCCGGTCTCGTTCTCGGTCACCGAGGACCCGCTCTTCGGTCCGCTCGTGTCGTTCGGGCTCGCTGGTGCGCCGAGTGAGCTGCTCGGCGACCGCTCGTACGGCATCCCGCCGCTCACCGACAGCGACGCCGGGGCGATGATCTCCGGGCTGCGTTCGGCACCCCTGCTGTTCGGCTACCGCGGCTCCGATGCCGTCGACGTCGACGCCGTCCAGGACGTCATCCTGCGGCTGGCGGCCATGAAGGACGACCTCCCGGAGATCGCCGAGCTCGACCTCGAGCCGGTGCTCGTGGGCGCGGCCGGTCTCACCGCACTGAGCGCGCGCGCCAAGGTCGTCCCGTCGGCCGATCGTCGCGGCGACTGGTACGTCCGGCGCCTCAGCAAGCAGGTTCCTTCGGGGGATACCCTGACGTGATGACTGACGACCGCACGCCCGAGGTGTTCGACGAGGTCTCACGCAGCGGCTACTACCCCGAGATCGTGGCCGAGGGCCTGCGCGACGTCCTGGCCGACGAGCCCGTCTCGGCGTACGTCCTGCACCACGAGCCCACCTTCGACCGCGACGAGATCCGTCGCCACATGACGGTGCTGGTCCTCACGCCCAGCCGCGTCGTGCTCGTGCACACCGACGAGCACCCGCCGGACGACCTGATCCTGAAGCATTACACGTCCACCACGAGCGAGGCCGTCCCGGTCTCACACGTGCGGTCGGTCGTGGTCACCCGCATGGTGTCGGCGTCGTCCAAGCAGCTCGAGGAGGTCGTCCTCACCGTCGGATGGGGTGCCGTCTCCCGCATCGACCTCGAGCCGGCCGCGTGCGACGACCCCGAGTGCGACGCCGACCACGGCTACACCGGCAACCTCACCGGCGACGACTTCTCCCTGCGTCTGAGCGCGGCCGCCGACGGCGGTGAGGCGGTGCGTCGGCTCCTCGAGTTCGCCCGCGTCCTTTCCGCGGCCACCACCAACGCCGCCACGGCTGGTCACGCCTGATGGTCCCCTCTTGATGGAACCGCCCCCCACGGCCGAGCGGTTCGGACCCTTGGGCAGGCACACGCTCGACGAGCTCCTGCCGTCGGTCGGAGGCGCCCTTGGAGTCCCCGGGTTCACCGACGCCCTGGGCTTGCCGGAGGCCCCGCGGTTCGTCGTGATGCTGATCGACGGGTTGGGCTCGCACCTGCTGCAGGAAAATGCCGCGTCCGCCCCGTTCCTCGCATCGCTCCCGGGCATCGACGATCTCGTGTGCGGCGTGCCGTCGACCACGGCCACCAGCCTCACCTCGTTGGGCACGGGCCTGCGGGCCGGCGAGCACGGCATGGTCGGGTACACCAGCCGGGTTCCGGCCACCGGCGAACGCCTCAACTCGCTCACCTGGGACCAGCCGGTCGTGCCGGAGCAGTGGCAGCCGCACCGCACGGTGCTCGAGCTCCTGCAGGACACCGGGTTGACGGTGGCCGCGGTCAACGACGCCAAGTTCGCGTCGTCCGGTCTCACGCTGTGCAGTCAGCGCGGGGTGCCGTTCCATGGTGTCCAGTCGACTTGGGAGCGGCTCGACGTCGTCGTCGAGCTCATCGAGTCCGCTCCGCGCGGCGTCGTCTACGCGTATGAGTCCCTGCTCGACCACACCGGCCATGCCAAGGGGTGCACGTCCTTGGAATGGCGTGAAGCGCTCGCCTCGGTGGATGCAGACGTCGCCGAGCTGCGCGCCGCCCTGCCCGCCGACACGGTGCTGCTGGTGACCGCCGACCACGGCATGGTCGACCTTCCGCAGCACGACCGGTTCGACCTCGACGCATACCCGGGCCTCCGCGACGACGTCGTGATGGTGGCCGGTGAGGCGAGGTTCCGCCACATCTACACGCGAAGTGGAGCCGAGGCCGAGGTCGCCGGCCACTGGCGTGACTTCCTGGGGGAGCGCGCGATCGTCAGTACGCAGCAGGGACTCGACGACTGGTTCGGCCCGATCGCCCCCGAGGTGCGCGGCCGCATCGGCGACGTGCTCGTGGCGTCGCTCGGCGACTTCGCCGTGTTCTCGTCGGTCGACTTCGCGATCGAGATGAAGATGCATGGCTTTCATGGCTCGGTCACCGAGGCCGAGCTGAGCATCCCGCTGCTCGTCGGCTGAGAGGATGACGATGTGGCGGAGCTGAACTTCTACTCGGGCACGATGGACTGCGGCAAGAGCACGCTCGCCCTCCAGGTCGATCACAACCATCGCGCGCGCGGCCGGGTCGGCCGGGTCTTCACCTCACGCGACCGAGCCGGCGAAGCCACGCTTTCGAGCCGGCTCGGTCTCGAGGTCGGCGCCATCGAGGTCACGCCCGAGCTCGATTTCTGGCACTTCGTCGTCGACGCCCTCACCCACGGCGAACGCATCGACTACCTCGTGTGCGACGAGGCCCAGTTCTACACCCGCCAGCACGTTGACCAGCTCTCGAAGATCGTCGACGAGCTGTCCATCGACGTCTTCGCGTTCGGCATCCTGACCGACTTCCGCACGCGGTTGTTCGAGGGATCGGCGCGACTTGTCGAGCTCGCCGACCGCGTTCACACGCTCCAGGTCGAGGCGCTCTGCTGGTGCGGCGAGCGCGCCACCCACAACGCGCGCACCGAGAACGGCGAGATGGTCACCGAGGGTGAGGTGATCGTCGTCGGCGACGTCGAGGACGACGATCCGCACCGCTCGGCGCCCTCGGTCGGCTACGAGGTGCTGTGCCGACGCCACCACCGCCGCCGGATGACCGCCGCGGTCGCTCGCGCCGTGGCGCTCTCGCCCGACGTGCTGCCGTTTGGCTAGACGACAGCGCCGTCGCTCGGTCGGTCGGAGACGTGCGCGTACGGGTCGACCGTGCGGTTCTTCGGGGCGGTGGGGTCGTACGGCCATCGCTCCTCGAGCACGACGGCCAGCGCGGACGCCGTGAAGATCGTCGACAGGATGCCGATCGACAGTCCCAGCAGAAGGGCGATCGCGAAGTCGGTGAGCGAGCTGCCGCCGAGGACGGCCAACGCGGCGAGGATGAACATCGCACCGAGGCCGGTGTTCACCGTTCGCGGGATCGTCTGCAGGATCGCCTCGTTCACGACGGTGCGCAGGGGCCTGCCGCGGTCCTCCCTGGTGTGCTCACGGATCCGGTCGAACACGACGATGGTGTCGTTGACGGCCAGGCCGATGATCGACAGCACGGCCGCGAGGAACACGCCGTCGATCGGCTTGCCCCACCAGGCGAAGACGCCCACCACCGTCAGCACGACCGAGGACATCGACAGCACGGCGGAGGCCGCGAACGTCCAGCGGAACCGCCACGCCAGGTACAGCATCTGGGCGGCGATCGCGACGGCGAACGCGATCAGCGCCTTGTTGCGCAGCTCGTCGCCGAGGCTCGGTCCGATCAGCTCGTCGCGCTCCTTGGTGACGTCCTCGGCCACGGTACCGAGGGCCTGCTCGATCTCGAAGGCCTCGTCGTTCGTCAGCTCGCTGCTGCGCACCGTGACGTTCTCGGTCTCGCCGTCGCCCGACGACGACTGAACGACAGCCGCCGGGAACCCGGCGTCGCTGACGGCCTCGCGTGCGGTCTCGGGGTCGAGAGTCGTCGAGGTCGAGAACTCCAGCAGCCGTCCGCCGGTGAACTCCACCCCGAGGTCGAGCCCGCGGCCGACGATGCCGATGACCGAGACCACGCCGACCAGCACGGTGACCACGATCCACGTGCCCGACCGTCGCATCAGGTCCGGACCGTCCTCGGTGAGCCAGCGCCGGAGGCGGCCCTCGCCGGCGATGCCACTGATACCGGGCCGTGCCCGGACAGGACCCCGGCGCACCGCCCACTCCGACAGCACCCGGGCGACCACCAGCGCCGAGAACATCGACGCGAGCACGCCGATCGACAGCGTCACGCCGAAGCCCTTGACAGGACCGGACGCCAGGAAGAACAGGAGTGCCGCCGCGAGCAGGGTCGTGACGTTCGAGTCGATGATCGCCGACCACGCTTTCGAGAATCCCGTGCTCAGCGCAGGGGAGAGGCCCGCGTGCTCGCGCGCGGCGTACTCCTCGCGGGCTCGCTCGAAGACCAGGACGTTCGCGTCGATGGCCAACCCGATCGCCAGCACGAATCCGGCGAGACCCGGCAGGGTCAGGGTGGCTCCGAGCCACACCAGGGTTCCGTACGCGATCACGGCGTAGGCCGCGAGTGCGATCGTCGCCATCAGGCCGAGCAGGCGGTAGACGAACAGGATGAACAGGCCGGTGAGGGCGATGCCGATGATCGCCGCCTCGATCGAAGCGTCGATGGCGGCCTCACCCAACGTCGGGCCGACCGTGCGCTGCTCGATGACTTCGACCGGCACCGGCAGCGCGCCGCCCTTGATGAGCACGGCGAGATCCGACGCGGACGCCTGGGTGAAGCTGCCGCTGATGGACGTGGCCGCGCCGCCGCCCGCGGCGCAGAGCTCGGGAACGACGCCGGGGGAGGAGATCACCTCGTCGTCGAGCAGGATCGCCACGCGCTGGCCGGCCTCCTGGTTCGCACAGGCGTCGGACACGAGCTGGCCCCACCCGTCCCGACCTTCGCCGTTGAAGTCGACGTTGACGACCCACTGACCAACGCCCTGTTCCGGGGTGGTGGCGACGGCGTCGGAGACGCCGTTGCCGTCGAGGAGCGGCTTCCCGACGACGATGGGACCCCCGTCCTCGTCCTTGACGATCCGTTCACTTTTCTGCGGCTCGGCATTCGGCTCGGGGACGCGGAGCACCTCGTGGAACGTCAGCTGGGCGGTCTTGCCGATGACCTCGGCCGCTTCACGCGGATCCTGCACACCGGGCAGCTCGATGATGATGCGCTTCTCACCGGAGCGCGCCAACGTCGGCTCCGACACACCCAGGGCATCGACGCGTCCGCGCAGCACCTCCAGCGCGCGGTCGGTGGCCTCGGCGTCAGCGGTCACGCGATCCGTGCTCTGGGTCTCCAGGACGATCTGGGTACCGCCGCGCAGGTCGAGGCCCAGCTTGGCCGAGCTGGTGAGTGCCAGAGCGAGGGTGGCGGCCACGACCGCGAACGCCGCGATCGCTCGCCACAAGGAGGGTCTCGACGCCATGCCCGGAGTCTAGGTGGCCCTTCTTAGGCTGGATGCATGAGCCTCGAACAGCGCAGTCTCGGATCCAGCGACGTCTCGGTGCCGGTCGTGGGAATCGGCTGCAATGCGTTCGGGACGCGGATGGATCTAGACCAGGTCCGGGCCGTCGTCGACGTGGCCATCGAGCAGGGCGCCTCGTTCTTCGACACGGCCGACACCTACGGTCTGGGTTCGAGCGAGGAGATGCTCGGGACGGCGCTCGGATCACGCCGCGACGAGGTCGTCATCGCCACCAAGTTCGGCATGGACATGAAGGGACACAGCGGCGACGACGGTGGACGTCGGGGCTCGGCCGCGTATGTCCGGACGTCGGTGGAGGCAAGTCTCAGGCGGCTCGGCACCGACCACATCGACCTCTACCAGCTGCACGTGCCCGATCCTCGGACGCCCATCGAGGAGACCCTCGGGGCGCTGGACGAGCTGGTGACCGCCGGCATGGTGCGGGCGATCGGGTGCTCGAACCTGCAGGCCTGGCAGCTCGTCGACGCGGCGTGGACGGCACGCACGCGCGGTCTGGCGTCGTTCGTCACGGCGCAGAACGAGTACTCGCTGTACAACCGCACGGCCGAGGTCGAGCTGACGCCGGCCTGTCAGAAGCTCGGGGTCGGCATCCTGCCGTACTTCCCGCTGGCCTATGGGCTGCTCACCGGCAAGTATCGGCGCGGCGAGGATGCGCCGTCCGGGACGCGCCTCGCGCTGTCGTCGCAGGCACGGCGGCTGGCCCATGCCGACTGGGACCGGATCGAGGCCCTCGACGCGTTCGCCGAGAAGCAGGGCATCTCGTTGCTGGAGCTCGCGATCGGTGGTCTCGCGGCCAAGCCGGCCGTCGCGAGCGTCGTCGCGGGAGTGACGCGTCCGGAGCAGGTCGAGGAGAACATCCGTGCTGCCGCATGGGAGCCCTCGAACGACGTCCTCGCGGCGCTGGCCGAGATCGGGCCGCCCTCGCAGTCGTACACGACCTTCGCCGACTGACCCGGGAGTTCCGAACGTCTCGTCGTGTTCGCTACTCAGGCCGGTGGCAGACCGCCTCGACGTTGTTGCCGTCCGGGTCGCGCACGAACGCGCCGTAGTAGGTCTGGTGGTACTCCGGCCACTCCCTGGGCTCGTGGAGCACCTCCGCGCCCAGCTCGACGGCAGCCGCGAAGAAGGCCCGCACGGCGTCCCGATCCGGCGCCATGAAGGCGATGTGGGACTCCCGGAACCCCTCGCCGGTCGTGTGGGGGCCGAGCCAGAAGGTCGGCATCTGTCCGACGCCGTAAGCGACGACCTCGTCGAAGTCTATGACTCGGGAACCACCCAGTGGCTCGAGGACGGTGTCGTAGAAGTCCTTGCTCGCGGCAACGTCGGTGCACTGGATCGAGATGTGGTCGAGCATGGTCTGCACCTGTCGTGAAGTTTGGCGTCGGGCCGGGAAGCACCTCACGGCGCTTGGCCGCTCGTGGCGGCTGATGTTGGGACCCGGGGCTGCCGCGGCCCGACGCCGGACCCAGCCTAACCGAGCATGGTGCACGGACAAGGCTTGACTTTGTGGCGTGTCAGTGCAAGGTTTCCGCGCGTTCGAGGGAGGCAGCCCGGCGCAAATGGGTGGCCATGTCGACGAGCCGTGCACCGCTGTCGGGATCGCCGCTGTCGAGCTGCGCCCGACCGACTCCGACGATGTGCGCGAACGCTGCGGCGCGGTCGAGAGTGACGTCGAAGTCGTCACCGACGATGCCGCTCACCACGGTGTCGACGAGCGTCAGAACCTCGTCGGGTCCCGGTGGGTCGACAACGCCGGCGAGCACCTCGTGCACGGGCGCGAACGCCTTGCCGGCCGCGAACTCGCGGGCCGCCTGCGAGGGCTCGCCGTGCACCCAGGTGCGCAACAAGTAGAGGCGCCACAGCGCGCCGGCGACGGTGTCGGGTGCGGCATGTGACCACAGGTCGGCGATGACGCCGAGGCCTTCCTCGTCGGCGAGATGCAGGACGCGGGCGACGAGGCCAGCGTCGGTCTCGTCGTGGGGGCCGCGCACGAGCAGGTGGGCGATGCGGTGACCCGCGGCAGCGAGCTCAGCCGGATCGGCATCCTCGGCCTGCGCCTCGAACAGCTGCGGGCCTGGCATGGCCGGTCGGCGGTAGCCGCTCATGGCCGCGTCCCCGTGCGCTCGCTCATGGGATCACGGTAGACCGGTCGTGGTCACGTAGCGCGCACAGACACGTTCTACTCCGGCAGCAAGGCGGTGGCGAGGGAAGCGGCGGTGAGCTCGATCTGCCACGGGCGGGCGCCGCCGGCGGCCAGCACGACGCCCACGGACTCCGACGAGATGGGGTCGGGTGGATCCCAGGCGAGACCGCGGACGAAGGCCGGGCCCAGCAGGTTCTCGGCGGGGAGGTCGTGCTTCTCGGCCAGCTCCGCGATGACTTCACGGCTCCGGCCGAGCCGGTCCGCCGCGTCGGGGTATTTCTCGGCCCATGCGCGCGGAGGTGGTGGGCCGTCGCGTCGAGGAGATGACCCCGGGAGGTCCTCTTCGGGCATGCCGAGTGCACGCTCGATCGCGTCGTGCCACTCGCTCAGGAACCGACGCGGGCCGCGGTTGCGCATGACCTTCATCTGCCTGAGCTCGCCGAGGTTCGACGGGGGAGTACGCGCCATCTCCAGGATCGAGGAGTCGGGGAGGATGCGTCCGGGCGTCACGTCACGTTCGGCGGCGATCTCGTCGCGGGCCTCCCAGATGGCTTGCACGAGGCCGAGTGCGCGGCGTCCCCGGGCGCGGTGGATGCCCGACGTGCGGCGCCACGGTTCTTTCCGCGGTGCCGCACCGGCGAAGGAGAGCAACGCCTCGAAGTCCTGCCTCGCCCACTCGGTCTTGCCGGCCCTCTCGAGGTCGGCCGCGATGAGGTCACGGAGCTCGATGAGCACCTCGACGTCGAGGGCGGCGTAGACGAGCCACGGCTCGGGGAGGGGCCGGGTCGACCAGTCGGCGGCCGAGTGCTCCTTCGCGAGGCTGTGGTCGAGGTAGTGCTCGACGAGTGAGGCCAGGCCCACCCGAGGCAGGTTGAGCAGACGTCCGGCGAGCTCGGTGTCGAACAGCTTCCGCGGCTGCAGCCCGATCTCGGCGAGGCAGGCGAGATCCTGCGTGGCCGCGTGCAGGATCCACTCCGAGTCGCCGATCGCGTCGTCGAGGGGCGTGAGGTCGCCGATGGGGATGGGGTCGACGAGGGCGGTGCCGGCACCCTCCCGGCGCACCTGCACGAGGTAGGCGCGCTGGGAGTAGCGGTAGCCGGAGGCGCGCTCGGCGTCGAGGGCGACCGGGCCCGAACCGGCCGCGACAGCCCCGCAGTAGGCGTCGAGCGCGTCAGCGTCCTCGATGACGGGAGGGAGCGGATCTCGCAGGCTCAGCCGGGGCATGGGCGGAGCGGCGTCCTCCTCAGCCGTCAACGGGCACCACGCCGGCGCTGCTGGAGGGGAATGACGCCTGGAGCGAGTGGCGGTAGTCCGGCGATGGCGCACAGGAGGTCGGCCCAGGCGCTCACGTGCGGGCCCACGTCGGAGGTGGGCGTCCAGGACGCGCGGACCTCGATCTGCGCGTCGGCGCCGTCCGCCGCCATCTCGCCGAAGCCCTCGGTGTGCACGACGGTGACGCTTCCACTCGGCGCGGTGTACTCGCCGCCGTGCGCATCGAGCGCGTCGGTGAGCCAGCTCCAGCCGACGGTGGGAAGCGACGGGTCGGCGCCCATCTCCGGCTCGACGTCGGCGCGGGTGAACGTGACGCAGCGGAACGTGCCGCCCCAGGCGTCGTTGCCGGCCGGGTCGTGCAGCAGGATGAAACGGCCGGTGCCCACCTCGTCGCCGCCGACTTCGACGTCGCCACTGACAGCGTGAGCGAACGGTGCGATGCGTTGTGGCGCGGGCATGGTGTCGACCACGACCTCCGGCCGCAGCACGGCGCGGCCCACCTGCTCGACTGCTGCGGTGAAGGCCGGGGGAGTGCGATCGATCTCGCTACGGACACCCACAACGTGATCGTAGGCGTGTCGTCGGTCACGCGCCGCCCCGACACACCCTCAAAGCCCTGCGGGGACCAGTGCATGGGCACCTGACAGAATCGTCGGACTGTGACTCCTACTTCCGACAGCACCTTTCTCCGGGCCTGCAGTGGCGAGTCCGTCGACCACGTGCCTGTCTGGTTCATGCGGCAGGCCGGACGCTCGCTGCCGGAGTATCTCGCGATCCGCGAGGACGTGCCGATGCTCGTGTCCTGCTTCCGCACCGACATGGTCGTCGAGATCACGATGCAGCCGGTGCGTCGGTACGGCGTGGATGCGGCGATCCTCTTCTCCGACATCGTCGTGCCGCTCAAGGCGGTCGGCGTCGACCTCGACATCGTGCCTGGTACCGGCCCGATCGTGGCCGAGCCGATCCGCCGGGCCGAGCAGCTGGACCAGCTGCGTGGCCTCGAGCCTGACGACGTCGCTTCGATCACCGACGCGGTCAAGGGGCTGGTGGGCGAGCTCGGCGGCACGCCGCTGATCGGGTTCGCCGGAGCACCGTTCACGCTGGCCTCGTACCTGGTCGAGGGCGGCCCGTCGCGCGATCACCGGCTCACCAAGGAGCTGATGTACGGCGAGCCCAAGCTGTGGCACACGCTGCTCGAGCGGCTTGCGACGATCGCCGGCCAGTTCCTGCGGATGCAGGTCGAGGCAGGTGCGTCGGCGATCCAGCTGTTCGACTCGTGGGCAGGAACGCTCTCACTCGCCGACTACCAGGAGTACGTGGCGCCGCACTCGGCCGCCGTGCTGTCCGCCGTGGCCGACCTGGACGTCCCGCGGATCCACTTCGGTGTCGGCACCGGGGAGCTTCTCGGCGCGATGGGTGACGCAGGCGCCGACGTCGTGGGTGTCGATTGGCGCGTGCCCCTCGACGAGGCCGTGCGACGGATCGGTCCGGACCGCTCGGTGCAGGGGAATCTCGACCCGACGTTGCTGTTCGCCCCGACGGAGCTGGTCCATGCCCGGGCGGCCGAGATCATCGCGGCCGGTCGCACGGCTCGCGGCCACGTGTTCAACCTCGGACACGGGGTGCTGCCGGCAACCGATCCCGATGCGTTGGCCCGGCTGGTCGACTTCGTCCACGGCTCCTGATGCGCGTCGCGGTCGTCGGCGGGGGCGTGGCCGGACTCGCTGCCGCATACGCGCTCGGCAAGGCCGGCCTCGACGTGGTTGTGCTCGAGGGCTCGGACCGGATCGGCGGCAAGCTGCGACTGGCTGAGGTCGACGGCGTCACCCTCGACGTGGGGGCCGAGGCGCTGCTGGCACGACGCCCGGAGGCGACCGACCTGTGTACCGAGATCGGACTCGGTGATGCGATGGTGCACCCCGCCACCAGCTCGGCAGCCATCTGGACGCGCGGCGCGCTGCGTCCGATGCCACCAACGGTGATGGGCATCCCGGCCGACGTCGACGCCCTGATGGAGTCGGGGATCGTCACCGAGAAGCCCGTCTCTCGTCCTGCTCCGGCGCCGCATGAGGACGTGTCGGTCGGCGGGTTCGTGCGGGCGCGGGTCGGAGACGAGGTGCTCGACCGTCTGGTGGAACCCCTTCTGGGCGGGGTCTACGCCGGTCATGCGGACCAGCTGTCGCTGGCCGCAGCCGGTGCTCCGATCCTGGCACTCGGCGACGACCTCCTGGCGGGAGCGGCCGCCGCCGTCGCCACACCCCGGGGCGGGCCCGTGTTCGCAGGCCTCGAGGGTGGGCTGGGCCGGCTTCCATCAGCGCTCGCCGAGGTCTCGGGAGCGGAGGTCCGCACCGGCGCCGTCGTCCGCGACATCCAGCCGGCCCACGGTGCCTGGACGCTCGCGCTCGACGACGGCCAGGAGGCGGTCGACGCCGTCGTGCTGGCCACACCCGCGCCGGCTGCGGCACGGCTGCTCGCGGATGCTGCGCCCGAGGCCGCATTCGTGTTGGCCGATGTCACCTACGCGAGCATGGCGATCGTCACGTTCGTGATCGACGGTGACGTCGAGCTCCCCGGGTCGGGGTTCCTGGTGCCGCCGGTCGACGGCACGGTCATCAAGGGCGCCACCTTCTCGTCACAGAAGTGGGCGTGGCTGGCCGAGTCCGGCCGGACGGTGCTCCGGGCCTCGGTGGGTCGCGCGGGTGGCACCGCTCTGCTCCATCAGGACGACGCCACGGTCGCCGCCGCGGCGTTCGCCGATCTCCGCACGGCCACCGGACACCTGCCTGACGCGACCGGGTGGCACGTGCAGCGGTGGGGTGGCGCCCTACCGCAGTACGAGGTCGGCCACCTCGAGCGGGTCGGCGCCGTCGACCGTGCGGTCGCCGCCGTGCGCGGTCTGGAGGTGTGCGGAGCGGTCTACCAAGGCGTCGGTGTGCCCGCGGTCATCGGATCGGCTCGTGGTGCAGTGAGACGGCTTCTCGTCGACTTGGGAGACTAGGGCCATGGTCGAGAACAAGGGCAAGCTGGCGAAAGAGATCAATGACACGATCCGCTACACGATGTGGTCGGTGTTCCGGCTCGAGCGTGTGCTCGGTGATGCCGACCGCGCTTCCGAGGCGGCAGAGGTCGAGGAGCTGATCGGAAAGCTGGCCGAGCGCGACGTGGTGGTGAGGGGCACCTACGACGTCAGCGGTCTGCGTGCCGACGCCGACCTGATGATCTGGTGGCACGCCGAGATGCCGGAGGCTCTGCAGGTCGCGTACAACGACTTCCGTCGCACCGCCCTCGGGTCGCGCATGGCCCCGGTGTGGTCGCAGATGGCGGTGCACCGTCCCGCCGAGTTCAACAAGTCCCACATCCCCGCGTTCATGGCCGACGAACCCGGGTACCCGTTCGTGTGCGTCTATCCGTTCGTCCGCTCGTACGAGTGGTACCTGCTGCCCGACGAGGATCGCCGCGACATGCTCAAGGAGCACGGCATGCAGGCGCGCGACTACCCGGACGTGCGGGCCAACACCGTCGCGTCGTTCGGGCTTGGCGATTACGAGTGGATCCTGGCGTTCGAGGCCGACACGCTACACCGAATCGTCGACCTCATGCGCGAGCTGCGCGCCAGTCGCGCCCGGCGTCATGTGCGCGAGGAGATCCCGTTCTATACCGGTCGCGCCCACACGATGTCTGAGCTGACGTCACTCTGGCCTTGAGTCAGAACCTCACGTCTCGCTGTCGGCTCGCGTAGCTCTGCACCCACCAACGCTCGCGAGAGACTTAGTGACCATCGGCGAGAGAGAAGATGTCCAGGCATCGCACGTCTCGAGCGCTCGCCGATGGTCACTAAGTCTCTCGCGAGCTCGGCACTGGGTTACGTCGCGTCGGGCACTTGCTTCAGGCTGATGCCGTTGATGCAGTAGCGCTGGTCGGTGGGGGTGTCGAAACCCTCGCCCTCGAACACATGACCGAGGTGAGACCCGCAGTTCGCGCAACGCACCTCGGTGCGGGTCTGGAACAACGACTTGTCCTGGATGTACTCGACGCGATCCTCCGCGAGGGGCGCGTAGAACGCCGGCCAGCCACAGTGGGCATCGAACTTCGTTTCGCTGCGGAACAGCTCGGCGCCGCAGGCCCGGCAGGCGTACACGCCGATCGTCGGGTCGATCTCGTAGGGGCTGCTGCCCGGGCGCTCGGTGCCGGCTTCGCGCAGCACGTGGTACTCGGCCGCGCTCAGCTCGGAGCGCCACTCGTCATCGGTCTTCTCGACGTTGTGTCCCATGCGTCAAGGCTACTGACGCGCGCCAGTCAGGATCAGGTCTGCGCCGAGAAGGGAACGTGCTCGAGCAGGTGGAGCGTGGGGACGTCGAGCTTGCGCTTGGCGCGCGAGGTCCAGTCGATGTGCAGGAACTCGCGCACGATGTGCGGCTCGGTGAGGATGATCGCCTCGGCCGACTCGGTCTTGGCGACGAGCTCGCACAGGGCGGTGATCGGGTCGTCCTCCGTGAGGATGGAGGTGATCTGCTGCCCGCGAGCGGTGAGCAGAGCCGCGCTGGCATCCAGCTCGGCCTGGCCCGCAGACGAGAGCTCGCTCTGCACCTCGGCGATGACGTCGGCGTCCGCGATCGTCATGATCTGTCCGCCGCCGAGAGCGCTCATCGACGACGCGAGCATGGACGCGGACGTGTCGACCGGGAGGAGGAGGT
>NZ_JBOHDT010000006.1:0-3530 GCF_050700635.1 Aeromicrobium sp.
TGAGGAACCCGTTGACGTGCCAGCCGTCGGGAACGGCGTTGACCTGGAAGTCCTGCCGGTCCATCCCTGCCGCCCACGCCTCGTCGAGCGAGTCCGGGTAGACGGCCTCGCGCAGGTCTTTCATCACCTGCCGCAGCTGCCCCGGCTCGTGGGTGGTCGCCACCTCCAGCAGCCAGTCCTGCGACTCGCGAACGATGTCGGTGCCGATGTGCTTCAACCCGTAGGTGAAGACGGCTACGTGATCGAGACGGACCCGACCCGACGCCGCTGCCTTGCCCACCTGCGGCAGGTCTCGGGTCGTGGCCGCCGCGGCGACGAGCTTCTTGGTCTCCCGGGCGTCCAACCGGAGCTCGTTGCGTGCCCAGGTGGTGATCGTGGACGCGCCGTCGAGCTCGAACTCCTTGGACATCTCCAACGCGGCGAGTCGCTCTGCTTTCGCCGCGTCCAACGCGTCGTGCGCGGCTTGGATCGCCTTCAGCGCAGCCCGATCATCGAAGGACGACAGCGCCCGCGCGGCATCGCGCAACCGGCCGATCGTGACCCCCGAATCCATGCCTCCAGCCTAGTCGAACAGACGTTCGTAGACCAGTGTAAAACCCTGTGGATTCAGGGAATTTTCGATAGTCCCAGGTTACGGATCGACGTTCTTGGCGGACTCGCGCACCCAGATCTCCTGAGCCCGTTGGGTGACCGGCCCGGGCGCCGCGACCTCCCGGTCGTCGACCTTCTCGATGCCCTGAACATCCCGTGTGGTGCCCACGAGGATGACCTCGTCCGCGCCGCGCAAGACCTCAATCGGGGCGTCCTTCTCGACGACGTCGAGCTCGCTGGCGCACCACTCGAGGACCAGCGCCCGGGTGACGCCCGCGAGGCAGCCTGAGTCGAGCGTCGGCGTGATCAGCTGGTCGCCGACGACGTACATGATGTTCGAGCCGGTGCCCTCGCAGAGGAGGCCTGCGGTGTTCGGCATGACCGCCTCGGACGCACCCTTCGCCATGGCGACCTCGACCATCTTTGCGTTCTCGGCGTACGACGTGGTCTTCAGTCCGGAGAGTGCTCCGCGGTCGTTGCGCGGCCACGGCACGGTGACGATCGAGCTGACCGACGGCGGGCGTTCGCACGGCTCGGTGATGACCACCGAGGTGAGGCCATGGTCGCCGCGCGGCGAACCCAGCGGCCCCGGGCCGGACGTCACCGTGACGCGGATGCGCCCGAACGGCAGCTCCTGTCCTTCCATCGTCGCGGCGACACCCTCGCGGATCGCGCTGACGTCCGGCTTGCCGATGCCGAGACCCTCCGCGGAGCGCACCATGCGGTCGAGATGCCGTGTCAGCGCGAACGGCGATCCGTCCTCGATCTTGATCGTCTCGAACACCCCGTCACCGACGATGATGCCGTGGTCGAGCACCCCGATCGCGGGTTGTTCCGGCGATTCCAACAGCTGTCCGTCAAGCCATGCCAACATGTCGCCACGGTACCCCTCGGGAGCGCTCGCCCCGGTTTGGGTTCGCTCGCGCGAATCGGCTAAGGTTTCGTGTCGCCCCAGTTGAGTAATGCAGTTGAGGCAACGCGGACGTGGCTCAGTGGTAGAGCATCACCTTGCCAAGGTGAGGGTCGCGGGTTCGAATCCCGTCGTCCGCTCGGAGGGTGCAGACCCATCCAGCGGTGGGTTGGCCGAGAGGCGAGGCAACGGACTGCAAATCCGTTTACACGGGTTCAAATCCCGTACCCACCTCAACACCGACAACTGAACAGCTACAGCACGGGCGATTGGCGCAGCGGTAGCGCGCTTCCCTGACACGGAAGAGGTCACTGGTTCAAACCCAGTATCGCCCACCAGAGAACCCCTGTGATTTCAGGGGTTTTTCCATCTCCCCATTCGAGCGCGATACCGTGGGGCCGACCCGCTCGGGGATTGGGAGGAATCATGTCCGAAGTCCAATGGCTCCTGCTTTTCGCCGGCCTCTTCCTTGTGCTCGTCGTGCTCGCGCTTGTCGCCTATGCGCGCAGGGCATCCGAACGCGGGCCCGTCAATCCAATCGCCACAGGCGACGACACGTCACCGGGCGACAGGGAATTCGGGCGCGACGGCGACCTGGACATCCATCGCCGCCGCGAGGCCGACTTCGACGACGACCGCTAGCCGACGTAAACCTCATGCCGACATGGGTCTACGGGATCGGGATGGCGATCCTGCTCATGCTCCGACCGGCGATCCTCCGGTGGCTGTTCGGGTTCATTCGACGCGAGGTCGACTCGCTCCGGAGCGTGTCCGCCGAGCAGAAGCTACAACGAGACGCGGCAACCGCGCGTGAGGCAGCACCAAGAGGTGCCGACGACTCGCCGGCCACGCCGAATCCCGGTGACCGCGGCTAGGTGAAGCACAGAGTCGCCCCGCTCCATGACATGCATGGAGCAGGACGACTCTGATCAATCAGGCGCCGGTGCTGGCGAGCGCAGGCGAGCTGTCGCCGTTCTCGTCGTCGCCGTTGCCGTTGTCGTCGCCGTCGCCGTTGTCACCCGGGCCATTCGACCCGTTGCAACCACCGGGATGGTGCTTGCAGTGGCCCAGGCCCTTGCCGCCACCCTTGCCGGGCTTGGCATGTGAGCTCTGGTCACCGTGCGTCTTGTGGTACGGCGACTTGCCCGGGGTGTCACCGGGATCGTTCGGCGCCGCATAGGCACCTTGCGCGCCGAACGTCAGGGCGAGTACTGCGAATATTGCGGTGATTGTGCGTTTCATCGGCCTCGGCCTCCTGTGGTGGGAGTGATTCCAGCGACGCGATTGCGCCGGAGGCCCGAGATAGCGGCCGCGATCCAAAGGATCGTTATCTTCAGAGTGCGCTTCCCCGGCCCCAATCGCCACCCGAACCGCATAATCGGTGGTCAGGCGAGTCAGCGCTCGATGGTGAACTCGTCGAAGGTCTTTCCGTCGTGGGCGATCGCGCGACCCTCGATCCGGTCCTCGTAGACGAGCAGATCGGTGTAGTGCAGCACCGATGCGCTCACGGCGGTGAAGTTCGCCCGGCCGGCCTCACGCAGTTTGGCTCCCCCGCCGGAGACGATGTACGTGATGCCGTCCAGCTCCTTCGAACGCTGGTAGTCGTGGTCGTGGCCGGCGAGGACAAGAGGGACGTCGGCCTGCTCGAACAGCGGCACCCACTGTCGCTGGGCGTTCCGGTCGGACCCGTGTTCGCCGGCCGAGTAGGGCGCGTGGTGCAGGACGACCATCGTCCAGGTCTCGGCCGGTTGCTTCTCGGCGAGTACCTTGCGAAGCCACGCCTTCTGCTGGGGGTTACCGATGCGGTTGGAGTCGAGAACGACGATCCGCACCGGTCCGATCTTCTCGACGTACCACGCCGAGTCACGGCCCAGCCGCTTCATGATGTCCATCCCCTCACCGCTCTCGACGTCGTGATTGCCGAGGGCGGGTACGAGGGTCGCGTCCTCGAGCACCGGTTTGTAGGGGTCGATCACCGATTGCTGAGTCAATGCCGAGTCGCCGTTCGGGTAGATGAGGTCGCCGGCGA
>NZ_JBOHDT010000007.1:0-6438 GCF_050700635.1 Aeromicrobium sp.
GCCCACAGCGAGCGCAGCGCGTTGGTGATCACCCGCCCAGCCTAGGGACCGCCGAGGCCTCGGGGACCGACCGAAAGAACGAGACCCCGCTC
The DNA here is from genome assembly GCF_050700635.1 of Aeromicrobium sp. GTDB lineage: Bacteria > Actinomycetota > Actinomycetes > Propionibacteriales > Nocardioidaceae > Aeromicrobium. Next base: position 93 of record NZ_JBOHDT010000007.1, read on the forward strand.
CTCCCAACGGCGGAGGAGGGTCCGGCCTCGACGCCGATGTGGCAGGGCCGGCGGTCCGCGAGCGTGGACCTACCGATCCTCACCACAACAACGGAGCCCATGATGAGAACACGTCTACCCACCACCACACTGGAAGACCAGCGGATCCCCGTGAGAGCCAAGCTCGCCGCAGCGTGGACAAGCTTCATGTTCCTGTACGTCTACGTGGACATTCTCGCCTTCTTCAAGCCCGGCGTCATCGATGACATCCTGGTCGGCGTCGTCTGGGAGTTCGACATCAGCCAGACGTTGTTGACCGCCTTCCTCGCGCTCATGGCGATCCCGATCTTCATGGTCGTGCTGTCGATGACGCTGCCCGCCCGGGCGAACCGCATCACGAACCTCATCGTGGCCTCGGTACAGGTCCCCTTCGCGGCATTCAACGCGGTGGGCGAGTCCTGGACGTACTTCTACGGCCTTGGCGTCGCACTGGAAGTGACCGTTCTCGCCCTCATCCTGCGGTACGCCTGGACCTGGCCCCGCACCGCACCGTCGGCGACCATGGCGACCAGCCCGGACCGTGAAACCGTTCGCGCCCAGCAGCAAGCGTGAACCCAAGAGCAGTCCCCGTCCTGTTCGGAGCCATCTGCCTCGGTGCCGCGGTGTGAGCCTCCTGGCGGTGGGACACCAACTACCTACCACTGGGACGTCGCGTAGGGGCCTTCCAAGGCCCCTACCGGCAGGTCAGGTCATCGGATGCGCACACAGGCCCACCCATCGTCGACACCGACCCCAAGCGCGGCAACGTCGTCGTCCGCCCCACCGACCCGCCACGACGGGCACGCCGAGCCGCCGTATCAGATCCGCCAGTCCCACCATCACCCAGAAAGGTCCCGGTCATGATCGAGGCACACGAGCTCACCAAGCGCTACGGCGACAAGACCGCCGTGCACACCCTCAGCTTCACCATCCCGGCACCGTCACCGGTTCCTCGGCCCGAACGGTGCCGGCAAGTCCACGACCATGCCCCTCCTTGACCGCGGCCAGGAACCGAACCCCGGCTGCGGATTCCCGTTGTAGATGCATCGACGACCGCCTTCACGTGAGGCGTTGCGTCGATCGATAGAACCTGGGGTCCCCCATCCGGGGCCGAGCCGCACCGCGGCGGGCGGCCGTCGGCCCGCGACCTCTGGGTCAGCGCAGACGCGCGACCGGGCGAAGGAACGGCGCACGGTTCGAGCGAGACCACCGTTGGCGACCGCGATCCATGCAAATCCAGGGACGTTTGACGCCGCGGCGCCGTCGCGGAAGCTCGACTGCTGACAATTGCTCACAAGCACCCTGTAGAGCAGAACGAGGCGGTTCCGGATCTCTCCGGAAACCGCCTCTGACCTGCAATTTCACTTGGTAGCGGGGGCAGGATTTGAACCTGCGACCTCTGGGCAAGATCGGAGGGCCTGATCCCGCTACCTCAAACTTTGGGTCCCTCTGGAAAACCTCGGGTTGATCTGGAGGTTCTCCATCGGACACCGCAAAGTCTATCGGAACGCCTTGGAACCGTTGCCCATCATTTCCGATGACGTTCTGATGACCTGTCAAATCTCCCGGCGGTCACCAGCCCGGGTAGCGCTCGGTCCACCTCGTGCTCGGCCCGTACTCGCCGTGCAGCCGGTCGCCGGCGGTGAACTCGTAGATGAAGTCGTCGGCCAGCGTCAGGATCGTGTCGCGTCCTTCGACCTCGAATGCGAGCTCAGGAGGCAGTGCCGTTTCTCCATGAAGCGCACCGAGGATGTTGCCGCAGATCGCGCCGGTGGAATCGCTGTCGCCGGAGTGGGTCACCGCGAGCGACAGTGCGTCGAGCACCTGACCGGGCTCCGGGTAAACGAGCGACGCGTAGATCGCCATCGCCAGCGCCTCCTCCGCTACCCAGCCGCCGCCAAGCGACTCGATGTGCTCAGGACCCGGGCCTCTGCGGGCGGCCTCAGTCGCTTGCTTGATCGCCTGGTAGACCTCGGCATGGCCATGGCGGGCGCGGAGCTGGCTCTCGACCTCGTCGATCGCCCGTGGCAGGTCGTGACCACGTGTGATCGCGCCGATGAGAACGGCCAGCGCCCCCGACGCCATCTGACCTGTCGAGTGGCCATGGGTGTAACCGGCAGCCTGCGCTGCTGAGTCGAATTGCCAATCCGATGGCCAGACCCAGTGCGGGACGAGCCCAAATGGAGCGCTGCGCATGACGCCGCCGCACCCTTTGGACATGTTGGTCGCTTCCTCGCCGAACTGCTCAAGCTTGCGTCGGACTACGGCATCGCCGACATGTTGATCTTCCACAAGCTGTCCGACCTCGACAACGTCGGCGATCAGGGCAGCGCGATGCGGGCGCTCGCCTCGTCGCTCCTCGCGAATGCGGAGACTCGGATCGTCTACCGGCAGGAGTCGGACCAGCTCGGCTCGACCGCGACGGCTCTTGGATTGACCGGGACTGAGCAGTCGCTGTTGCCGACGCTTGGCACCGGCCAGGGGCTGTGGCGGATCAAGCACCGGTCGTTCGTTGTCCAACATCAGCTGCATCCGGCCGAGCTGGAATTGTTCGACACAACGGGCCGATGAACGCGGCTCTTTAGAAGTTCGCATGAATATTGACGGTTTCGACGCGAACTTGAGCACTCTCGGTGCTCGGAGCCTACTTGGATGCTTAGGTTCGGGGAACCCGTTCATCCGGGGCGGTGGGGCCTGGTTGTCAGGGTGCCGGCCACCGTCGGATCGCGTCGGCAACCGAGGGCTCGAGTTGGGACAGCCGATCCACGACCTGCTCGTGGGTCAGTTCCGGATGGCCGAGCAGCCGTTGGTAGTCCCGCAGCGCGTCTTCCCCGCCGGCGTTCCACAGTTGTTCGGCGAGGCGGATCAGCCGGAACTCGTACCAGACGTAGTTGGTGACGCTGGTCTGCATGCTTTCGCCCATCAACGCGAGGTCTTGCAGGTCCCAGATGTCGTTTCCGGCGTCGGTGGTCGCCTCGGCCATGGCTGCGAGCAGCCGCAGTTGCTCGGGTTCGTGGGTGGCGAGGTAGCCGTGCATCCCGAGGTTGGCGAACAGTTCCATGACCCAGTCGGAGGGGAACTCCGAGGCCCACGTCTCCGGGTGGATGTCGTGGAACAGGTGGGTCGCCTCGTGGGTGATGATCAGGTCGGCGATCGCGGTGAAGTCCGGCGGGTCCCCGAAGGTCTGCGCGAGGAGGGTCGATGCGGGGACGCTCAGGTGTGGCCGGAGGGCGTCGACGTACTCCCGCCACCAGGGGGCCGGTGTTGGGGAGGTGCCGAGCTTGCCGGGGATCGAGAACATCATCCCGTAGATCGGCACCTCGCAGACACCGGGCCAGTCCTGCTCGTCGGCCACCACCAGGGTGGGGCGGCGGTCCCTGCCGGTGACCTGGCCGAGCCAGGTGAGTGCTCGGGCGGTGCGGGTGGCGATGGAGTTGCCGCGCTCCTCGGAACCTCGGCTGACGAAGACGGGGAACGGGAAGCCCTCGAGGGAGCTCAGGGTGGGGTAGGCGGTTGTTGTTGTCATACCTACTGGTGTCGGTGGAGGGCGAAAAGTTCGCTCTCAGCCGCGCGAGTAGGCCAGATGGAGGCTGACGACCTGCTCCTCGCCGCGGTGCCGGTAGATCTGCGTGGTGAATGGCGGGCAGTGATCGGGCGCGTCCGCGGGGTTGCAGAACGTGCCTTCGACCACGGTGAGTCCGGCGCCGGCCACGACGCGTAGCAGGTTCAGCCGGACCCCGGCTTCAATGTCTCCGGACAGGCCACGGGTGATGGCGGCCGGGCCGACGAGTTGCTCGTCGCTCCCCGTCACGGTGAGCCGGGCGTCGTCGGTGAGCGCGCTGGCGAGCAGCGTGGGTTCGTCGCCGCGGTTGTACTCGCTGATGATCGCGGCGAACAGCCGGCCGCGGGCCAGGGTCAATCGGCAGTGGTCGTCGGCGGCCGTTGCCTCGAGTTCGCGCAGCCGGGAGACCAGCGATGCGCGGGCATCGTGCAACCGGCTGCGCACCGTGCCCACCGGGATGCCCAGGGCGGCCGCGATGGCGTCATAGCTTGCGGCCATGGTGAAGTAGCGCAGCACCACGACATCGTGCAGTGGCGCCGACAGCCCGCTGATGGCCTCCCAGACCCAGTCGTGCAGTACCGCCTCCTCGATCCGGCGTTCCACCTCGTTGGGCGAGGGGATGTCGGCGAGCTGGGTGGGAAGGGCCTCGCGGCGCCGGAGCCAGGCCCGAGCCAGGTTGCGAGTTGTTCCGGTCAGCCATGCTCGCGCAAGCGAGGGGTCCCTGATCCTGCCGATGTCGGTGATCGCGACCAGCGAGGCGTCTTGGACCACGTCCTCGACATCTGGCCCCGCGCCCATCACTGCGGCCGCCACCGCGTGCATGGCCGCACGATGGCGCATCAGCAGCACTGCCAGCGATTGCGCATCGCCCCGTTGCGCGGCCAGGACGAGGTCGCCGTCGGAGGGCTCCATGTGCTTAAGAGTCGCACGTCGCCCTCGGGTCCGAGCAGTCTCAGCTCTCAACGTCAGGGAATCGTCATCAGCAGTCGGGCCGCGTCCCCCGGGCGGGGGCGATGAGCGTGCGTTGGGGTGTGCTCGGTGCCCGCGCTCAGCATGGGGGCTCAGCTTGGCGCGATCCGGTCACCCTCGATGGTCAGGTCGGGGTGCTCGACGGTCTTCAGGTAGCGGGTAGCGCCTTCGACGCTGAGGCCGAAGAGGTCGCAAATGCGGCGTACGTCGCCGCCGGTGGCGTGGATCTCGTGCAGGATGCGGTCTTCGCGCAGCGCTTGGGGTCGCAGGGTGATGCCCTTCCAGGGGAAGTTGTGGCCGACGGGCACGAGCCGTGGTGCTGTCCCTCTGCTGACGAGCAGGTGGGGATTGGCGCAGTTGGGCCAGCGCCGCTGGCGGTGGTCGAGCCATGCGACGAGCCGGGTTCGGACGGGGGCGGCGAGCGGGATGTCGCGGTCGCCGACGATGAGTCGTCCGTCGACGATGTCGGTGAGCTTGAGGTTGCGGAACTCGCTCTTGGTCAGGGCGTGGAAGGCGATCAACGCGACGGCGAGCGCGACGGCCGGGTTCGGGGTGGTTGAGCTCCTCGCGGATCACCGCGGGGTCCAGCGCGAGGGGGATGTTGCCCGCGCCCGGTGTCGACTTGATGGGCGCGACTGCATCACGCCCTTCTGACAGGTACGTGGCGGTACTCCGACAGTTCCTCGATGCTCATCAACGGTTCCAGACCGCTGAGCGTGGTTGAGGTGGTCTCCATGCTCGTTAGGTGAGCGGTGGCGACCGTGCTCGCCGGCACCAAGCGTGCCGGCTCCGTAACCCGCGGCTCGTCAGCCCCAAAGCGGGTTCCTGGACCGGGTTTCCGGACCGTTTCTGGACACTGGATCAAATCTCTAAATGCTTTCAGGCTCGGAATCCGTAGATTCCGAGCCTGAATTTGGTAGCGGGGGCAGGATTTGAACCTGCGACCTCTGGGTTATGAGCCCAGCGAGCTACCGAACTGCTCCACCCCGCGTCGCTCGCTCTACTTTACGGGAGAGGGCCAGCGGGACTCAACTCGGGGCAGCTCGCTGACCTGCTCAATGATTCCCGCCTTGGTGTCAGACGCATGGGTTCGGCCGAATTGGGTGCACAGCGACACCAAATCGCTACTGTCGAGGTGCCCCGCACACGGTGTGCGGCTTCGCACTCGAGATAGGACGCAACCCATGGCCACATACCTCGTGACCCATGAAGTCGATGACGTTGACCACTGGCTCAAGTCGCCCGTACGTGAAGAGTTCTTCGGTCCGATGGGCATCTCCCACCGAACGTTCACCGACCCTGAGGGATCGAATCGAGTCGGCGTGATCTTCGAGATTCCCGACCTGAAGGCCTTCCAGGATGCGTTGCAGTCCGAGGAAGCCGCTGCGGCGATGGAGCAGGATGGAGTTCATCCCGACACCCTCTTGCTGCTGAGCGAGTCTTAGGATTCACCGGCCTCGGCCAGACGCTCACGCAAGCCGTTCGCCAGACCGGAGATGGTGGCGGCGTCGACCAGCCCACCGCCGTGCTCGGCGAGGCGACGACGACTTACCGGTCCGATGCGGACGCGGGAGTGGACGCGGGTGCGCCCACCGTCCACGTCACTGAGCACGAGTGCCCACGAGAAGCTGGTCCGACCCCGGCGGGACGAGTACAACAGCGTGTGCGGCACCGACATCTCCACCACAGTCAACGTCGCGTCGCGGCCGCCCCAGTCGGCAATGGTCTGGCCGATCTCCAACGACGCGAACCGCGGATCGAGTCGGTGTGCCGCCCGGCGCCGGCGCGGAACGAACC
>NZ_JBOHDT010000008.1:0-4145 GCF_050700635.1 Aeromicrobium sp.
CCCATGCGGCGTACGACCGCCAATCGTCTCGATCCCGCTCACCGACACGCCCTCACGAATCGTGACGTTGGGCAGCAGTCGTACCTTGTCGCGCAGAACCCGCTCGATCAGGATCCGTGAGCCGTAGACCATCGTCAGGGCCCCCTGCTTGCGTGGTGCCCAACCGGGGCCTTCGAGGTAGGCCGTGTCCATGGACGCCACGAGGTGCAGACCGCCGGCCGCGATCAGGTCGTCCTCGAAGCCCGGGAACAGGTCGTTGATGGCACGGCGCCCCGAGTTGAGCAGGAAGTGCGGATGCTTGCTCTGCGGTACGCCGCGTCGGTGCTCGGCATCGGGCGGCAGCTGGTCGCGCTCGAGAACAAGCACCTCGTCGAAGTGCGGAGCCAGCGCACCCGCGGCGCAGAGCCCCGCCATGCTGCCGCCGAGAACCACTGCCGTCCGTCCCAGGCTCATATGACCCTCCTAGTCGGCCGTGCGGTACCGCCCCCGGTGAAACAACAGCGGCTTTGCCGCGTCGCCCTGCCCGAGGTCCTCGACCCGGCCGATGACCAGGTAGTGGTCGCCGGCCTCGTGGACGGCGTGCACCGAGCAGTCCACCCAGCCGACGGTGTCGTCGATCCGCGGCATCCCGCTGCTCGTCGGTTGCCAGGCGACTCCGTCGAACTTGTCCTCCGCCAGTGACGCGAAGCTGTTCGACAGGTCGGCCTGATCGGCGGCCAGGAAGTTCACGCAGAACTGGCGGGTCTGGCGGATCGCTGCGAAGGCGCGGGAGTTCTTCATCGGCAAGAAGGCGACGAGCGGCGGGTCCAGCGAGACGCTGGTGAACGACTGGCAGGTCATGCCGACCGGGGTGTCCTTCTGGAGGGTGGTGACCACCGTGACACCGCTGGCGTACTGCCCGAGCACGTCGCGGTACGTCCGGGCGGCGGCCTGCGCGTCCTCACCGTCGATGTGGACGACCTCGCCCGGACGCCACGCGAACATGTCGTGATCGCCGCCCAGGAAGGAGTCGATCAGCTCACGGGGCGGCCAGGACGCTGCGGCGTCCGGGCTCATGCCCTCCGGAACATCTGCGTCGGTCGCGGGCTCCACTGTGGCAGTCCCCCTCAGCCCGACTGACCGAACACGTGTCCCCAGTAGGACACCGCCGTCGACTCCCGCGCCACCCAGCGTTCGTCGTTGACGGTCAGGCCCTCGCAGCCGAACTCGATGTCGAAACCGCCGGGTGAGCGGACGTAGAAGGACACCATCTCGTCGTTCATGTGGCGGCCGAGGGTGGCCGAGAGCGGGGCCTTGTGCTTGCGCACTCGCTCGAGGGCGCGGCCGACGTCGTCCAGCTGCTCCACCTCGAACATGATGTGCACGCACCTGCTGGGGTTGGGCATCGGCAGGAACGCCAGCGAGTGGTGCCGCGGGTTCACCCCGAGGAAGCGGAGCCAGACCTTCGACCCCTCCTCCTTGCCCACGAACTCGCCGGGCATCGACATGGAGTCGCGAAGCCGGAAGCCCAGAACGTCGCGGTAGAAGTGCAACGCCTCCACGTCGTCGTCCACGGGGATGACGACGTGGCCCATCCCCTGCTCGCCGGTGACGAACCGGGCGGCGTACGGCGTCACCACCGGGCGCGACTCGTAGGTGATGCCATGGAACAGCTCGAAGGCGTTGTCGAACGGATCGACGAACCGGATCATCTCCTGGACCCTGCGTTCGGCCAGCTCCTCCGGCGTCCCCTCGGTGAAGTCGACCCCCGACTTGCCCAGGCTCTCCCGGGCCGCCTGCAGCGCCTCGTGGTCGGCGAGCTCCCAGCCGACACACTCCAGCCGGTCCACGTCGGACGGGAAGACCACCAACCGACTGGAGACCTGGTCGATCCGGAAGTACAGGTTCTCCTCGGTCGGCCCGCGGCCCTCCGCTAGCCCGAGAACCTTGGTGCCGAAGTGTCGCCACGCCTCCAGGTCAGTGGACGCGACGCGCGCGTAGCCCATCGATCGGATGTCGATCATGACTTCTCCTTCCGCTCGACGTGTCGTGCCAAGAACGCCGTGCTGACCTGCCGGAACTCCTCGGCCGCCTCGATCTGGGCCCAGTGCCCACAGTTCGGGAAGACGTGCAGCGAAGCCCTGGGGATCATCTTCAGCGCCACCAAGGCACCGTCGAGCGGGTTCACCCGGTCCTCGCGTCCCCAGGTGAGCAGGGTCGGCCGCTGCAGCTGGTGCGCGTCGCGCCAGAGCAGGCCGTCCTCGTAGGTGTCCGGATTCCAGAAGGACATACCCATCGACTGCATGGCCTCCTGCGCCCCTGGCGCTGTCGCGTCGGCGAGCCGCTCCGCGACCAGCTCGTCGGTGACGAGGTCCTGGTTGACCACCATGGTGGAGATGAACGCCCGCATCGCCTCCTCCGACGGCGCGCCGGAGAACTCCATGAGTCGCTTGACGCCCTCGGTCGGATCGGCGTGTAAGAGGTTCAGGCTCAGCCCGCCCGGCCCCATCAGCACGAGCCGGCCCACCCGCTCCGGGTAGAGGAGGGCGAACCGCATCGCGGTGCCGCCGCCCAAGCTGTTGCCGAGCAGGTGGAGGCGGTCGATGCCCAGCTCGTCGAGCATGTCCTTGACCGCCTCTGCGGCGAAGCGGAAGTAGTTGCCGACGATGGGAGGCTTGTCGCTCCGCCCGAACCCGGGCTGGTCGACGAGCAGCGTCCGGAAGTCCTCGGCGAAGCCCGGCAGTGCCGGTCCGAAGTTCGACCACGCCGATGCACCCGGTCCGCCTCCGTGCAGCATCACCAGCGGCAGCCCGCCGCCCATGGAAGTCGGCTCGCCGGCCTCGTAGTAGTTGAGGGTCAGGTCACCGGCCTTGGCGGAGCGCAAGGTCGACTCGCGATCGAGGCCGGCCATCAGTACATTCCCGGGTCGACCTTGTGTCCGAACTCGTACATGCCGTACATCTGCAGCGCACGCTCGGGGTCGTTGGCCGCGTGCACCCGGCCGGCGTGCGCATCCCGCCAGGCCCGCTGGAGGTAGGTGCCGTTGGCCAGCGCCCGGCCACCCGAGGCCTCGAAGAGCTCGTCGATGGCGTCGATCGCACGCTGGGTGCCCAGCACCTGGTCACGGCGGACCCGCAGCCGCAGGGACAGTGGGATTTTCTCCCCTTTGGCCACCAGTGCCTGCTCCTCGTGGATGTTGGCCATGCACAATGCCCAGGACCCGTCGATCTCGCTGGAAGCGCGAGCGATGCGCACCGCGGCGAAGGGGTCGGAGGACGCCTTCTCACCGGCGTAGGCCGCACGCACCCGTTTCTGCTGCATCTCCACGTGCTCGGTGTACGCACCGCGGGCCATGCCGATGATCGGCGCGGTGATGGTGGTGGTGAACAGCGAGTGGAACGGCAGCCGGTAGAGCTCGCCGGGGTTCTGCTCCTGTCCCGGGCCGCGGCAGCGGCCGGTGTCGCTCATCGAGAGGGTGAACTCCTCCGGGATGAACGTCTCCTCCACCACGATGTCGTTGGATCCGGTGCCGGACAGGCCGACCACGTTCCAGACGTCGACGATGTCGTACTTCTCCCGCGGCACCATGAAGGTCTTGAAGTCGACGATCTGGCCGTCCTCGTCGGACACCAGGCCACCGAGAAGCACCCACGTCGCGTGCGCCGAGCCCGAGGAGAAGCTCCAGCGCCCCTGCAGCATGTAGCCGCCGTCGGCGACGACGGCCTTGCCGGTAGGTGCGTACGACGAGCTCAGCCGGGTGGAGGTGTCCTCTCCCCACACGGCCTGCTGCGCGTCGTCGTGGAACAGCGCGACCTGCCACGGGTGGACGCCGAGCACCGAGCAGATCCAGCCGGTCGAGCCACAGGCGGACCCGATCATGCTCACCGCGGTGTAGAAGTCGATCGGATCGCCCTCCAGTCCGTCGAAACGCTCGGGCTGCAGCAGCCGGAAGAACCCGGTCTCCTCCAGCTCCTTGACCGACGCCTCCGGAACCTGGCGCAGCCGTTCGGTCTCGTCCGCGCGCTCGCGGAACGCGGGCAGGAGGTCTCGTACGCCGTCCAGCACAGCCTGGGTCATCACCGCTCCTCGAAAGTCCGTGCCGCCAATACTAGAACACGTTCTAGTAGGAAGTCCATTGGCTCCCGCAGTCACACGGTGGACGAACG
>NZ_JBOHDT010000009.1:0-3173 GCF_050700635.1 Aeromicrobium sp.
GCCTGCTCCAGGAGGCCGTCGACGCCGGCGAGCTGCGCGCCGATCTCGACATCGAGCTGGTGTACCGCTTCCTGCGCGACACGGTGTGGGTCGCCGTCACCTGGTACCGGCCGGGCGGCGCGTTGTCGGCCGACGAGGTCGCCACGCAGTACCTCTCCATCCTGTTCGAAGGGATCGCAGAACATGGCTGAAGCGTTCATCGTCGATGCCGTCCGCACCCCGGTCGGGAAACGAGGCGGCTCGCTCGCCGGGACACATTCTGCAGACTTGGGTGCGCATGTTCTCTCAGCCATCGTCAGGCGCACTGGGATCGACCCGGGCGCGGTCGACGACGTGATCATGGGGTGCTGCGACACCATCGGCTCCCAGGCCGGCGACGTCGCCCGCACCGCGTGGCTGGTGGCGGGGTTGCCCGACCACGTACCCGGCGTGACCATCGACCGGCAGTGCGGCTCCTCCCAGCAGGCGGTGCACTTCGCGGCCCAGGGAGTGATGTCGGGAACCCAGGATCTGGTCGTCGCCGGTGGCCTGCAGAACATGAGCGCCATCCCGATCTCCGCGGCGATGCTGGTCGCCGACCAGTACGGCTTCAGCACGCCGTTCGCGGAGTCGCCCGGCTGGCTGGCGCGTTTCGGCGACCAGGAGGTCAGCCAGTTCCGCTCCGCCGAGATGATCGCCGAGAAGTGGGGCATCTCCCGCGAGCAGATGGAGGAGTTCGCCCTGGCCTCGCACGAGCGCGCGCGAGCGGCGATCGCCGAGGGACGGTTCGACGCCGAGGTGGAACCGGTCGGCGAGTTCGCGACCGACGAGTGCCCGCGCGAGACGTCACTGGAGAAGATGGCCGCGCTGGGGCCGCTGGCACCCGGTGGCCGGATCACCGCGGCCGTCGCGTCCCAGATCTGCGACGCGGCGAGCGCCATGCTCATCGCGTCTGAGCAGGCCGTGCAGGAGCATCAGCTCACCCCGCGAGCCCGGGTCCACCACCTCTCGGTGCGGGGCGACGACCCGATCTGGATGTTGACCGGCCCGATCGCCGCGACCCGGCACGCCTTGGAGAAGACGGGCATGTCCGTGACTGACATTGACCTGTTCGAGTGCAACGAGGCGTTCGCGTCGGTGGTGCTGGCCTGGATGCAGGACCTGGACGTCCCGCACGAGCGCGTGAACGTCAACGGCGGCGGCATCGCCCTGGGCCACCCGATCGGCGCCACCGGCACCCGCTTGATGACCACGCTCCTCAACGAGCTCGAGCGCACCGGCGGCCGCTACGGCCTGCAGGTCATGTGCGAGGGCGGCGGCCAGGCGAACGTCACCATCATCGAGCGGCTGTGACGCCCACGCTTGAGCTCGCTCAGACGGCGACGACGTCGATCAGCCGGTCCGCGTCTGTGAAGTCACTCGCGTTGCGGGTGTAGAGGCGCGCGGAGTGCGCATGCGCCGTCGCGGCGATGATGAGGTCCAACGCACGCGCGCGTGGCTGGCGACCGGCCTCGACAACTGCGGACGCCAACTGGCCGTAGCTGGCGGCGACAGCCTCATCCATCGGTAGCGCATCGAATCGGCGCTGCAAGATCGACAGGCGCCGCAATCGCTCGGCGCGGACGCTCTGGTCGCCGGCCACCAAGACGCCGAAATGCAGTTCAGCGAGCGTGACCGCGCTGATCGCCAACTCGCCATCGAGCGGGCCGACGTCTGCGGCGATGACCACGCTGGTATCGAGGACGGCTCTCACCGGCTGGCCCATGGGTCAGAGACTCCTTGGTCGACACGGTCGCGATCCTGCTCCCAGGCGGTGTCGTCGGGACCGCCGAACAGATCGTTCACGTCATCCCAGGTTCGCCACCGTTGGGGTGCCGCAGCCACCAACCTGGCGCTAGGTCGCCCAGCCACGGTGATGATGATCTCCTCGCCTGCTTCGACTCGCCGCACCAGCTCGGACGCCTCCTGGCGTAGCTCGCGGAGCCCCACAACATCCATGCTGACGAGGGTAGCACAAGTGCTACCGTGACTACCTGGTAGCGATAGCGTTGCGTGCATGGCGGTCTCCGGTAGTGCCGAGTTCGACGTCGATGCCTCACCCGAGCACGTGATGGACGCCGTGGCAGCGGTCGAGGACCTGCCCGAGCGGTCCCCGTCGCACAAGTCCGCTGAGGTCGAGTCTCGCCACGAAGACGGACGTCCGAACCGGGTGCGCGCCCAGGTGAGCGCGGCCGGGTTCAGCGACGAAGAGGTCACCGACTACACGTGGGACGGGCTGCAGTCGGTGACGTGGACGCTCGCGGAAAGCTCGATGCAGTCCGAGCAGGTCGGCACCTACACGCTGACCCCGACGGACGGCGGCACCCACATCCGGCTCGACCTCGAGATCGGCGTGAAGGTACCCATGCCCGGGTTCGTGCTCAAGCGGGTGCTCAAGAGCGCGCTCGAATCGGGCAGCAATGGCTTCAAGGCGTACGTCGAGAGGCGTTGACGCTCAACAGCGCAGGCGCGGTGACCTGGCGTCCACGATCCGGTCGGCCATGGACGCTCTTCCACCGGCAGAAGTGGAGGCTGGACGCTGAACCACCGATCAGCTATCCGAGATACCTGCTGGTTCGCCTGAGCGCTGCCCCGGCTTCGGTGACGATCCGGTCGATCAGTTCCTCGCAGGTGGGGAGGTCGTCGATGACGCCGACCACCTGGCCGGAGGCGAGGACGCCGGCGGTCGGGTCGCCGTCGACCAGTCCGGCCTTGAGCATCATCGGTGTGTTCGCGGCGAGGGCGAGCTGGCCGAGGGTGCGCCCCTGCTCCTTGCGCATCCCCCGCCCGTCGATGGCAAGCTCCTTCCACGACATCCCGGCCATGCGCTTGAACTCCAAGGTGCGGCGAGCCGTCGGGACGAGGCGTCGTACGCCGGAGGAAGCCTCGACCTGTTCCACGAGGTCAGTGCGGAGCATGCGCTGCGGCATCCCGTCGACTTTCCTGGTGACCACTGTGTCCTCCAGGTCCGCCGCCAGGTAGCGCTGCTTCACTTCGTCTGGGACGCGGCTGTCGGCCGTCAGCAGGAACCGCGTGCCCATGCCGACGCCGGCTGCGCCGTAGGCCAGGGCGGCAGCCAGCCCGCGTCCGTCGAAGAAGCCACCCGCGGCGATGACCGGGATGTCCACGGCGTCGAGGACCGTCGGGAGCAGCAG
>NZ_JBOHDT010000010.1:0-8544 GCF_050700635.1 Aeromicrobium sp.
GCCGACTTCGGCGCCCGCAAGATCCGCGAAGAGCTCGACGCCATGATGGTGCTGGGCATCGACCCGATCCAGCGCCTCGTCGTGCCCCGGGTGCTCGCCTGCATGCTGATCGCGCTGTTCCTCAACGGGCTCGTCACGATCGTCGGCGTGGCCGGCGGCTACGTCTTCAACGTCGTCTTGCAAGACGGCACACCAGGCGCCTACATCGCCTCCTTCACCGCGCTGGCGCAGTTACCCGACATGTACCAAGGGTTGGTGAAGGCTGTCGTCTTCGGCTACCTGGCGGCGATCGTCGCGTCCTACAAGGGCATGAACGCCAAGGGTGGACCCAAGGGCGTCGGTGACGCCGTCAACGAGGCCGTCGTCATCACGTTCGTCCTGCTGTTCGTCGTCAACTTCTTCATCTCGGCCGTCTATCTCCAGCTCGTGCCGCCCAAGGGGATGTGACGATGGCCAACAGATTTGCAGCGGTGTACCAGGCCCCGGCGTCCGCGTTCGACGACATGGGCCGCCAGATGCTGTTCTACATGCGCGTCCTCAAGGCCGTGCCGTTCACGATCAAGAACTACAGCAAGGAGATCGTCCGCCTGCTCGCCGAGGTCACCCTCGGCTCGGGTTCGCTCGCGGTCATCGGCGGCACCATCGGCGTCGTCGTCTCCCTCTGCTTCTTCACCGGCACCGAGGTCGGCATCCAGGGCTATGCCGCACTCGACCAGCTCGGCACCGCCGCCCTCACCGGCTTCGTGTCGGCCTACTTCAATACCCGTGAGATCTCCCCGATCGTCGCGGGCATCGCGCTCGCGGCCACGGTCGGGTGCGGATTCACCGCGCAGCTCGGAGCCATGCGCATCTCCGAAGAGGTCGACGCCCTCGAGGTCATGGCCATCCCGTCGATGCAGTTCCTCGTGACCACCCGCGTCATCGCCGGGCTCGTCGCCATCGTGCCGCTCTACATCGTCGGCCTGCTGGCCTCGTACTTCGCGACCAGGATCACGATCACGCAGATCAACGACCAGAGCGCCGGCACGTACGACCACTACTTCAACACGTTTTTACCGCCCGGCGACGTCTTGTGGTCGTTCGGCAAGGTGCTGATCTTCGCCGTCGTCGTGATCCTCATCCACTGCTACTACGGCTACTACGCCAGCGGTGGCCCCGCCGGCGTGGGTGTGGCCGTGGGACGCGCCGTCCGTACGTCGATCGTCGCCATCAACGTCGTCGACCTGTTGGCCTCGATGGCCATCTGGGGCACGACCGTCACCGTCAGATTGGCAGGCTGATCCCGTGGCCCGCACTCCGTTCGCCGAGCGCGGCGGCTCCCTGAAGGTTCTGGGAGCTGCGTTCGTGGCGATGATGATGTTCTTCCTGTGGCTGACCTTCGCCTTCTTCAACAAGTCGTTCGTCGACTTCGACGAGGTCACGCTCACAGGGGCGAAGGCCGGACTCAACCTGCCCGAGAACGCCGACATCAAGCTGCGCGGCATGATCGTGGGCGAGGTGCGTGGCATTGAGTCCACGAACGGCAACATCAACGTCACCCTCGGCATGGACCCCGACTACATCGACGACGTGCCGGCCGGCGTCACCGCCGAGATCATCCCCAAGACACTGTTCGGTGAGAAGTACATCTCCCTGATCCCGCCCGAGCAGCCGACCACCGAGTCGCTGAAGGCCGGCGACACGATTCAGGGTGCGGAAGTGCCGATCGAGGTGGAGAAGCTCCTCAACGACTTCTACCCGCTGCTCCGGGCCGTCGACCCGGTGAACCTCAACCACACGCTGTCCGCATTCGCCACCGCGCTGGACGGTCGAGGCGAGGAACTCGGAGACTCTCTGGTCACGCTCAACGCCTACCTGACGAAGCTCAACCCCGACGCCCCGCAGATGGTCGACGACCTCGTCAAGTTCGGGGAGGTGTCCGAGGGTTACGCCAACGAGATGCCGCGGATCGGACGCTTCCTGCAGAACTCGGTCACCTCCGGCAACACGGTCGTCGCGAAGCGAACGGAGCTGGCGTCCTTCTTCGACGAGGGCACCCGACTCGCGAACACGTTCACCGCGTTCACGAAGGCCAGCGGTCGCGACATCGAGGTGGTGGCCGACCAGAGCCGCGCGCCCCTGAAGGTCCAGGACAAGTACTCGCCCACGTTCGAGTGCTTCTTCAAGGGTCTCAACAAGACGTTGCCGCTCGCCGACAGCGTGCTGCGCAACCGCACGGTCCACATCGATCTCGAGACGATTGACGAGCAGCCGACACACTGGGACCCGTCGGGCGAGCCGACCGATCCGGATGGTGGCCCTGAGGGCGAGCGGGCGCTTCTTCCCAAGCAGTCCCAGATCGACAGCAGCAAGGCAGCCGACCCGAACCGCAACCGGGAGTTCTCCAACGGGGCTCCTGACGGACTCGGAGCCGTCTGCGAAGACCTCAACGAGTACACGTCGGGTAGCGGCCCATACGGCAATGGGCCGTTCACCCAGAACACCACCCCGCTCCCGACGTTCCCGGCCGAGGTGGTCAAGCTGCAGAACGTCAAGAACTCGCACAACGGCAAGTTCGGAGAAGAAAGCGACTTCCGCGTGCCGGTCGCGAGTCTCCAGGGGGTCGACAGCGCTGACCAGCGACTCGGCCTGCGGCGCCTCGCGGCGGTCATGGCCGGTGTCTCGACCGACGAGATTCCCGATGTCGCGTCCCTCCTGCTCGGCCCGGTCACGAAGGGTGCGGGGGTGAGCGTCCGATGAAGCTCGACACCGAATCCCTGTCCTCACTGGTCAAGCTGATCGTCTTCTGCACGATCACGGGCATGATGACCATCGTGCTCGCGCTGACCCTGAGCAACGGATCGTTCGGCGGCCAGGACGAGTACCAGGCATTGTTCACCGACGTCACCGGCGTCGCCACGGGCGACGACGTCCGCATCGCCGGCGTCTCGGTCGGCCAGGTCAAGAGCGTCGAGATCATCCAGAAGGACAAGGCGCTCCTGAAGTTCGGTGTCGACGAGGGCACCCCGATCACCCAGAACACCACCGCCACGTTGCGTTTCCGCAACCTCGTCGGACAGCGCTACATGTCGCTGGCTCAGGGCTCCGAGGGCGCGACGACCCGCGTCAAGCCGGGCACCACCATTCCGCTCGACCGCACGCAGGAGGCTCTCGATCTCAACGTGCTGCTGAACGGATTCAAGCCGGTGTTCGAGGCACTGAGTCCCGAGGACACCAACAAGTTCGCCTTCGAGATCGTCCAGACGTTGCAGGGCGAGAGCGGCAACGTCGAAACCCTGCTCGCCACCACGTCGTCGCTCACCAACACCCTGGCCGGACGCGACAAGCTCATCGGCGACGTCGTCACCAACCTGTCAGAGGTCCTCGACACCATCGGCACCCGCGACGAGGAGCTGAGCACCACCATCGACACCATGACAAGGTTCATCAGCGGGCTCAAGAAGGACCGCAACGCCATCCTGAACTCCATCGACTCCATCTCCGGCCTCTCCGAGGAGACCGCCGACCTGCTGGTCAAGGGACGGCCCGACATCAGTTCCGACATCAAGCAGCTCAACCGGCTCACCAAGAACCTGAGCAAGAAGAAGAACCTGAACCAGGTCGAGGACTCTCTCCAGATCCTGCCGATCAAGCTGACGAAGGTGAGCAACCAGGCCTCCAACGGCAGCCTGTTCAACTTCTACGCCTGCGAGCTCGAGATCGACCTCGAATCCGACGTTGCGCCACCGCTCAAGAATCTGCTCGAAGCGTTTGAAACCAACGCCAAGACGAAAATCGGTGGCGAACGCTGCAAGACCGAGCCGGAGGAGTTCTGATGAAACCCTTCCGGGAACGCAACACCACGATCATCGGCGTGATCGGCTTCGTCGTCATCGCGTTGCTCCTGCTGGCCGCCTTCCGGGCCGACAAGTTGCCGATCATCGGCGCAGGCGACACCTACCACGCCAAATTCGCCGAGATCGGCGGACTCAAGAAGGGCGACGTGGTTCGAGTGGCGGGCGTCAAGGTGGGCAAGGTCCAGAACTTCGAGCTCAAGGGCGACTACGTCGACGTCGAGTTCAAGGTCGACAAGGGCACCGAGCTCGGCCGCGACACCGGCGCCGCGATCAAGGTCGGCACCTTGCTGGGCGCGGAATACATCCATCTCGAACCCTCCGGCAGTGGTGAGCTCAAGGAGGGGTCCGCGATCCCGGTGGCGCGCACCACGCCGCCTTACAACGTGGTCGACGCATTCTCCGACCTCAGCACCACCACCGACGAGCTCGACGTCGACCAGCTCTCGCAGGCGCTGAACTCGCTGGCCGACATCGCGGCCAAGACCCCCACCGAGTTCCGCGGGGCCATCAAGGGCGTCTCGGATCTCTCGGCCAATCTCGCCGCGCGTGACGAGCAGATCAACACCCTGCTGGTCAACCTCAAGAAGGTCACCAGCGTGCTCAACGCGAAGGGTGCCGAGCTCGAGACACTGTTCAAGGACTCCGCTGTGCTGTTCGACGCACTGGCCTCGCGCCGCGCGCAGATCCACCGGTTGCTGGTCTCGACCACGGCGATCTCCGACGAGCTGCGCGCCCTCGTCAGGGATACCCGGTCCGACCTCAAGCCGGCGCTCGACCAGCTCGACAAGGTCACCACGATGCTGCGCAAGAACGAGGCCAGCCTCGACGAGTCGTTGCGCATCCTTCCCGGCTTCTTCCGGGTGTTCGCCAACGCGCTCGGCCAAGGCCCCTGGTTCGAGACGTTCGTCAAGGTGGGTGGAGCATGAGCAACTTCTTCACTCGCTTCTCGGGTCTCGCCAAGGTGCTCACGGTCTTCGTGGTGCTCGCACTGGTCGCTGCCGTGGTGCTCGTCTTCACCCAGGACGACACCAAGCGCACCATCACCGTCGACTTCACGAGCACCAACTCGCTCTACGAAGGCAACGAGGTTCGCATCCTCGGTGTTCCCGTCGGCACGGTCGACAAGCTGAAGGCCGAAGGCGACCACGTCGAGGCCACGCTGACTTACGACGGTGATGTCCGGCTGCCCACCGACGTCAAGGCCGTCGTCATCTCCCCGGCCGTCGTCGGCGACCGCTTCGTGCAGCTCGCTCCGGCTTACGGCGGCGGAGCGGTGATGCCCGACGACGCGAAGATCGGCGTCGACCGCACCGCCGTGCCGGTGGAGCTCGACGAGATCTACAAGTCCCTCGACGACCTCTCCGTGGCACTCGGCCCCGAAGGGGCGAACAAGGACGGCGCGCTGAGCCGCCTGGTCGAGGACTCCGCCGGTCAGCTCGACGGCCAGGGCCAGCAGCTGAACCAGACGCTGAAGAACTTCGGCAAGCTCAACGAGACGTTGTCGAACAACAAGGACAACCTGTTCGGCAGCGTTCGTGAGGTCAACGAGTTCGTCGAGCTCTTGCAACGCAACGACGCCTCGGTGCGCGCGTTCTTCGACAGCACGGCGCGGGTCTCCGAAGTGCTCGAGGGTGAGCGCGACGATCTCGCCAAGACGTTGAAGGCACTCAGCCTCGCCCTGATCGACGTGCGCAAGCTGGTCAAGGAGAACCGCGGAAAGCTGCGCAGCAACATCGACAACTTGCAGCGCATCGCGCGGGTACTCGGCAACCATCCGGAGGATCTCGAGCGGATCCTCGTCGACGGACCGACGGCGTTGTCCAACGTCACGCTGACCTACAACGGCGACGGCGGCACGCTCGACAACCGCGCTGACATCAAGGAGCTCCTCGGGGCCGCCGAAGTCAATCCCACCGTGCTCTGTACCGTGCTCGGCGGAGCATTCCCAGCCATCCAAGCAGCCTGTGATGCTCTGCCGGCCGCCCCGGCCGCCCCGGTCGCGCCTGAAGGCGGACTCGCAGGTGCAGAAGGGGCCGCGAAGAACCCAAGCCCCGACAACACCCAGGGCTCCCTCGAGGACATGTTTGGAGGCGGCAACTGATGACGACGTTCATGCGTCGCGGACGCGTCCGCGCCGGCATCGTGGCTCTGGCCGCCGCCATCAGCCTCGGCGGGTGCAGCTTCTCGCCCTACGAGATGCCGCTTCCGGGTGGCGCCGACCTCGGCGAGGATCCGATCGAGGTCCAGGTCGACTTCCGCGACGTCCTCGACCTGGTGCCGCAGAGCGGGGTCCGCGTGAACGACGTCGCCGTCGGCAAGGTCACCAAGGTCGAGCTCAGGGGCTGGACGGCCCGGGTCACGCTCTCGATCAACAAGAAGACCGAGCTGCCCGACGACGCCGTGGCCACCATCCGCCAGACCAGCCTCCTCGGCGAGAAGTTCGTCAATCTCGCCAAGCCCGAGGACGGCGGCGGTACGGGACGCCTCAGCAACGGTGACCTGATCCCGCTGGAGCGTTCGGGTCGCAACCCCGAGCTCGAGGAAGTCTTCAGCGCGGCGGCGTTGCTGCTGAACGGTGGCGGCATCGAGAAGACGAACACGATCGTCAGGGAGCTCGGCGCCGCCCTCGACGGCAACGAGCCGGAGGTCAAGGAGCTGCTGAAGTCCAGCAACGAGTTCCTCGGCCAGCTGGACACGAACAAAGAGTCCCTGATCGTCGCGCTGGAGAAGGTCAACCGTCTGGCCGTCGCGACCAACAACCAGAAGGCCGCGATCACGAACGCCCTGGACGACCTCCCTGAGGCCCTCACGGTGCTCAACAACCAGCGCGACGACCTGGTGCGGCTCATGCAGTCGCTGGATCGGCTTGGTGATGTCGCCACTGGTGTCATCCGCCGGTCCAAGGCCGACACCCTCGCCAACTTCGCCCATCTCAAGCCGATCCTGCGTGAGCTCGCCGATGCCGGCGACAGCCTGGCAGAGTCCTTCCGCATCGTGCTCTCGTTCCCGTTCACCGACGCCATCGTCAGCAACTCGGTCTCCCGGGCGATGGTGAGCTGTTCCGGAAACCAGTCCAACGCCGCGAAGGTCAGCGAGGGCGCTTGCTATGGCGACTACGCCAACCTCGACATCCACCTCACCCTCAATGAAGACCAAGCCGTGAACCTGATCGTGGGCATCATCTCGGCCAATGCTCCCGCAGCGCTCGCGGCGACGAAGGGCGATGGCTCGGGGACGAACCCGCTCGACTCTCTCCCGGATCTCCCCGGCGGTTTGCAGGGTGAGGAGCAGGGCGGCTCGACACCGTCGCCCGACTCCGGGTCGAATGACTCCGAGTCCGACGGTGCCCCGCCGACCATCTGCAAGCTCACGGGCATGTGCCGTACTCCGGCCGCAAGCTTCGCGAAGGCCCAGGAGTCCGACATCGGTCGACTCCTCGTCGGACCGGCGGTGGCGCGATGATCACCGGAGCCGTCAAGATCCAGCTCATCATCTTCGCGATCGTCACTGTGCTCGGCGGGGCCTTCGTCGGTGGGCGCTACGCGCAGGTCGACCGGCTCTTCGTCGACCGCAGCTACCCGGTGGTCGCCAACTTCGAGGACTCCGGCGGCATCTTCGCCGGCGCCCAGGTCACGTACCGCGGCATCGCCGTGGGCAAGGTCGGCAAGCTCACCTTCACCGAGGGGGGCGTCGACGTCCGCCTGGACCTCGAGAACGATGCGCCGAAGGTGCCCCAGGACGTCCTCGCCGTGGTGGCCAACAAGTCGGCCATCGGCGAGCAGTTCATCGACCTTCGGCCCCGCTCGAGCTCCGGCCCGTACCTGACCACGGACAGCGTGATCACCGACGCGAACACACAGATCCCACTCACCACCACCGAGCTGCTGATCGACATCGACAAGCTGGTGGCCTCGGTCGACACCGAGGCGCTCAAGGTTCTCGTCGAAGAGCTGGGCATGGCCTTCGACGGCACCGGCCGCGACCTCACCCGCATCATCGACACGCAGACGGAGTTCATCCAGACCGCCGACGACAACATCGAGGTCACCCGCGCCATCATCCGTAATTCGTCCGGCGTGCTGGAGACCCAGATCGACAAGCAGGGCCAGCTGTCGACGTTCTCGAACAACCTCGCCCTGTTCTCGGACACGCTCGTCGACGCCGACCCCGACATCCGCCGGCTCTTCGAGCAGGGCTCGGGCAGCGCGAAGCTGCTCAACGCCGTGGTCAACGAGAACAGCAAGGACCTCACGTCGATCTTCAAGGACTTCCGTATCGCCGGCGAGCCGGTCGACCGGTTGCACAAGGGCATCGAGATCATCTCGATCCTGTACCCGTACTTGGTCGAGGGCGGATTCAGCGTCATCGCGCCGAGCAAGCTCTCTGGCTCCGAGGGCGAGTTCGACGCCACGTTCGGCCTGGTGGACACACGCAACGAGTCGAAGCCCGAACCGGAACGTGTGTGCAAGGACAGCAACGGCGGCCGGGAGGACAACGAGTACCGACCGCGTCGCGATCCCGATGAACTGAACGACATCGAGTTCAATGTTGACGCCGACTGCGAGGATTGGTCCGTAGTAGCGCGCAACCCGGAGAAGACGATCATCAACCTCAACCGGGCCGGTGTGGACCCAACGTCTGACACTGCGTCTGGAAAGGACTCGTGGAAGTGGCTTCTGATCGCTCCAGCGATGAACTGAATCCTTCT
>NZ_JBOHDT010000011.1:0-28763 GCF_050700635.1 Aeromicrobium sp.
TGCCGGAGGAGATCGCGCGCCTGCGCGAGTCCGGAGTCACGATCTTCTCGCCCGAGGACGGTCAGCGTCTCGGGCTCGCGGGCATGATCAACCAGATGGTCGAGGCGTGCGATCACGACCTGTGGGACGTCGCTCCCGCCGATGCCGATGCCGTGCTCGCAGGGCATCGCGATGCGGTGGCACGAGCCATCACCGGGGCCGAGACGGGGCGACTGGACGACACGCTCCGGTCCGCGATCCACGACGCCGCCGGGGCCGCCCACGTCCCGCTGCTCGGCATCACCGGCACCGGCGGCTCCGGCAAGAGCTCGCTCACCGACGAGCTCGTGCGCCGCTTCCGCACCGACCAGCAGGACAAGCTGCGCATCGCGGTGCTGGCCATCGACCCGACGCGGCGCAAGGGTGGCGGCGCGCTGCTCGGCGACCGCATCCGCATGAACGCCCTCGACGGCGACCGCGTCTACTTCCGCTCCATGGCCACCCGCGGCGGCCACGAGCACCCCGATCACCTCGACGACGTCATCGCCGTGCTGAAGGCGTCCGGCTTCGACCTCGTCATCATCGAGACACCCGGCATCGGCCAGGGGGACGCCGGCATCATCTCCTTCGTCGACCGCTCGATGTACGTGATGACGCCGGAGTTCGGCGCTCCCTCGCAGCTGGAGAAGATCGACATGCTCGACTTCGCCGACGTCGTCGCCATCAACACGTTCGAGCGCCGGGGCGCCAAGGACGCGCTGCGCGACGTCGGCCGCCAGCTCGTGCGCAACCGCGAGGCGTTCGGGCAGAAGCCGGACGACATGCCGGTCTTCGGCACATCCGCCGCCACGTTCAACGACGACGGCGCCACCGCCCTCTACCACCACGTGGCCGGGATGCTCCGCGAGGACGGTCTCGCGATGGAGGACGGAGCCCTGGCGGCGGTCGACACGAAGGTGTCCACCGGGTTCGCCGCGGTCGTGCCGCCGGAGAAGGTGCGCTACCTCTCCGAGATCGCCGAGACCGTGCGCGACTACCACGCCGACACCGAGCGGCTCGCCGAGCAGGCGCGTCGTGTCCAGCGGCTGGGCGCGGTGGCCGAGGAGCTCGACGAACCCGGCGAGGTGGGTCGCCTGCACGAGGAGGCGCGGTCGGAGCTCCCCCGCAACATCGCCGAGCAGATCGAGGGCTGGCCCGACGTCGTGGAGTCGTACTCCGGCGACGAGCAAGTGGTCACCGTCCGCGACGTGGAGCTTCATACGAAGCTGCGGCGCGAGTCGCTGTCCGGCACGCACGTGCCGCGCGTCAGCCTTCCGCGCACCACCGACCACGGCGACCTCGTGACGTTCCTGCGACGCGAGAACCTGCCCGGGTTCTTCCCGTTCAGCGCCGGTGTGTTCCGCTTCAAGCGCGACACCGAGGACGCGGCCCGCATGTTCGCCGGCGAGGGCGATCCGTTCCGCACCAACCGGCGCTTCAAGCTGCTCTCGCACGACGGTGAGGCCAACCGACTCTCCACCGCCTTCGACTCCGTGACGCTCTACGGCCGCGACCCCGACCTGCGGCCCGACGTCTACGGCAAGGTCGGCACCTCTGGCGTCTCGGTGGCCACGCTCGACGACATGAAGGCCCTCTACGACGGCTTCGAGCTGGTGTCGCCGTCCACGTCGGTGTCGATGACGATCAACGGGCCGGCACCCACGGTGCTGGCATTCTTCCTCAACACCGCGATCGACCAGGCCCTGGACAAGGCCGGACCCGACGCGAATCGCGACGAGGTCGTCGCACACACCCTGCAGAACGTTCGCGGCACCGTTCAGGCCGACATCCTCAAGGAGGACCAGGGCCAGAACACCTGCCTGTTCTCCACCGAGTTCAGCCTGCGGATGATGACCGACATCCAGGAGTGGTTCATCGAGCAGAAGGTGCGCAATTTCTACTCGGTCTCGATCTCCGGCTACCACATCGCCGAGGCCGGGGCGAACCCCATCAGCCAGCTCGCGTTCACCCTCGCCAACGGGTTCACCTACGTCGAGGCCTACCTCGCGCGCGGCATGGACATCAACGACTTCGCGCCGAACCTCTCGTTCTTCTTCTCCAACGGCATGGACCCGGAGTATTCCGTGATGGGCCGCGTCGCCCGGCGCATCTGGGCCGTCACGATGCGCGACCGCTACGGCGCCAACGAGCGCGGCCAGAAGCTCAAGTACCACGTCCAGACGTCCGGACGCTCGCTGCACGCGCAGGAGATGAGCTTCAACGACATCCGCACCACGCTGCAGGCGCTCATCGCCATCTACGACAACGCCAACAGCCTGCACACGAACGCCTTCGACGAGGCCGTCACCACACCGGGCGACGCATCGGTGCGCCGCGCGCTTGCGATCCAGATGATCATCAACCGCGAGTGGGGCGTCGCGATGAACGAGAACCCCACCCAGGGCGCGTTCCTCACCGACGAGCTCACCGACCTCGTCGAGGCGGCCGTGCTCGCGGAGTTCGACCGGATCAGCGAGCGCGGTGGCGTGCTCGGCGCGATGGAGACCGGCTACCAGCGCGGCAGGATCCAGGACGAGTCGATGCTCTACGAACAGCGCAAGCACGACGGGTCGCTGCCCATCGTCGGCGTCAACACGTTCCGCAACCCGAACGAGGACGAGGAGCCACCCACCGTCGACCTCGCCCGGGCCACCGAGGAGGAGAAGAAATCACAGCTCGACCGCGTGCAGAAGTTCCAGAAGGAGCACCGGACCGAGGCCACCGAGGCGATCGCCCGGCTCAAGGAGGTCGCCACGTCCGACGAGAACGTCTTCGCCGTGCTGATGGACGCGGCTCGCGTCTGCTCGCTCCAGCAGGTCACCGAGGCCTTCTTCGAGGTCGGCGGTCAGTATCGTCGCTCGGTGTGAGCGGGCCGGTGGTCGTGATCAACACGGCAAGGCTCGTCCTGCGGCCGCTGACCATGAACGATCTCGACGCGCTGGTCGACCTTCATGCCGATCCTCGGGTTTACAGGTTTGTTCCTGCCCTCACACGCGAGCAGGCAGTTGACCGGCTCGCAGACATCGAGCGGCAGTGGCAGGAGCGGGGTCATGGTCTGTGCGCCGTCGAACTGCGGGACAGCGGTGCGTTCATCGGCCGGTGCGGCCTGAAGTACTGGGAACAATTCGATGAGGTCGAGGCCGGCTGGACCCTCAAGCCAGATGCGTGGGGTCACGGGTATGCAACCGAGGCCACCAGAGCGTGCCTCGAGTGGGGATTCGACCGGCTCGACGTCGACTACTTCACCGCGATGATCGACCCGGCCAATACTGCTTCCATCGGGGTCGCCGAACGCCTGGGTTTCTCACCTCGCCGCGACGATGAGCTGCTTGGGAAGAAGATCACGGTGTACGCCCTGGACCGCGCCGCCTGAGATCAGGCGCGCAGCTCGGTGACCTGCACACGACCACCCCGTCCGGGGATCATCGTCACGTTGCGATGCTGGGCCCGCTCCGGGGCCGGGTCGGGAGCGACCAAGTCGGTGCGTCGCGCGATCTCGTGCACCACGATCCGCAGCTCTTCCATCGCCAGCGCTGAGCCGAGGCAGCGACGGATCCCACCGCCGAACGGCAACCAGGTGTGGGTGCCGGGCTTCACTCCCACGAATCGCTGCGGGTCGAAGCGGAACGGATCGGGGTAGAGGTCCTCCCGATGGTGCAGCAACAGGATGCTGACCAGCACCCGGGTGTCCGCCGGAACCTGGTACTCCCCGAGGCGCCATGGCACCTTGACCTCGCGCCCGATCACCGGCACCACAGGGCGCACCCGCATGGCCTCGTGGATCGTCGCGTCGAGACTCCCGTCGGGGTCCTCGCCGGACCGAGCGACGTCCCGCAGTCGCTCGTACGCGGTCGGGGCGCGCAGCAGCCGCTCGAACGTCCAGGCGATCGAGTTCGCCGTGGTCTCGTGGCCGGCCAGCACCAAGGTCAGAAGCTCGTTGCGGAGCTCGAGGTCACTCAGCCCCTGGCCGTCCTCGTCCTCGGCGTCGAGCAACAGCGACAGCACGTCGTGACGCCCACCCGGGACGTGGGAGGCGCGGCGCTGGGCGATTAGGTCGTACATCGCCCGGTCGATCCTGGACATTGCCAGACGTTGCACGCCGATGGGTCGGTCCCGGGCGAGGTTGACGACCTCGGCCGGCTTGGCCAGCCGGCTCGTGGACAGATGCAGGACACCGCGCACAACGCTGCGCAGCCGGTTCTCCGCCTCGTCGGACTCGGATCGTTCGCCCACGCCGAAGACGCCGGACATGATGACGTCGAGGGTGATGGTCTGTGCCGAGCTCGTCAGTGCCATCGGGCGCCCGACCGGCCAGCGTGAGATCTCTCGATCGGTGGCCGCCACGATCTCCTCGCGATACCGGCCGATCGCGTCACCATGGAACGACGGCATCAGCAGCTTGCGCTGACGACGGTGCCGTTCGCCGGTCGCTGTCAGCACGGAGCTGGTACCGACGATCGGCCGCAGCGGGGAGCTCCCGGCGGTGGACGGCGCGAGGGCCGGATCGGCGGTGAGGAGCGAGCGCACGTGGTCGGGATGGCCGGTGACGGCCACCGGCAGATCGCTGTAGAGCGTGTCCATCCCGAAGACGTCTCCGTGGCGGCGCTGGGCCTCGAACACGACGTCGCCCTCGCGGGTCATGAACTGCACGGTCTGCCGGATGCGGCCGAGCCCGAGGTGCGGCGGCGGTGGTGCCGAGTCGCCCTCGTCCGCGGGGCCGGCCGTCGAGGTGGGCACGTCGGTCGGCGCGTCCCCGAGCATGCCCGCGCCACGCGCCGGCGTCGCGTGCCATCGCATCAGGCCATCCTCGCGCAGCGGTGGGATGCGACGCCAGGAATCGTCGCGAGAATCTTCCTTGAGGCCCTTGCATGCCCGTGACCAGCACGGTAGACTCGAACACGAGTTCGAAGTCAGAATCTGCAGGAGACTTCGAGCCGGCCCTCCGGGTGGCTCGCTGCGATGCGGGCAAGCTGCACTGACCGTTCATTCGTCGTCGTGCGCTGAGGAGGTGCCATGCGAACCATCGATCATCTGGATGCCGCAGTGCGGCATCTCCATGAAGCCCGTGAGCAAGGAGTCGGCGATGCCGACCTGGCGCGCGTGGTCGTCGCGACGCAGTCGGTGATCCGGGCCGCGCAGGCCCTGCTCCTCGATGCGACCGCCGCGGCCGACGCAGCCAACACGGCCCGCGGGCAGGGAGCATCCAGCACGGCTGCCTGGGTGGCGCAGACGTCGGGGCTGTCCCGCCGCGACGCGGCCCGCGAGGTCAAGCTCGCCCAGGACCTGCAGACGGCGCCGGCCACTCGCGAGGCCTTGAGCCTGCCCGGCATGTCGAGCGAGAAGGCCCGCGTCATCACGCGAGCGATGGGAGACCTTCCCCGCGGGCTCGACGACCACGGGCGCGCGCTGGTCGAGAAGGATCTCGTCGACAAGGCACAGCAGCACTCGCTGGAGGACCTGCGCCGCGCGGCGAGGCGTGCCGTCGAAGTGCTCGACCGCGAGTGGGCCGATCGGATCGAGTCCGAGACGCTCGCCGGTGAAGAGAAGCGGGCTCACCGACAGGCCGAATTCTGGATGCGTCCGGCCGACGACGACGGGATGGTCGAGGGCGGGTTCACGCTTCCCCAGCTCGAGGCCGACATTCTTCGCTCGGCACTGGAGTCGCACACGGCACCGCGACACGACTGCGTCCGCCAACCAGACGACACCGAGCTGCTCGAGCAGAGTCCGACATACCCGCAGAAGCTCGGCCGCGCGTTCGGCGACATCCTCCGCCACCTGCCCACCGACTGCTACGGCAACCACGGCGGCGTGGCGGCGACCTTGATGGTGACCATCGACTACGAGTCCCTCCGCGGCGTTGTCGATCGTGCCGGCGCCGACTCCCATGGCACGCGGGTCGATCCGGCCACGGTTCGCCGGCTCGCCTGCGATGCAGGCATCCTTCCGGCCGTGCTGTCCGGCAATGGCAAGGTCCTCGACGTCGGCCGTCAGAAGCGACTCTTCACCACGGCCCAGCGCACCGCGTTGGCCCACCGCGACGGAGGGTGCGCGTTCCCCGGCTGCGATCGTCCGCCGGGCTGGACGGAGGCCCACCACATGAACCCGTGGGCCACCGGAGGATCGACCGATCTCGACGACGGCGTGCTCCTGTGCGCCCACCACCACCGAACCATCCACCACTCCGAATGGGAGGTCAGACCCGGACCGGACAGGGCACCCGAGTTCATCCCACCCGCGAAGGTCGACCGCCATCGACAGCCGCGCACCAACGACCGATGGAGACCAGCGCGATCGCCCATCGTCAGGGCGCCAGTAGGGTCGGATCATGAGTGATCTGCCCACGTTCGACGACGTCGCCGCCCTTCCCGCGGTCTTCGTCGAGAAGGTCGCAGCCGACCAGATCGACGAGAACGGTCACATGAACATCCGGCACTACTTCGAGTACGGGTCGGGGGCGGTCTGGAAGACCACTGTGGCTCTCGGCGTGGACGACGACTACATCGATGACCGCGGGATGAGCTTCTTCACCGTCGAGCAGCACATCCGGTACTTCGGCGAGATGCGGGTCGGCAACCGGTTCACCGTGCATCAGCGGCTGCTCGAACGATCCAATCGAGCCCTGCATGCGATGGCCTTCGTGCTGGACCGTGAACGCTCGAAGCTCGCCTGCACCTTCGAGCTGGTCTACGTCCACGTCGACATGGCAGAACGCGAGTCGACCGACATCCCCGACGACATCGCAAAGGCTCTGGACCGGCTGATCACCGAGAACGACGCCCTCGGATGGGCCGCGCCGGTGTGTGGGGCGATGGGCGTCCGCCGATAGCATCAGAAGGTGGCTCTTCAGATCCCCCCTGACCTCAAGCCCGCCGACGGCAGGTTCGGTTGCGGGCCGTCCAAGGTCCGGCCGGAGGCGCTGGCACGGCTGGCCGGACGCAGCGATCTCATGGGCACCTCCCACCGTCAGGCCCCGGTCCGCGACGTGGTCGGGCGGGTGCGCGAAGGCCTGGCCGAGCTGTTCTCGCTGCCCGACGGCTACGAGGTCGTGCTCGGCAACGGCGGGTCGACGGCGTTCTGGGACGTTGCCGCCGCCGGTCTGATCCGACAGCGGTCGCTGCACCTGGCCTTCGGTGAGTTCTCCCAGAAGTTCGCCACCGTGGCCGCGCACGCTCCGTTCCTCGACGACCCGATTATCGTCAAGTCCAATCCCGGAACGGCACCCGAACCGGTGGCCGATCCAACGGCGGACGTCATCGCCTGGGCGCACAACGAGACGTCGACCGGGGTCATGGTCGAGGTGCAGCGACCGGCTGGTGACCACCTGGTGCTCATCGATGCGACGTCCGGTGCGGGTGGCCTGCCGGTCGACGTTGGTCAGGCCGACGCGTACTACTTCGCGCCGCAGAAGTCGTTCGGCTCCGACGGCGGGCTATGGCTGGCCGCGCTCAGCCCAGCGGCGATCGCCCGGGCGGAGGAGCCGGTGACGGACGGGCGTTGGGTCCCTGAGTCGCTTTCGCTGACGACCGCCATCACCAACTCACGACTGAACCAGACCTACAACACCCCTGCCCTGGCGACGCTTCTCCTGCTGGCCGACCAGGTCGACTGGATGCTCGCCGGCGGCGGCCTGAAGTTCTGCGTCGAGCGCACGACCGCGTCGTCGTCGCACCTCTACGGGTGGGCCGAGAAGTCGGAGTTCGCCACGCCCTTCGTCACCGACCCGGCGCACCGCTCGCTCGTCGTCGGCACCATCGACTTCACCGACGACGTCGATGCCGCCGCACTCGCGGCGACCCTGCGCGCCAACGGCATCGTCGACACCGAGCCGTACCGCAAGCTCGGACGCAACCAGCTGCGCATCGGCATGTTCCCGGCCGTCGAGCCCGCCGACGTCGAGGCGTTGACCGCATGCATCGACTGGGTCGTGACCAGGTGAAGGTGCTGGTCAGGGAGAACATCGGTGACTCCGGGGTCGAGCTCCTGCGCTCCGCCGGGTTCGAAGTCGACCTCGGATACGACTGGTCCGCGGACGACCTCGTCGAGCGCATCGGCGACTACGACGCCATCCTGATCCGTTCCGCCACGAAGCTGGACGCCGACGTCCTGGCCAAGGCGGAGAAGCTCAGGGTCGTTGCGCGAGCCGGGGTGGGTGTCGACAACGTCGACGTCGATGCGGCAACGCGCCAGGGCGTGGTCGTGGCCAACGCGCCCCAGTCCAATGTCGTCACTGCCGCCGAGCACACCATGGCGCTGCTGCTCGCTCTCGCCCGCAACGTCCCCCAGGCGCACGGGTCGCTCGTCGCCGGACGGTGGGACCGGGCCAAGTTCACCGGTGTCGAGCTGCACGACAAGGTGCTGGGCATCCTGGGGTTCGGACGCATCGGACAGCTGGTTGCGCACCGCGCCCGCGGCTTCGGCATGCGGGTGGTGGCGTTCGACGCGTACATGGCCGAGGAGCGGTTCGGTGAGCTGGGTGTCGAGCGTGCCGCCACCGCAGAGGCCGTATACGCGGTCTCCGACTTCCTCACCGTGCACCTGCCGAAGAACGCCGAGACCCATGACTTCCTCGACGCCGAGGCCTTCGCCGCGATGAAGGACGGTGTGCGCATCCTCAACGTCGCACGTGGTCCGTTGGTCGTCGACGACGCGCTCAAGGACGCACTCGACTCGGGCAAGGTGGCCGGGGCCGCCCTCGACGTCTTCCGCGAGGAGCCGATCACCGAGCACCCACTGTTCGACTATCCGAACGTCGTCGTCACGCCGCACCTCGGGGCCTCGACCACGGAGGCGACGGACCGCGCCGGCTACCAGGCCGCGGAGCAGGTCGTGGCCGCGTTGACCGGGACAGCGGTCACCACCGCCGTCAACGTCCCGGCGATCGCGGCAGACGACCTGGCGGCACTCGAACCCTTCCTCGGCCTCTGCTCCTCACTCGGACGGATCGCTGCCGGACTCGCACCAGCCACCTCGCTGGACGCGCTGGAGGTCGAGTTCCTCGGCCGGATCGCCGAGCACGACAACCGGCTGCTCACGATCCAGGTCGTCAAGGGCGTGCTCGCAGACCACACCGACGAAGCCGTCAACGACGTCAACGCTCTGGCGCTCGCCGGCGAGCGCGGCATCGCCATCGCCGCCACCAGTCGCCCCATCGCCCACGACTTCACCGACCTCGTCCGCGTCACGGTGCGCAGCGGCCCAGCGCAATCCGGCGAGGGGACCACGCGGGTCGTCGGCACGGTGCTCGGACAACGGCACCGCCCCCATCTGCTCGAGGCGTGGGGCTCGCGGTTCAACGTCCAGCTCGAGCCGTACCTCGCGGTGTTCCGCTATCGCGATCAGCCCGGGATGCTGGGCCGCATCGGAGCGGCCTTCGGTGACGCCGGAGTCAACATCGTCTCCGCCGCGGTCGGGCGCGAGCCGGAGCGCGTGACAGACGAGGCGACCATGGTCGTCACCACCGACGCTCCGGTCAGTCCTGACGTGTTCGAACCCGTCCTGGCCAGCACAGACTTCTTCGACGCCCGCGCCATCAGCCTCTAGTCACACTGCCCAACGAGCGGACCCGTCTCGACCGGGTTACGTTCGACGGGAGAGAGGGATTCGACGGGAGAGGGAGATGACCATGGATGGATTGATGTGGGTAATCATCGCGATTGTCGTCTTGGTGATCGTGCTCGGACTCGTGGTCGCGGCGCGAAAGTCGTCCGAACGACGCACTGAACACGCCCGCGAGCGGGCCACCAGCATTCGGGACGAGTCCAGGGAGCACCAGGTCGAGGCAGAGCGCACCAGGGCCTCCGCCGCCGCAGCGCAGGCCGAGGCCGCCGAGAAGAAGCGGGAGGCGGAACTCCTCGAGCGACAGGCCGGCGAGCACGGGACCGAAGCGAGCCGCGCCGACGAGGATGCACTCGAGCGGGCCCGTGAAGCGGACCGGATCGACCCCGACGTCACGACCGACGACGACGGCGTTCGTCAGACCGGTCACGACCGCAGTACCGATGTCGACCACGACCGCAGTACCGAAGTCGACCGCGACCGTGACACCGACCCCAGTGGTGACCGCGATCGCGAGCTCGACACGGACCGCCAGCACGGCGACGATCGCTCCGAACGGCCCCGCTGACCGACGGTGAGCGTGGACGACGACCTGGGTGTCGCCGTCGATGTCGCACGTCCCGTGCGGCAGGTGGTCTCGCTCGTCCCGTCGCTCACCGAGGCCATCGCCGCCACACGTCCGGAGGCGCTGGTGGGTGCCACCGACTGGTGCACCCACCCGGCCGAGCTGGACGTCGCGCGCGTGCGCGGCACCAAGAATCCCGA
Organism: Aeromicrobium sp.; assembly: GCF_050700635.1. Lineage (GTDB taxonomy): Bacteria > Actinomycetota > Actinomycetes > Propionibacteriales > Nocardioidaceae > Aeromicrobium. Next base: position 10,342 of record NZ_JBOHDT010000011.1, read on the forward strand.
TCGGGCCGCAATCGCTGCGCTGGTGCCGGACCTCGTCATCGCCAACCAGGAGGAGAACCGCGAGCTCGACGTGAAGCGCCTCCGCGCGGACGGCATCGCCGTGTGGGTGACGCGGATCCGCACCCTCGACGAGGCCTTCACCTCGATGCGCCGGCTGTTCGATGCCGCGCTCGGCTGGGACGTGCCGTCCTGGCTCGACGAGGCCGAGCACGCTTGGTCCGTACCTCCACACGCCACCGGCCTACGCGTGGCCGTGCCGATCTGGCGCGACCCCTGGATGGTGGTCGGCAGCAACACGTTCACCGGTGACGTCGTCGCGCGGCTCGGGTGGCACAACGTGTTCGGCGACAGCGACGAGCGTTACCCGCACGTGGAGCTGTCCGACATCGACCGCGACGACGTCGACCTCGTCCTCCTGCCCGACGAGCCCTACGTCTTCGGCCCCGACGACGGCCCCGAGGCGTTCACGCACGCACCGATCGCGCTCGTCCCGGGTCGGTCGCTCACCTGGTACGGCCCGTCCCTCGTCCACGCGCGCGAGGAGCTGAGTCGGCTGGCTTGAATCCCAGGTTCCCAGGACGTCAGCGTTCGGCGTCGGAGCTGCGGTCCTTGCGGGCCGACTGGCGGGTGGCGCGTGGGGCTCGCCGGGCCTCGACGACGAACGGGTAGTCGGCGGTGACGAGCGGCGTCTCGCCGACGATCGCGTTGTGGCTGCCCCACACCAGGTACTTGGCGCTGAGGTTGATGAGGGTGGCGAAACGGTTGCGGTTGCCGAGCAGGGTCACGATGTGCAGCGCGACCCAGATGATCCAGGCGGGGAAGCCGGTGAGCTTCGGCAGGAACTTGATCTCGGCCACGGCGGACGAGCGTCCGATCGTGGCCATCGTGCCCTTGTCGTGGTAGGTGAACGGCTTGAGCGTCCTACCCTTGAGATCGGCCTTGATGAGCTTCGCGACGTACTTGCCGCCCTGAATCGCCGGCTGCGCGAGCTGCGGCATCTCCTCGGGACCGATCGAGACGTCGCCGATCGCGAAGACGTTGTCGAGACCCTTGACGCGGCGATGCTCGTCGGTCTCGATCCGGCCACCGCGACCCTGCGGCACGTCCCAGTCGGCCACGGTCGGGTGGGTGGTGACGCCGGACGCCCACACGACGATGCCCGCCGGGAGGAACTCCTCCTTGCCGTCCTTCTCGACCACAACCCCGTCCGCCCGGACCTCCTTGACCGCTGTCTCCAGGCGGAGGTCGACCTGACGCTTCTTCAGCGACCTGACCGTGTAGTCGCGCAGCTTCGGAGCGAACGGGCCCAGCACGTGCGGCATCATCTCGACGAGCGTGATGTGGACCCGCTCCCGGTCGAGCTCCGGATAGGTGGTGGGCATGTCGAGGTTGCGCAGCTCGGCGAACGCGCCGGCCGTCTCGACCCCGGTGGCCCCACCGCCGACCACCATGATGCGCAGGTCACGGTTCTGACCGTTGATCGCGGCGTCCTCCAGGTTCGCGAACATCCGATCGCGCACCTGCAGGGCCTGGGACCGCTGGTACAGGGGCATCGAGAACTCCTCGGCGCCGGGCACGCCGAAGAAGTTGGCGGTCACTCCGCAGGCGAGCACCAGGTAGTCGTACTTGACTTCGACCGCGCCTTCCAGGTGAAGCGCGCGGGACTCGTGGTCGATCGACTTGAGGGTGCCCTTGAGGAAGCGGACGTTGCTCTGCTTGGCGCGGATGGCGCGCAGGAACCAGGTGATGTCGCCGGGATTCAAGCTCGCGGTCGCCACCTGATACAGCAACGGGTTGAAGGTGTTGTAGGTGTGGCGGTCGATGAGGGTGACGTCGACGTCGGCACGTTTGAGCTTGCGGACGGCGGCGATCCCGCCGAACCCGCCTCCTACGACGACGACGTGGGGACGCTTGCCGCTCGAGGCGGGGGGAGTCTCGGGCATGCCCGAGATCGTACTCGCGTCACCTAGTGAGCGCCGTCGGCCCAGGACCGCGACTCGTCGCGGTTGAGCAGCACGATGACAGCCACCGCTGCCGCGGTGCCGAGCAGCCCGAGCGGGATCGCGACGAAGCCGGCCGCCGCGGTGATCCACGCCAGCGCGAGGGTCGCAACGCGACCGATCCGCTTGCGGGCCAGGAGTGACAGGCCGGCGGCGAGGCCGGCCACGGCGAGCGGGAGCATCACCAGACTGCCCCAGAACGCGAACTGCATCGCCTGGTCGAGCTCGGCGGCCGTGTACCAGTCGGCGAACGGGCCGTCTTGCAGGACACGGACGTACTCCTCGCGCGCAAGCCCGTAGATGACCAGGTAGAGGGCCGACAGTCCGCCGGCCAGGGCGGACCCCAGGACGGTGACCAGCCCGGCCGCGAGGACGGCGTTGGGACGCTTCGTGGTGCTCAACGGTGGGGCCGGAGCCTCGATGGTCTTGACCGTCTCGGTGGTCTGGGTCTGAGCACCCGGGGTGGGGACCGCCCACGGGTCGGCCGGGGCCGGCTGATCACCGTCCGGATGGCGACGCGTCGCGTACCAGCCTCGGGCGTCCGGCGCCCACAGGGTGCCGGCCGCGAACAGCAGGAACACCGCCTGCAGGATCCCGACCAGCCCGAACGGAACGACGAGGAGGGCGAGCACCACGGCCGTGACGGTGGCCCCGATGCGCGAGACGTGGTCGCCGCGAACGGCATACGCCGCGAACACCATGCCCGCAACGAGCAGCACCACGCTGCTCAGCCCGACCCAGCGCAACGCGGCCAGCAGCTCGATCATGGTCACGTCGAAGCCACGTTCCTGGAGCGTCGTGAGCGTGGGCTCCAGCGCCTTCTGCATCTCGATCGTTCCCCAGCTCGTGAGCGCCCCCATCAGCTGCATCAACATCAGGAACGAGCTGATTCCCACGAACACGCAGGCCATCGTGACCGCAGACGGCCGGGGGGAGGCTTTCATTCGTCCATCCCACCACACGAGCCCGAATTTGTAAGAGTCGGCAGATCAGTCGAGCTCGTTGCCGTAGCCGGTGATGATCGTCCGCCGCGTCACGCCGTTCTGGTCGTAGGCGATGGTCTGCACGTCGATGTCGTACAGCCGGCTGAGCTCGGCATCGGTGAGGAGCTCGGCCGCCGGACCGCTGCGCACGTCGTCCAGCCCGCCCATGAGCACGACGGAGTCGGCCAGGAAGAGCGCATGGTCGGGGTGGTGGGTGGTGAGGAGCACGCCCATGCCGTCGGCGACGAGCTTGCGCAGCAACGACATGATCTGGGCCTGGTTGTGGAGGTCGAGACCGGCGGTCGGTTCGTCGAGCACCAGCGAGGGCGACTCCGAGGCGATCGCCCGGGCGATGAGCACCAGCTGCTGCTCGCCGCCGCTGAGGGTAGGGAACTGACGGTCCGCCAGGTCCGCCACCCCGATGCGGTCCATCGCGTCAAGGGCGGCGACGCGGTCATCCCGGGACGGAGTTCCGAACAGGCTCACCTGACGCACCCGGCCCATCACCACCATGTCGAGGGCGCGGTACGCGAACGCGCCGCCCCGTGCCTGCGGCACGAAACCGATGTGGCCGTCGTGCCGGACCGAGCCTTCCTCGGGGGTCAGCAGTCCCGCAGCGCACCGCACCAGTGTCGTCTTCCCGCGACCGTTCGGGCCGAGCACGACCGTGACCGATCCGGCCGGCACCTCCAGCGAGACGTGGCGGAACACCCAGCCAGTCTCCGGGTAGCGGTGGCCGAGGTCGACGAGCTCAAGCATGGTCCCAGATCCTGTCGCGATTGCGCCGCAGGAGCAGGAAGAACACCGGAGCGCCGACGAGAGCGGTGAGCACGCCCAACGGGACCTCGCCTGCCGTCAGCGTCCGGGCGATCGTGTCGATCACGATGAGGTAGGTCGCGCCGACCAGGAAGCTGACGGGCAGCAGGATCCGGTGGTCCGGGCCCACCCACATGCGCGCCAGGTGCGGGATGACCAGGCCCACCCATCCGACCACGCCGCTGACCGCAACCGCCCCGGCCACGATGAGCGCGCACGAGAGCAGGATGGTCCAGCGCATGCGACCCGGACGCAGACCGAGCGACGACGCCTCGTCGTCGCCGAGCGAGAGCACGTTGATGCGCCACCTCAGCAGCAGCATCACCGCCGTGCCGAGCAGGATCGGCACGGCGGCCACGCCGACCTTCGCCCAGGTGGCGGTGGCTAGGCTGCCCAGCAGCCAGAAGACGATCGCCGGCAACGACGAGTACGGGTCGGCGAAGTACTGGACCAGCCCGACGAGTGCGGCGAAGAACGAGCCGAGCACCACGCCGCCGAGCACCACCATGAGCATCGAGGAGGAACGGCCCAAGGTCAGGGCGAAGAGGAGCCCGATCGCGACCAGGCCGAACACGAAGGCACCTCCGACGAGGAAGATCGTCCCGAGGCCGAGCAGCAACGCCAAGGATCCACCGAGTGACGCCCCCGCCGAGACGCCGATGATGTCCGGACTCACCAGCGGGTTGCGGAACGTGGCCTGGAGAGCCGCGCCGGCGATGGCGAGACCGCCTCCGACCAGCACCGCGAGCAGCACCCGCGGGAGGCGGATCAGCTCGACGACGGTTCTCTCGGTCTCGCCCACCCCGCCATCGGGGAGCAGTACGGACGCCAGGATCTGCACGACGTGCGACACCGGCACGGTGTAGCGGCCGAGCGAGATGGCCACCACGATCGTGACGACGAGAGCCACAGCCGCGGCGACGACCGCGAGAGGGCCACCCACTCTCGCCGGGGTGGCCACCGCCTCCTCACGCCGAGAACTGGTCGTAGTCGGCGGAGCCACCGTTCGCGTCCTTCCACAGGATGGTGTCGATTTCGGACTGGGTGGGCGTGTGGCCGTAGAAGTACTTGTAGTCGTCGACGATCTTGTCGCGCAGGCCGCCGTCGGTGCCGTCGGGAAACGCGATCTGCGACAGCCAGGTCCACATCAGCGGCGACTCGTGGCTCGGCGGGTCCCAGCGGTATCCGCCCAACGGCGCCCGGTACACACGCTTGTCCTTCACCGCCGCGACGTCACGCCAGCGGCGGTCGCCGTAGATGTCGCCCGGCATGGCGGCATCGAAGTTGCCGAGCACGATGACGTCCGGATCCCAGTCCAGCACCTGCTCCAGGTCCACCTTCGCCAGGCCCTCGACCTCGGACGAGACGTTTTCGGCGCCAACGAGACGGACGTACTCCTCGTTGAACGTGCCGGCGCCCTGGACTTCCATGCCTTCTGAGAACCGGAGGAAGTAGAGCACGCGCGGCCCCCGCCCGGTCTGTTTGGCCGCGACCGCCTCGGCTGCCAGACGGTCGGCGTCGAGGCGGGTGGCCATGGCGCGGCCGCGTTCGGGTTGTCCGAGCGCTGTGGAGAACATCGAGAACCAGGTCCCGACGTCCTCGATCGTTCCGTAGTTGACGCCCAGGACCTTCAGGTCGGCATTCTCCAGCGGCTGGATGATCTCGTCGCCCTGGCTGGCCCACTGCACGACGATGTCGGGTTCCAGGGCGAGGATGCCTTCGACGTTCGGGGCGAAGTCCTGCGTCCCGACGTCGTGGGGAACCTCGAGCACCTGGGGGAACATCGTGCCGAGGATGCTCTGCTTCGCCGCGGCCCAGGAGGCGTCATGGATGCCGACGAGATGCTCGGCGGTCTGATCGACGGCGATCATGATCGAGGCCGCAGGCATCGGGAGTGTGACGATGCGTTGGGCCGGTCCGTCGAGCGAGAGCTTCTTGCCTCGTTGGTCCTCGAGCACGATCGCGCCGGCGGACGAGTCGTCCGAACCGCACGCGGGCAGCAGGGCGACGCCGCCCAGTGCGACAGCTCCCTTCAGTAGGGTTCTGCGGGGCAGTGCCTCCGGCGGGGAGTCCATCGCGGTTCCTTTCGTCAAGTGCCCAAGAGGGCAGCCGGTCCTTGGTGGAGGTTTCCTTCGTTCACGATCCGCAGGTGACGCGCGGTGAAGTCGCGCAGATAGCGAACCTGGCGGTCGCTCAGCTTGTCGCAGGCCCATTCCCAGTGCATCGAGACCCAGTCGCCGATCTCGAGGTCGTCCATCATGCTGACGCCGTCGACCGAACGCACGACCGTCTCGGTGATGCGTTCGCCGAACCCGAGCGTTCGGCCGTCCCACGTCAGCGGCGTCGACTCGACGACCACCTGGTCACCCTGGACGGCCATCACCTTGCCCCAGCGGATGCGGCACTGGTCGAGCACCGTGAGGGCGTGCTCAGCCTTGCGCCCGTCGCTCAGCAGACCGGTCCACGGGTAGATGCAGAACACCGCGAAGCTGTGGTGCGGGACGCCGCCGGCGTTGATGCTCTCGGCCAGGGAAGGGAATTTCGTGCCGGTCACCCTCCGGAAGCGGTCCTCCATCGAGTTGCCGACCGCTGTGGGCGTCACCCGGTTGAGCCGCGAGTTGCCCACCCAGTAAGCGTCCACGACCCGGCGGTCGAGCGGGTCGTCCAGACCGAGCGAGGCCGCGATGAGCTCGAGATAGGGCCACGCCCCGGCGAACTGGCGAGAGAGCTCGCGCAGCCCGCGCTCATCGGCGCCGGTCACCCCGTACTCGAAGAACGCGTCGTGGTCGTTCGGGCCGCAATAGCCGTGGGAGTTGGGCGGAAACGCGTACCGCGCGAACAGCACGGGACCGGAGACGTCAGTCCTCACGGGCCTGTCCCAGCATCTCCAGACCGGCGATGGCTTCCTGGGCCTGCTTCTCGTCGATCAGCTCCATGGCGAAGCCCATGTGGATGAGGATCCAGTCACCGGCCGCGGGTAGCTCGTCGAGCATGCCGATGTTGACGCGCCGCTGCGCGCCCTCGACGTCAACGAGCGCGAGCTGGTCGTCGAACCCCTCGACCACCTCGACGATTCGTCCGGGAATGCCCAAGCACATGGTCAACTCCTCCTTGGCGCGTCGGCGTCGGTGAGGACGTGCTCGTGGATGACTCGCAGGACGGCCTCGGCCGCGACCGGCACCGCGGCCTCGACCTGCGGGCTCAGTCCGAGGCCCTCCTCGACGCTCGCCGGCTGGCAGCCGACCACGAACGTCGTCGGCGGTGAACCCCCCATGTAGCGCAGGCTGCCGAGCATCGCGAACGGGTCCATCCCGTGCGCATCGAGCTGCCCGGTACCGATGTCGTCGTCGCCCACCTGCATGACCGTGATCTCACCCGGTGCTCCCTGACCGGGGACCGCGTCGACGATCACGAGGGCGCGGCGGCCGTCCAGGAGGTCGTAGGCGAGGTGCATCCCGCGGATGCCGTAGTCGACGACCTGCACATCGTCAGGCAGGTCGTCGCGGGACGCGAGGTACCGCGCGACCTCCGGTCCGAAACCGTCGTCGCTGAGGAACAGGTTGCCGATGCCGGCTACCAGGATCGATGTACTCAGGGCTGGGCCTCCACGTCACATCTGACGAATACGCCGGTAGCGCTGGATGTCGGGGACCGACATGACCAGCACGACCAGGCCGATCACGACGACCACGGCCAACACGCCGGCGGTGATGTATCCAAGAACGATCATCGGTGGGTTTCCTCTCTCGGGTTCGATTGAACGAGCGGTTCGAGCTCATCTGGCGCGAAGTAGAAATAGCGGCCGTACCAGTCGTGCATCTCCGCGGCGGGATCGTCGACCAGGACCACGGCCACATGCGTGCCGCCGTCGACGTCGGACAGGACGCCGGTGACTCTGGCGACCTGGCCGGCGAAGAAGATGTCCTGGGCGTCGGCCCGGCGGTTCGGATGCACCCGTACGAGGCTGCCCTTGGCGACGCTCACGCCGTCGATCGTCACCGCGTCGGACTCCGGCGACACCGCCGCGTCAGTAGCCGGATCCCACCACGGCTTGTCACCGGTGTCGAAGGCCGGTGGATCCAGATCCCGGATGTCACTCAGCATCGGCCAGTCGGGTTCGGGAACGGTGCCCGGATCACGCAGGACACCGTGCAGCTGCTGCATCTCTTCGGGCGACATCTGGTCGCAGCGGTCGATGATCTCGCGCGCCCGTGGGTCGGTGGCACGCGCTTCGGCCTTCTCTTCGTCGGTCATGGTCATGACGCGCAGGGTGAGGATCTCGTCGATCTCGGTAGAGTCGAACAGCGCTCCCGTGCTCTGTTCGGCGATCTCGGGGTGGTCGTACAGGATGATCGGCAGGCCGAGGAGGAGGTCGTCATCTCCTGCGTCTCCGCCGAGCACCGGCCAGCAGCGGCGCTGCTCACAGACGGCCACGGCATCGCTCGCCTCGTCGGGCGGGCCCAGCAACGAGACGAACGCCGGGCCGTGCGCCTCGACGACGAGGTGGGCACCGATGATGGAGTGGGCAGTGGCGTCGTTCTTGTCCAGGCTCGCCTCGCTTCGCCGGTTCTCGACCTCGATGCCCAGCCGGTGGAAACCGGCGACCCTCTCGACCCGGATGCGCAGCTCGGCGACCAGGGCTCGGCGCCGACGGACGATCGTTCCGGCCGGCTCGCCGGCGCCATCGAGCACCGGTTCGCGGTCCTCACCCGAAGGCACCTCGACCGGGAACGACACTCCGTCGCTCAGCTGGTCACCGTTCACCGTGAACGTGAGCTCCTGCTCCACCGCTTCGTCCCAGGTCAGCCATGTGGTGTCGCCTGCGTCGATCTGGGCGACCTCCGCACCGGTGGCATCGAGCAGCTGTCGACGTTGCAGCTGCAGGAAACGCAGGTGCACCACGAGCGTCGCCTCCGCGTCGAGGTCGCCGGACATCAGAGCCTGCATCGCCATCGACGGCGACTCGCCCAGCCCCGCCGCCTCGGCGTCCGGCGGACCGAGCACACCGAACTGCCAACGCGACTGGTTCTTGCTGGAGCTGGCCCGGTACGGGTACAGCAGATAGCCCTCGTAGAGCACCGCGTCAGCGACCATCCGGGCCCGGTCGAGATTCACGGGGAGACCTCCCGGCGCGCGTCGAGCAGATCGGTCAGGGTCTCGTCCCACGACGTGAAGCCGTGCTCGGAGCGGTGGTCGGACAGTCTGGCCAGCACGTCGTGGTCGGCCCGCATCCATCCGCTGCCGGGATAGTTCAGCTCGATCATCCGCTTCCAGACCGCGACCGGCATCTGGAAGCTCGTGTCGCAGTCCCACGGCACCTGCTCCACCCCGAAGCCGTTGGCGCCCCGCGTGAACACGACACCGGAGAACATGAAGGCGAGCGGCACGACGCCCCCTTCAGTGGCGCTGTCGACGGCATGCAGGTAGCGCGACCCCACCACGTCGAAGTCGTACGTCGCCGGCATCGGCAGGTCGACCTCGGTGACGCCGGTGAAGCCCTGCACCGTGGTGTTGCACTGCATCCACAGGAACGGCCGCAGGGTGTCGGACCACCGGTCACGAGTGCCGAAGAGACCCCGCAGGTCAGCGGCCTCCTCGTCGTCGTAGCCGCGTCGCTGCGGCTCGATGCGGATCTGGCAGCGCAGCGCCATCGCGTGCACGACCGTGCCGGTGCTCTCCTCGACCCGGAGCCGCGCGGTCAGCTGCGGCGTGACGGCGTAGGGCTCGGCGAAGACGTCGAGCACCGTGAACGTGTAGCCGCTCATGACTGAGCCACCTCGGCCGGGCGGCTCTTGGACTCGACCGTCGCGAAGAAGTCGGCCATCGCATGACGCGCTTCCTGCCCGCCGTCGAAACCACGCCACGTCATCCGCATGGTGCCGACGAGCTCGTAGCAGACGTCGATGGGAACGAGCACGCAATGGAAGGCGCCGCGGCCCTCGTCGTCGCGGTAGATCAGCAACGCCTCGACATCGGCGAGCAACAGGTCGAACTGGGGGTTGGCGGCGCGAAGCCCGTCCCAGGACTCGAGCGACAACTCGGACTCGGTGGCGCCCGCCGGGCTGGGGTAGAACGCCACCATGCGGTCCTGGACCGAGTTGCGGAACAGGAAGGCCAGTCCGACCGGGATCTGCAGGTCGTCCCACGACGCCTGGTCGAAGGCGAATTCGGAGAAGCTGAGGTAGCGGTCGGGCACGGCGCGGTAACGCAGGTGGGCCTTCTGGTCGGAGAACAGCAGGTAGCAGGCGCGACACGTGCACATGAGGCTGCGGTCCTCGAGGCCCACCACGTGCTGGTGCTCCTCGGGGATCGGCGCCGCGCACATCTCGCACCGCTCACCCGGCACCACGGTCGGGCGCGTGGTGTTGATGCGGCGCAAGGTCGCGAGCGGGTCGGACCGTCGGCCGCCGCCGCTCATGCGACCTCAGCGGGTACCGCGACCGAGACGGCGCCGGCCTCCGTGAGCACCGGCAGTGGGGTGAGGTGGAGCTCGGGCACGTCGATGCACGCACCGGCCTTGCGCACGTCGTAGTGGACTGCGCACGACGGGCACGTCAGCAGCGCGTCGCCGGCGGCGCCACCGAGGCGTCGGGCCAGCGTGGCTCCCGTCAGGCTCGACTCGCACCGCGCGCAGCTGTCGACGAAGGCGAACAGGTCGGATCCGATGCGGCACACGAGCAGCGACAGGCCGGCAGCCTCGGCCGATCCGACTTCGCCGGCAGACAGAGCCGCGAGCTCAGGCAGCGGATGCCACGCCCCGCCCGCCACCGCGTCGCCGTGTACGCGCGTCATGAGCGAATCGACGGAGATCAGCGGAGCGGCGTCGCCGGCGTCGGATGTGGCCGCCTCGACCTCGATGGCGACGACCTCGGGTGCGGCCGCCTCGATGGCCCCCTCGACGGCGAGCTTGAGGGTGACCGACGACGACGGGCATCCGTCGCAGCTGCCGAGCAGCCGCAGTCGGACCGCCCCCTCGTCGGTGACCTCGAGCAGCTCGACGTCGCCGCCGTGCGACCCGAGGTACGGACGAACGCTCTCGAGAGCGTCCTCCACCCGCTGCTCGATCCCGTACGGATGCAGGTCGTGGACGAGCAGCAGCCCGGACACCAGCTCGTCGTCGGCCAGCGCGCGCAGGAGGTCGTCGTCGAGTACCCCGGCCTCGTACAGGATCTCCATCACCCGCTCGAGCCCGGCCCCATAGAGGTCGGTGACCAGACGGACGAGCTCCTCGGCCCGCTCACGGGCCACCAGGCCGCCGGTCGCACTCGCGGTCAGGAGCGCATCGATGCGTTCACCCGTGAGGCTCAGGTCGGGCGAGTGATCGAGCAGCTCGGGCTGCGTCATGGCTGACCTATTCGACGCCGGCGGACTGGGTCGGCGAGTGCAGCTTCTCGATCGTCAGCCCGTCCCCGAGGTACATGTGGACGCCGCAGGGCAGACAGGGGTCGAAGCTGCGCACGGTGCGCATGATGTCGATGCCCTTGAAGTGCTCGCGATCGTTCTCCTCGAAGATCGGCTGTCCCTGCACGGCGTCCTCGTACGGACCCGGCGTGCCGAAGGAGTCGCGAGGGCTGGCGTTCCACGGCGTCGGTGGGTACGGGTGGTAGTTGGCGATCTTGCCGTCGCGGATGACCATGTGGTGGCTCAGCACACCTCGCACCGCCTCGGTGAAGCCGCAGCCGATGCCCTCCTGCGGCACCTCGAACCGCTCCCAGGTCTTCGTGCGTCCCGCCCTGATCTCCACCAGAGCCCTCTCGGCGAAGTGCAGGGCACAGGCCGCGGCGTAGGCCTGGAAGTACGTGCGGGCCCGGTTGCGCTCGATCGTGTTGCTCCACCGCGGGATCTTCCACTCCAGCTCGACCGGTCCCTTGAGGGCGGTCTTGGGGAGGTTGATCTTCACACTCGAGCCGGTTGACTGCACGTAGCCGATGTCGACCAGGCCGGCCAGAGCCGTGACCCACAGCCGGGCGAGCGGTCCGCCACCGGTGTCGAGGGCGAGGTAATCCTTGCCGTCGTACCAGCGCGGCGACATCACCCACGAGTACTTGCCGCCGTCCAGGTCGCGCTTCTGCGGCTTGGGGTTGGTGTGCTGGTTCCACGGGTGCCGGCGATCGACCGGGTTGCCGAGGGGATCGTTCTCGACGAACGTCTCCTGGTCCTCCCAGTCCTCGTAGTACGACGAACCGAGCAGGATGCGGATGCCGAGGTTGATCTCGACCAGGTCGGTCGTGACCAGCTCGCCGTCGACCACGACGCCGGGGGTCACGTACATCTTGCGACCCCAGTTCGTCATGTCCTTGTAGTCGAAGTTGCAGTGCTCCGGATCCTGGAACGAGCCCCAGCAACCGAGGAGGATGCGGCGGTTTCCGACCTCCTCGTAACCGGGGAGGGCTTCGTAGAAGAAGTCGAACAGGTCGTCGTGCATCGGCACGACCCGCTTCATGAATTCGACGTAGCGCATCAGCCGGGTGATGTAGTCGGTCATCAGCTGGATGGTGGCCACCGTGCCGACTCCGCCCGGGTAGAGCGTCGACGGGTGGACGTGGCGGCCCTCCATGAGGCAGAACATCTCGCGCGTGTAGCGGCTGACCTGCAGCGCCTCGCGGTAGAACTCACCGGTGAACGGGTTGAGCGCACGCATGATGTCGCCGATGGTCCTGTGGCCATGATCGGCCGCGTGCGGCGCCGCGGTGTTGTTGGCCCGCTCGAGCACCGCCGGGTTGGTCTCGGAGACCATCTTCTCGCAGTAGTCGACCCCCACCAGGTTCTCCTGGAAGATGTTGTGGTCGAACATGTACTCCGCGGCCTCACCGAGGTTGACGATCCACTCCGCGATGTCCGGCGGCTTCACCCCGTAGGCCATGTTCTGCGTGTAGCACGAGCAGGTTGCGTGGTTGTCGCCGCAGATGCCGCAGATGCGACTGGTGATGAAGTGCGCGTCGCGCGGGTCCTTGCCCTTCATGAAGATCGAGTAGCCCCGGAAGATCGAACTGGTGCTGTGGCACTCGGCCACGGTCTTGTTCGCGAAGTCGACCTTGGTGTAGATGCCCAGGCTGCCGACGATGCGGGTGATGGGATCCCACGCCATCTCCACCAGGCCGTCTCGCCCCTCGCTCATGCTGCTCGGACTCGGGATGGTCGACGTCATGGCGCCGCCTTTCTGTCGAGGTTGGTGGCGGGGCCTACCAGGTGCGTTTGGCGCCGGTCGTGAGCTGCTTGCCGGAGTGGCGCCACTTCGGCTCTTTGTTCAGGGTGCGTGTCGTCATGGCCCGCAGGCTGCGCATCGTCTTGCCGTACACGGCCACCGAATTGGTCGAGAGCTTGCCGCCGGGCGGCTCGTCCATGAACGGCATGAACTTGTCGGGGAAGCCCGGCATCGTGCAGCCGATACAGATTCCGCCGACGTTCGGGCAACCACCCATGCCGTTCATCCAGCCGCGCTTGGGCACGTTGCACTTGACCGTGGGGCCCCAGCAGCCGAGCTTGACGATGCACTTCGGTGACCCGTACTCGGTGGCGAAGTCGCCCTGCTCGTAGTAGCCGGCGCGGTCGCAACCCTCGTGCACGGTCTGGCCGAACAGCCAGGTGGGCCGCAAGGCGTCGTCGAGCGGGATCATCGGTGCCTGTCCGGTGGCCATGTAGAGCAGGTAGGTGAGCGTCTCCGAGAGGTTGTCGGGCTGGATCGGGCACCCCGGGACGCAGACGATGGGGATGTCGGCCTTGGACTTCCAGTCCCAGCCGAGGTAGTCGGGTACGCCCATGGCGCCGGTAGGGTTGCCGGCCATGGCGTGGATGCCGCCGTAGGTGGCGCAGGTGCCGACGGCGACGACGGCGGTGGCCTTCGGCGTCAGGCGGTCGAGCCACTCGCTCGTGGTGCGCGGCTGGCCGGTTTCCGGGTCATTGCCGAAGCCGCACCAGTAGCCCTCGTCCTTCAGGCCCTCGTTCGGGATCGATCCCTCGACCACCAGGACGAACGGCTCGAGCTCTCCACGGTCGGCCTTGTGGAACCACTCGAGGAAGTCGTCGGCGCCGCCTTGGGGACCGCACTCGAAGTCGATCAGCGGCCAGTGCACCGCGATCTGCGGGAGTCCCGGGAGTGCACCGAGCGCGATCTCCTCGATGCTCGGCTGGGTGGCCGCGGTGAGCGCGACGGAGTCGCCGTCGCAACTGAGCCCCGCATTGATCCAGAGGACGTGGATGAGAGTTTCTTCGGCCTTGACAGCTTCGGCGGTCGGCATCGCTGCGACCTCTCCAGGGTGGGAGTAACACCCTCATCGGTTGCCGGGGTCGAGGGTTCGGCTCACTTGCGCAACGTTGCCTTTATTCAGGCACGCACCGATGCACCTGTCAATACGAAAATGTGACCTGCGTCACTCAGAGCTCGCCGAGCCATCCGTACCAGCCATCGAGGCCCTCACCAGTGCGGACGGACATCGGCAGCCATTCGAGCCGGGAATTCAGGCTTCTCGCGTCCTTCTCGCACTTGTCGACGTCGAAGTCGACGTAGGGCAGCAGGTCGGTCTTGTTGACGACCACGAGATCGGCGGCGGCGAACATGTGCGGGTACTTCAGCGGCTTGTCGTCGCCCTCGGTGATCGAGACGATGACGACTTTCTTCGTCTCGCCGAGGTCGAACAGGGCCGGGCACACGAGGTTGCCCACGTTCTCGAGCACGACGAGGTCGCCGTCCGCCGGCTCGAGAGTGTCGAGCCCGCGGCGGACCATGGTGGCATCGAGGTGGCAGCCGGATCCGGTGTTGATCTGCACGGCGCGGGCGCCGGCCGCCCGGATGCGCTCGGCGTCGTAGTGCGTCTCCTGGTCGCCCTCGACCACGGAGATGCTGCGGGTGGCGCCGTTCTCCTTGATGGTCCGCTCGAGCAGCGACGTCTTGCCGGCTCCCGGCGAGCTCATCAGGTTGACCGCCGCGATGCCACGCTCCGCCATCCACAGACGGTTGGCGGCGGCGAGCTCGTCGTTCTTGGCGAGCACGGCGGTCTCGAGATCGATCGTGTGGGTGTGCGGCTCGTCGTGGGAGTGCCCGTGCTCGTGCTCGTGGCCGTGCGCGTGGACGGTCCCGTCCTCGTGGACGTGCAGGTACTCCCCCGTCTCGCCGTCGACCCGGACCTCGTCGACTCCACATCCGCAGGTTGCGCACACGTCAGACCACCTCCACCGAGGTGACCGACAGCTCGCGTCCGGCCACCACCTCAACATCGGCACTGCCACACGGACACAGCAGGATCAGGTCGTCCACGTCGAACTCGCGCTGACAGGCATGGCAGCGAGCCTGTCCGGACGGTTCGACGATCTCCAGCGACGCGCCTTCGAGCGGGGTGCCCGAGGTGGCCAGGTCGAAGCAGAACTCCAGCGCGTCGGGGACGACTCCCGACAACTTGCCCACGGCGAGCCGCACCGTCGTCACCTGTCGCTGTTCCGTGCGTTCGAGGATCGCCTCGACGACGGACTCGGCGATGGCCAGCTCGTGCATGCAACCACCTCGATGCGTTTCACCATAGGTCCGGCCTCATGGGAGTGGCAACAGACATCGAGGGGCGACAATGGTCCGATGACGAGCTCGAGCGACCGGGCCGAGACAGCGGACGCGCTCGCCGTGCTGCGGGCGAACGGCCAACGTGTCACGGCCGCGCGTCGCGCCGTCATCGAGGCGCTGGAACCACACGATCACCTCACCGCCGACGAAATCGCGAGCCGTGCAGAAGCGGCTGCTCCGGGTGTGCATCGCACCACGGTCTACCGCGCGCTGGCCACGCTCGGCGACATCGGGCTGATCGCCCACACCCATGTGGCGGGGTCGGCGACGATCTACCACCTCACGGTGGGCGAGGGCGCCGACTACCACCTCGACCATGCCCATGTGCAGTGCACCGAGTGCGGATCCATCTTCAACGTCGAGGACGGGTTGCTCACGCCACTGGCTGACGACATCGAGCGGGCGATCGGGTTCCGTCTCGATGTGCATCACGCCGCGCTGCTCGGCGTCTGCTCGAGCTGTCGGGCTCTTGCAACATAGTTGCATCTGGATGCATGGTGTGACGATGACGCCTCAAGTCGTCGTCGGCCGGATCAGCCGTCCGGAGAGACGCTCGCTTCTCGGCATGACCACGACCATCGTCATCCTGCACGTCGTCGGGTGGGGAGCACTCGTCGTGGCCGCCACCCGCGACCTCGAGCTGGGAAGCGCGGGTGTATTCGGCGTCGGGCTGGGGATCACCGCCTACACGCTCGGCATGCGCCACGCCTTCGACGCCGACCACATCGCCGCCATCGACAACGTGACCAGGAAGTTCCTGGCCGATCGCCCTGACGGGTCCCGGCCCATGTCGGTCGGTTTCTGGTTCTCCCTCGGGCACTCCAGCGTGGTCTTCGGCCTGTGCCTGCTGCTGGCCCTCGGCGTGCGGTCGCTGGGCGGTCAGGTCCAGGACGAGTCATCGACGCTTCAGCAGACGACCGGTCTCATCGGGATCAGTGTGTCGTCGGTGTTCCTCATCCTCATCGGGGTTCTGAACGCCGTGGTGCTCGCCGGCATCCTGCGGGTGTTCCGCGACATGCGGACCGGATGCTACGACGAGGCGCAGCTGGAGGACTACCTGCAGAACCGCGGTCTGATGAACCGCATCCTCGGCCGTTCCACCCGCGCCGTGTCCAAGCCGCGTCACATGTACCTGGTCGGGTTCCTGTTCGGTCTCGGGTTCGACACCGCGACCGAGGTCTCGCTCCTCGTGCTCGCCGCGGGGGTGGCCGCCTCCCAGCTGCCCTGGTACGCGTTCCTGGCCCTGCCGATCCTGTTCGCAGCCGGCATGAGCCTGCTCGACAGCATGGACGGAGCGTTCATGGCGATGGCCTACGGCTGGGCCTTCGTGCGGCCGGTGCGGAAGGTGTACTACAGCATCACCGTGACCGCCATGTCCGTCGTCGTGGCGCTGCTGATCGGGGGAATCCAGATCGTCGGACTGCTGAGCGAGCGTCTTGACATCACCAGCGGCGCCATCGGGTGGATCGGCGCGCTGAGCCTGGACGATGTCGGCTACGCAATCGTCGCCGTCTTCGTGCTCACCTGGATCCTGTCTCTCACCATCTGGCGCTTGGGCCGCATCGAGGACCGCTGGGCGCCCGAAATCTCCTAGACGTTCTCGTGCAGTCAGGCTGATGCGACGGTCAGAGCGTCCGCAGGCTCGTCGAGGTCGACGCGGACGGTGTCTCCGTCGCGCACGTCGCCGGCGAGGAGGGCTTTTGCGAGGCGGTCGCCGATGGCCTGCTGCACGAGTCGGCGCAGGGGACGGGCACCGAAGGCGGGGTCCCAGCCGGTGACGGCCAGCCATTCCTTGGCGGCGTCAGTGACGTCGAGCGTGATGCGGCGCGTGGCCAACCGGCGGCCGAGGGCCACGAGCTGAAGGTCGACGATGTGGGTGAGGTCGTCGGTGCTCAGCGCGTCGAACATCACGACCTCGTCGAGCCGGTTGAGGAACTCCGGCTTGAACGAGGTCTTCACGAGCTCCATGACGGCCTCCCGCGTGGCCTCCTCGTCGAGCGCCGGATCAGCCAGGAAGGCGGAGCCCAGGTTCGACGTCAGGACGAGGATGACGTTGCGGAAGTCGACCGTGCGGCCCTGCCCGTCGGTGAGGCGGCCGTCGTCGAGCACCTGCAGCAGGATGTCGAAGACCTCCGGATGAGCCTTCTCGACCTCGTCGAGCAGCACCACCGAGTACGGACGTCTCCGCACCGACTCGGTCAGCTGGCCGCCCTCCTCGTAGCCGACGTAGCCGGGAGGGGCGCCGACGAGTCGCGCGACGCTGTGCTTCTCGCCGTACTCGCTCATGTCGATGCGCACGATGGCGCGCTCGTCGTCGAACAGGAACTCCGCCAGCGTCTTGGCGAGCTCGGTCTTGCCGACCCCGGTCGGCCCGAGGAACAGGAACGAGCCGGTCGGACGGTCGGGGTCGCTGATGCCGGCGCGGGAGCGGCGCACCGCGTCGGAGACGGCGACGACGGCAGCCTGCTGGCCGATCAAGCGGTGGCCGAGCTCCTCCTCCATCCGCAGGAGCTTGCCGGTCTCACCCTCGAGCAGTCGCCCGGTGGGGATGCCGGTCCACGATGCGACCACCTCGGCGATGTCGTCGGCGCCGACCTCCTCGTGCACCATCGACTCCTCGGTCGACGCCTCCGCGCTCTGCGCTTCTTCCAGCTGCTTTTCCATAGCGGGTATCTCCGCGTAGAAGAGGCGGCTGGACGTCTCGAGGTCGCCCTCACGCTGGGCCCGCTCGGCGGCGATGCGCACTTCGTCGATGCGCTCCTTGATCTCGCCGACGGCGTTCAGGCTCTGCTTCTCGGCGTCCCAACGCTGCTCGAGCGCGCGGAGGGTCTCCTGCTTGTCGGCCAGCTCGACGCGCAGCTTCTCCAGCCGGTCGACGCTGGCGGCGTCTTCCTCCTTGGCCAGATGCAGCTCCTCCATCCGGAGCCGGTCGACGCTGCGCCGCAGCTCGTCGATCTCGACCGGGCTGGAGTCGATCTCCATGCGCAAGCGGCTGCCCGCCTCGTCGACGAGGTCGATCGCCTTGTCGGGCAGCTGGCGACCGGGGATGTAACGGTCGGACAGCGTGGCGGC
>NZ_JBOHDT010000012.1:0-11597 GCF_050700635.1 Aeromicrobium sp.
CAACAACAGTGAAGGAGTCAACCGCATCAGCGGAAGCTGCTCGCATGGGTCGAACAGCACGGGGGAATGGCCCGTTCGCACCTGAGTACTGTGAATGCGTGACCGATCCGGAGCGTCGATTGCCGCGCCGTGTCTATGGTGGCGGGCACGAGCCCGATCCGCGATTCTCGCTGGCCAACGAGCGCACATTCTTGGCATGGATCCGTACGACACTGGCGCTGCTGGCTGGTGCGGCCGCTGTTCATGTTCTCGAGCTATCTGTTTCTGACGCCGTTCAGCGGGCGGCTTCAGCTCTCCTCGGGCTCTCGGGCCTGGTCTGCGCGGTGCATGCCTGGATGAGCTGGGCGAACACTGAGCGAGCCTTGCGTCATGGTCTGCCCTTGCCCTCGAATGCGGTCGGGTTCCTGCTCGCTGGGACCGTCGCCATGGTCGCGGTCGTGATGATCGTCTTGGGCGTTCGAGGGTGAGCGAGTCCCGGTTGCCGGACGGCCTCCATCAGGAACGCACGAAGTTGGCGTGGCGCCGCACCACCCTTTCGCTATTGGTGGCGGCTTTCATCATCAGTCGGCTCGCCATCGAGGACTCGGCTGCGATCGTCGTCGTGGTGAGTGTCGCCGTGACCGCGGTCGCGCTCTGGATGACAGTGGCCTCGTTGAGGCGTCGCCGGTGGAACTACCCGTCGCGGCGGGAGCCCGAGTTCGAGTACGTCTTACGGGACGGGCTGCTTCCGCTGCTGGTCGCCATGGTTGCCGGAAGTCTATGCTTGGTGCTGTTTGCACTGAGCTTGGGTGTCTTCGACTGAGTCACGCAGCAGCGGGATGCGAGGTGCGCAACGGCAACGTGAACACGATGAGCGTCCCGGCACGCGCCGCCGTGGCACCCGGGAAGACGTTGCGCATCAGCGCGTGCGCTCGCGTGTTGGCGGCCGATGTCTCGGCAACGAGCTCCGCGTAGCCGATGTCGGCGGCCCGATCGCGGATCCACCGACCCAGAAGAGTCCCGACGCCTCGGCCTTGCCAGGCATCAACGACCTCGAGGGCCAGCTCGGCCCGATGCCCGTCGGAAGCGATCAGACGGGCGAGTCCGACCGGAGTCTCGTCGACGAAGGCGGCAACCGCCACGTGGTCACGTCCGTCCACGGCCAGGAGCACTCGTCGTGCCTGCTCAGGCAGTGTGGGCATGACCGTGAGGTAGCGCAGCATCCGGCTCTCGACCGACATCCCGGCGAACACGTCGTCGAGCACATGCCCGTCGGCGGCACTGATCTCGCGCAGCTCGACCGCGTCGGTGATTTTGAGCCCCATGACGACACCTTTTCTGGACGCCCCCGTGATGTCGATCGTGCGCGTCTGAGGTAGTCGCCGGCATCGGCCGATGTCCCTATGTCGGTCGGGCGGCTACCTCAGATGCGCCGGATCAAGGCACGATCGTGCCGGTGACCTCTCCCAGCCAGAGTGCTTCGCCGTCGGGCCCGGGTGCGGTGGCGGAGATGGTGACGGTGTCGCCGTTCTCGAGGAACGCGCGGGTCGAGCCGTCGGCCAGCGTCAGGGGCTCGGCCCCGTTCCAGCCCAGCTCGATGAACGAGCCGCGCTGGTCGCGATCGGGGCCACTCACCGTGCCGGACGCGAACAGGTCGCCCGGACGGACGGTGGCACCGTTGACGGTCATGTGGGTGAGCATCTGGGCGGCGGTCCAGTACATGCCGGCGAACGGAGGGCGGGAGACGACCTCGTCGCCGAGCCGCACCTCCAGGCGGAGGTCGAGCGCCCACGGCTGTGCGCGGTCGTCGTCGAGGTAGGGCAGGAGTGGCACATCGCGCTCAGGCGGATGCGTGCGTGCCGACTCGAGTGCCTCCATGGGAATCACCCAGGGCGAGACTGACGTGGCGAACGACTTGCCGAGGAACGGGCCGAGTGGCTGGTACTCCCAAGCCTGGATGTCGCGCGCTGACCAGTCGTTGACGAGGCAGAGGCCGA
Source organism: Aeromicrobium sp. (assembly GCF_050700635.1). Classification (GTDB taxonomy): domain Bacteria; phylum Actinomycetota; class Actinomycetes; order Propionibacteriales; family Nocardioidaceae; genus Aeromicrobium. Next base: position 1,977 of record NZ_JBOHDT010000012.1, read on the forward strand.
ACACGTGGCGTTCGGCGTCCGCGAGCGCGACTGGCTCGCCGCGCTCCGACCCGGCCCCGACGACGAAGCCGACCTCGGCCTCGATGTCGAGCCGGACCGACGGACCGAACACGACCTCGCCGGCGGCCGTTCGGCGCTGCCCCAACGGACGCCGGATCGACGCGCCCGACACGACGACCGTGCCCGAGCGGCCGTGGTACCCGACCGGCAGGTGCTTCCAGTTGGGCAGGAGTGCGTCGCCGTCCGGCCGGAACATGCGGCCGAGGTTCGTCGCGTGATGCTCGGAGGCGTAGAAGTCGACGTAGTCGCCCACGGTGAAGGGCAGCACCAGCTCGACCTGGTCGACCGGCGACAGGTGGTGGTCGACGACGTGCTCGTGGGCCTCGTCGCCGACCCACTCCGAAACCGCGTGCCGGACCTCGTGCCACGTCTCGAAACCGGCCGCGAGCAGGGCATCGAGAGAGCCGTGGGCGAACAGGTCGGCATGGTCCGGGATCACGACTGCAGCAGAAGTGGTGAGGTCGAGGACGTCGGTGTCGACGCCGACGCCGACGCGCCGTCGGGTCTCGCCGGGCACCACGAAGGAGCAGTACGGCAGCGTGAAGCGACCGAAATCGCCGGTCATGCAGCCACCTCGAGGAGGCCGAGGCTGCGCAGGTCGCCGATCGGGTCGCTGACCGAGCAGGTGCCGAACGACAGGAAGCTCGACCGGATGCGACCACACTCGTGCTCGTTGAGGTCGGCGACGGCGGCCGCGATCACGGACGCGTCGCGCTCGGCCAGGATGTCGGCGACGTCCTCGTCACCGGACATCGCCATCTGCACGGCGAGCACGACGTTGAGGAAGCCGTGGTGCTCGAACCCGGTGTCCGGATCGGTGTGCCGGACAGCGTGGTGAAGGCCCGCCGTCAGCTTGAACCGCAGATCTTGACCGATGGCATCGGAGAGGGCGGTGGCGAGGCGCCGGTCGTCCGGGAAGGCGTCCGCCGTCTCACCACCGGTGCGCAGCTTGAGCGCTGCGCCGGGCGGCAGGTCGAACCGCGCCGTGATTGGCCGCTCGACGAGGAGCAGCGTGCCGTTGGGCACGGCCGGCAGGTCTTCGCCGGGCTCGGCTCCCGAGACCTCGACGGCGCGAAGTCGCAACCGCGGGTCGTCGTGCGCTGCGCCGATCGCGGCCGAAGCCGTGCCGACCGGGGTCACCAGCGCGAGGTCGAGTCCGTCGATTCCGGACGCCGCGAGGGCGTCGCCCAAGCCGGACAGTCGCGAGGCCGAGCAGACGAACGGCCCGACGTGCCGAGCGATCGGCGAGTCCATGGCTGCGACGTGTGCACGGACGGCGTCGTCCATCGCGGCGTTGCCGGGCGGGAAGATCGCTGCGTCGTCGAAGAAGCGGTCGAACAGCACGGTCATACGGCCAGTGTTGCTCACTCGCCTGACGTCCACGACTGGGCATAGACGCCGTCGTCGCACGCCTGCCCGCCCTCGCCGAGATCGAGCGGGCGGAAGGTGTCGACCATGACGGCCAGCTCGTCGAAGGCCTCGACACCGAGGCTCGCCTCGATCGCGGACGGCTGCGGTCCGTGTGAGTGTCCGCCCGGGTGCACCGTGATCGAACCTTTGGCGATGCCGGAGCCCTTGCGCGCCTCGTACTCGCCCTCGACGTAGAACATGATCTCGTCGCTGTCGACGTTGGAGTGGTAGTACGGCACCGGGATCGACAGCGGGTGGTAGTCAACCTTGCGAGGCACGAAGTTGCACACCACGAAGTTGTTGCCCTCGAAGACCTGGTGCACCGGCGGCGGCTGGTGTACCCGCCCGGTGATCGGCTCGTAGTCGGAGACGTTGAACGCATACGGGTACAGGCAGCCGTCCCACCCCACCACGTCGAACGGATGCCTCGGCACGACGTGGACGGTGCCGGTGAGTCCGCCCGGCCCGGTGCCACGGTGCTTGATGAAGACTTCTACGCCCCCTTCATCTCTCACTTCAGGCTCTGAAGGCTGCCGTAGGTCGCGCTCGCAGTAGGGCGAGTGCTCGAGCAGCTGACCGAAGCGAGACAAGTAGCGCCTTGGCGCCGTGATGTGGCTGTTCGCCTCGATGCAGTACGCCTTGACCTCGCCGTGCAGGACCCAGCGATGGGTCGTCGCGCGCGGCACGATCAGGTAGTCGCCCGGGCCGAACGGCAGGTGACCGAAGACCGTCTCGAGCACCCCGTCGCCTGCCTCGATGAACACGCACTCGTCGCCGGTCGCATTGCGGTAGAGCGGCGACGTGTCGGCCGCCACGACGTAGGAGATGCGGACGTCACCGTTGCCGAGCACCAGCCGGCGCCCCGTCACCAGGTCGCGTCCCTCGCCATTCGCGAAGAGGTCGTGCAGCTTGAGATGCCGGGGTAGGAGCGGCTCGTTCGGCGTGGTCGCCTGGTCGGGCAGCTCCCACGTGCGCGCCTCGAGCACGGCCGACGGCACGCCGACGTGGTAGAGCAGCGACGAGTCGGAGCTGAATCCCTCTTCGCCCATCAGCTCCTCGCGGTACAGGTCGCCGGACTCGGACCGGTGCTGGGTGTGACGCTTCGGCGGGATGTTCCCCGCGGACCAGTAGTGGGCCATGACCCGAGCCTCCTAGAAGTTGCCTGCCCTAAAAGTTTCCACGGCGTGCCTGCTCACGCTCGATGGCCTCGAACAGGGCCTGGAAGTTGCCCTTCCCGAACCCCAGCGAACCATGCCGCTCGATCAGCTCGAAGAACACCGTCGGCCGGTCGCCGATCGGCTTGGTGAAGATCTGCAGCAGGTAGCCGTCCTCGTCGCGGTCGACGAGGATGCCGCGCGACTGCAGCTCCTCGATCGGCACCCGCACCTCGCCGATGCGCGCCCGCAGCTCCGGGTCGGTGTAGTACGACTCCGGGGTCTCGAGGAACAGGACCCCGCGGGCGCGCAGAGCGTCCACGGTGGCCAGGATGTCGGCGGTCGCGAGCGCGAGGTGCTGTGCACCGGGGCCGCGATAGAAATCGAGGTACTCGTCGATCTGGGAGCGCTTCTTGCCGACGGCCGGCTCGTTGAGCGGGAACTTGACCCTGTGGTTGCCGCTGGCGACGACTTTGCTCATCAGCGCGGAGTACTCGGTGGCGATGTCGTCGCCGATGAACTCGGCCATGTTCGTGAAGCCCATGATGCGGTTGTAGAAGTCGACCCACTCGTCCATGTGGCCGAGTTCGACGTTGCCGACCACGTGGTCGAGCGCCTCGAAGATCCGGTGCCCTTCGGGACGCTCGATCGTCGAGCGCCGCTCGACGTAGCCCGGCAGGTACGCGCCGTCGTAGCGGCTGCGGTCGACGAGGGAGTGGCGGGTGTCGCCGTACGCGGCGATGGCGGCGACGCGAACGGTGCCGTGCTCGTCGGTCACGTCGTGCGGCTCCTCCAGCACCGTGGCGCCCTGGGAGCGGGCGTGCTCAACGCAGGTGTCGACGTCCGGCACCTCCAGGGCGATGTCGATGACGCCGTCGCCGTGCACGCGGTGGTGCTCGATGATCGGGCTCTCGGGGTCGACGCCACCCTTGAGCACGAAGCGCACGGCGCCGCTCTCGAGCACGAAGGCGTGGTGGTCACGGTTGCCGGTCTCCGGGCCGGAGTACGCGACGAGGTCCATCCCGTAGACCGACTGGTAGAACGACGCCGCCTGCGTGGCGTTGCCGACCGCCCACACGACGGCGTCCCATCCGGTGACGGGGAACGGGTCGGCGGCGCTGTCGTACTCCACGAGTCCGACGAGCTGCTTGAGCTGGTCGAGGTCGAGGTGGGCGAGTCGTTCGGTGGCGGTCAGATCGAGGCTCATGCACACAGGTCAACGCATCCAGGCCGACGATGCAACCGGCACATCTTCAGGTGGTCACTCGCGCCAGCAATGCCGAGTAGAATGGCTCTGAACTGCCCAATCTGCATAGGAAAGTGACCGATGGATGCGCTGGATGTTGCCCTGATCGAGGCGCTTCGGGAGAACCCGCGCGCCGGCGACCTCGAGCTGTCGCGCCTCACCAAGGTGGCGAGGGCCACGGTTCAGTCGCGGCTGGGCAAGATGGAGGCCGCCGGCATCATCACCGGGTACGGCCCCGATGTCGATCTCGTCGCCGCCGGCCATCCGGTGCTCGCGTTCGTCACGCTCGAGATCGCCCAGGGTTCGCTCGAGGCGGTCACCGACGAGCTCGAGTCCTTGCCCAACGTGCTGGAGGCCTACGTCACCAGTGGCACCGCCGATGTCGTCTGCAAGATTGCGGCCACCTCGCACGACGACCTGCAGGCGACGCTGCTGCACATCAGCAAGTCCGGCTCGGTCGTCCGCTCGACCAGCGTCATCGTGCTGAGCGAGCTGGTGAAGCCGCGGGTGCTGCCGATGCTCGCCCGCGACGCGCAGGCCCCGAAGCGGGCCCCCGCCTATCGTTGACTCCATGGGAAACGTCATCTTCGGCATGAACACGTCGGTCGACGGCTACGTCGCCGGTCCGTCCGGTGACCTCGACGACTTCGGGACACCCGGCGACGAGCTGCATCAGTACTTCAACGACCTCCAGAGCTCGGCGGCACTCAGCTTGTACGGGCGCGAGCTGTACAGAGACATGCAGTACTGGGACACGGAAGACCCCAACCGAAATGCCGTCCAGGAGGAGTTCGCCGCCGCCTGGCGCGCCACGCCCAAGGTGGTGGTGTCGACGACGCTCAGCGAGGTCGGGCCGAACGCCACCCTGGTCTCGGAAGACGTCGATGCGGAGCTGCGCCGCGTCGTCGCCGCCACCGACGGTGAGATCGACGTCGGCGGCCCCACGCTCGCCGCGACGCTCACCCGGCTCGGACTCGTCGACGAGTACCGCATCTATCAGCGCCCGGTGGTGCTCGGCGGCGGCAAGCCGTTCTTCCCCGAGTGGATGCCGAACGGCCTCAGCCTGCTGGACGTGGAGATCCTGCCGGACGACACCGTGCTGCTCCGCTACGCGCCCGTTCGCTAGCGACGCAGACCGCCGAGGCGATGCACGGCCTCGTCGATGACTTCGGGCTTCTTGCAGAAGGCCCAGCGCACGAGCGGACGTCCGGCCTCCTTGTCGTCGTAGAACACCTGGTGCGGGATGGCGGCGACACCGACACGCTCGGGCAGGCCCAAACAGAACTCCAGGCCGTCGTCGAAGCCGAGCGGACGGATGTCGGTGGTGGCGAAGTATGTGCCGTCGGGCACGAAGACGTCGAAGCCGATGGCGTCGAGCCCCTCGCAGAGCTGGTCCCGCTGCGACTGCATGCGCGCACGGAACGCGTCGAAGTAGTCGTCGCCCAGCGCCAGGGCCTCGGCGATGGCCGGTTGCAGAGGCGCCCCGGACGTGTACGTCATGAACTGCTTGGCGCCGAGCATCGCCTGCACGAGCGGCGCCGGGCCGGTTGCCCAGCCGACCTTCCACCCGGTGAACGAGAATGTCTTGCCGCCGCTGGAGATCGTGAGCGTGCGGCCGGCCATGCCCGGCAGCGTGGCGATGGGAATGTGCTCCACGCCGAACGTCAAGTGCTCGTAGACCTCGTCGCTGATGACGACCAGGTCGTTCTCGAGGGCCACGGCAGCGATCGCGTCGAGCTCGTCGCGTCGGAGCACGGCGCCGGTGGGGTTGTGCGGGGAGTTGAGCAGGATCGCGGTCGTGCGCGGCGTGACGGCTGCGCGCAGCTCGTCCAGAGGCAGCCGGAAGTCGGGAGCCCGCAGCGTCACCGGACTCCGGACGGCGCCGGCCATCTGGATGACCGCGGTGTACGAGTCGTAGTACGGCTCGAGCACCAGGATCTCGTCGCCCGGGTCGACGAGCCCGAGCAGAGCAGCGGCGATGCCCTCAGTGGCGCCGGTGGAGGCGGCGACCTCGGTCTCGGGGTCGAGGTCGAGGCCGTACCAGCGTTTCTGGTGGGCCGCGACGGCCTCACGCAGCTCGGGCACCCCGGTGCCGGGCGCGTACTGGTTGCGTCCGTGTCGCAAAGCGTGGACAGCGGCGTCGACCACCGAGTCGGGTCCGTCGGTGTCCGGGAACCCCTGGCCGAGGTTGACGGATCCGGTTCGCAGGGCGAGGGCACTCATCTCCGCGAAGATCGTGGTGCCGAGTCCGTCGATGCGCGCGCTGTGGGTCTTCACGCCACCCGACCCTACGCCGGGCATTAGATCGCCCCGCCGTTCTCGGGGGGTGAAACGGCGGGGCGAGGCAGGTGCTGATGGGTTTCCCTCATCTGTCCTGCTGGGAGAAGTCTAAAGGAGTTCTGATCTTGTCAACCACTTTTAGCAGAAATTCTCGATCGGCTCCGGCCCTGCTCCTCGGATGTGCTCGGTCATCGTGTGGTGGCCGGTGCGACAATCGTCGCCATGACGATCCAAGCGCCCCCGGGCCGACGCGCTATCCGCGAATCCGGCGGGCGCCGCGTCATCCGTGCGCTCGGCATCCTCATGGTGGCCGTCGGTCTCGGCTTCATCGGCTACTTCGCCTGGCAGTACTGGGGCACCAACTACGTCGCCAAGCAGAAGCAGGACGAGATCAGGGCCGTCATCGTCAAGGACTGGGACAAGGGCATCGACGGCAACGCGATCGGGCTGCTCCGCGTTCCGCGGTTCGGCGACGACTACGAGGTTCCCATCAACAAGGGCGGTGACCTCATCGGCTCCAAGGGCCGGAAGGCGCTGGCCGAGGGCGTCGCGAGGTACGAGCCCGGCGCCAAGCCGGGCGAGATCGGCAACTTCGCCGTTGCCGGCCACCGGGTCACGCACGGCGAGCCGTTTCGTGACTTCCTGAAGCTGAAGGAGGGCGACAAGGTGTTCGTCGAGACCCGGCGCAAGGTTTACACCTACGTGCTGCGCAACGACGGCGACGCGATCACCGTCGACTTCACCGTCGGCTGGCCGCTGGCGGACGTTCCCGACCCGAAGATCCAGGGCGAGGAGGCCACCGAGCCTGTCCTGACGATGCTCACCTGCTCCGAGCTGTTCCACACCGACGACCGCAGCATCGTCGTCGGCGACCTCGAGTCCATCGAGGACAAGGCCAGCGGCAAGGTCACCGAGTCGTAGCGGTCGTCGAGCCCGCCCCTAGGCTGACGCCATGCACGCCCACCAGCGCGAGTTCATCGAGTTTGCCCTCGAGCACGACGTGCTCCGGTTCGGCAGCTTCACCCTCAAGTCCGGCCGCACCTCGCCGTACTTCTTCAACGCGGGCGCGGTGAACACCGGAGGCGGTTTGGCCGCACTGGGACGTTTCTACGCCGCCACCATCGTCGAGGACGGCATCGACGCCGACGTCATGCTCGGGCCCGCGTACAAGGGCATTCCGATCGCCGCCGCCACCGCCGTCCAGCTGGCCGAGCAGCACGGACGCGACCTCCCCTGGTGCTTCAACCGCAAGGAGGCGAAGGACCACGGCGAGGGCGGACTCGTCGTCGGGGCTCCGCTGGTCGGTCGCGTCCTCGTCGTCGACGACGTCATCACCGCGGGCACCGCGATCCGCGAGGTCGCCGAGATCGTCGAGGCGGCCGGCGCCGAGCTCGCGGCGATCATCGTGGCCATCGACCGCCAGGAGCGCGGCCCGGGAGACGTGTCGGCCGTCCAGCAGGTCGAGCAGGACCTCGGCGTCCGCGTCCGCGCCATCGTCGCGCTCGACGACGTGGTCGAGCACCTGGAGGAGACCGGGGCGCACGCCGAGCACCTCGACGCCGTACGCGCCTACCGCGACGAGTACGGCGCCGGTCGATCATGAGCGAGGTCGGCGTCGGCCCCTGGCCGGGCGATTGGCCCGACGACGACCGGCTCGACCCGGAGCTGCTCGAGCACGGCGACCGCCGCAACGTCGTCGACGAGTACCGGTACTGGACGGTCGAGGCGATCGTCGCCGACCTCGACACCCGACGGCATCCCCTCCATGTGGCGATCGAGAACTGGCAGCACGACGCCAACATCGGCTCGATCGTCCGCACCGCGAACGCGTTCAACGTCGCGGCGGTGCACATCGTGGGCAAGCGGCGGTGGAACCGTCGAGGGGCGATGGTCACCGACCGCTACCAGCACGTCGTGCACCACCCCGACGTCGATGACCTGGCCGCGTGGGCGCGGGATGAGGGGCTGCCGCTCGTCGGCATCGACAACCTCCCCGAGGCCGAGCCGATCGAGACCGCCGATCTGCCGAAGGAAGCGGTGATGTTGTTCGGGCAGGAGGGACCGGGCCTGACGCCGGCCGCGCTCGAGGCCTGCACGTTCCACTACGCCATCGCGCAGTTCGGCTCGACCCGCTCGGTCAACGCCGGCGCGGCCGCTGCCATCGCCATGCACGCCTGGGTGCGCCAGCACGCGTCCTGAGGTTGGGTGGACGGATGAGCTGCTCCTTCGTCCCGGCGTACCTGCTCGAGCGACTCGCGTCCGGCTGCGACGACTCGCATCCGTGTCATCGCACCCTGGCGATCGACCGGCGGCTGAGATCGGCCCGCGCCACCGCGCAACCTCGGCCTCCTGCAGCGACGAGTGGAGCCGCCTGGACGATTCACTCGGCCGAGAACACCGCAGCCCTGCCGGGCACGCCCGTGCGGGCCGCAGGCGAGCCGGCATCCGGAGACGTGGCGGTCGACGAGGCGTACGCGGGGGTGGAGGCGACGCTGGCGATGCTCACCGACGTGTACGGCCGCTCGTCCTACGACGGCCGAGGCGCACCGGTGATCGCCACGGTGCACTACGAGCAGAACTACGACAACGCCTTCTGGGACGGCATGCAGCTGGTGTTCGGCGACGGCGACGGTGAGGTCTTCGAACGGTTCACCAAGCCGATCGACGTGCTCGCGCACGAGCTCAGCCACGCCCTCACCGAGCACACCGCCGGGCTGATCTACCAGGGCCAGTCCGGGGCGTTGAACGAGTCCGTCTCCGACGTCTTCGCGTCCTGCCTCAAGCAGCGCGTGCTCGGCCACGATGCCAACGACGCCGACTGGCTGATCGGCGAGGGCATCTTCCGGCCCGGCATCCAGGGCCGCGCATTGCGCTCGATGTCCGAGCCCGGCACTGCGTACGACGACGCGCGGATCGGCCGAGACCCGCAGGTCGGTTCCATGGCGGACTACGTCGAGACGACCGAGGACGACGGCGGAGTCCACATCAACTCCGGGATCCCGAACCGTGCCTTCCAGCTCGCGGCCACCGCGATCGGCGGCAGCTCAGCCGAGGGGGCCGGTCGCATCTGGTACGAGGCGCTGACCGGCGGTGCGATCACGTCGGCCACCGACTTCACCGGCTTCGCCGAGGCCGTCATCGCCTCCGCCGGGGAGCACACCGACGTGGTCACCGACGCGTGGCGGCAGGTGGGCGTCGTTTCGCGCCCCCACGGCTCCGCCGCGGGAGGTGCCCCCGGCTCAACGACCGGATCGGTCCCTGAGCCCGTCGACCCTGCGACAGGCTCAGGAACCGGGTCCGAGCCCGGTCGCGTGGTGGTTCGCCGATCCGGAGGGTTCGCCGGAATGGTCACCGAGGGCGCCGTCGACCTCCACAGCGACGACCCGCGGGTGCCCCAGGTGCGCGTGCTCGTCGCGCGCATCGACTTCGCGTCCATCACCATCACGGCGCCACCTCAGCCCGACCGGTTCG
>NZ_JBOHDT010000013.1:0-25644 GCF_050700635.1 Aeromicrobium sp.
GCTCTCGGAGGGCGCCTCGGACAGCCAACTCGTCACAACCGGGAGTCGGGACCGGGTGCTGGACTTCGCGTGAATGCCGAGTAAAGCGGTCGTAGCATGGCCGTGAGGCACCCAGACGCGAAACGGGGCGTGACCGCGCACCGCCTTTCCGGCCGCCCCGCGGAAAGAAGGAAACAAGCGTGACCAAGCAGGTCAAGCAGCTCGACCGCGTGATCATCCGCTTCGCGGGCGACTCCGGCGACGGTATGCAGCTCACCGGCGACCGGTTCACCCAGGAGACCGCGACGTTCGGCAACGACCTCTCGACGCTGCCCAACTTCCCGGCCGAGATCCGCGCCCCTCAGGGCACGCTGCCCGGCGTGTCGTCGTTCCAGGTGCACTTCGCCGACCACGACATCCTCACCCCCGGGGACTCCCCCGACGTGCTGGTCGCGATGAACCCGGCCGCGCTCCGCGCCAACCTCGGTGACATCAAGAAGGGCGCGACGATCATCGTCGACTCCCACGACTTCACCACCCGCAACCTGAACAAGGCCGGCTACGCCGACAACCCGCTGGAGACCGACGCGCTCGACGAGTACGCCGTGCACGCCTTCGACCTGACCGACATGACCGTCGAGGCGGTCAAGGAGTTCGGGCTGTCCCGCAAGGACGCCGGCCGGGCGAAGAACATGTTCGCGCTCGGCATGCTGTCGTGGATGTACGGGCGCCCGACCGACTCGACCATCGGGTTCCTCGAGCGGCGGTTCGCCAAGGCCCCCGACATCCGGGACGCCAACGTCACCGCGTTCAAGGCCGGATGGAACTTCGGGGAGACCACGGAGGCGTTCGTGGTGTCCTACGAGATCAAGCCGGCGCCGATGTCGGCGGGGACCTACCGCAACATCACCGGGAACCTGGCGCTGGCCTACGGCCTGATCGCCGGGTCGACCCAGTCGGGGCTGCCGCTGTTCCTCGGCTCCTACCCGATCACCCCGGCCTCGGACATCCTGCACGAGCTGAGCAAGCACAAGCGGTTCGGTGTCACGACGTTCCAGGCCGAGGACGAGATCGCCGGCATCGGCGCGGCGCTCGGTGCGGCGTTCGGCGGCGCGATCGGCGTCACCACCACGTCCGGTCCGGGCATCTCGCTGAAGTCGGAGACGATCGGCCTGGGCGTGATGCTCGAGCTGCCCTTGCTCGTCATCGACGTCCAGCGCGGCGGCCCGTCGACCGGTCTGCCGACCAAGACGGAGCAGGCCGACCTCCTGCAGGCCATGTTCGGACGCAACGGCGAGGCGCCCCTCCCGATCATCGCCCCACGGTCGCCGGCCGACTGCTTCGACGCCGCACTGGAGGCCGCCCGCATGGCGATCACGTACCGCACACCGGTGATCCTGCTGTCGGACGGGTATGTCGCGAACGGGTCGGAGCCGTGGTTGCTCCCGGACGTCGCCGAGCTCGCGCCCATCGATCCGGGCTTCGCATCGGCGGACCCTGACGAGCCGTTCGAGCCCTACTCCCGCGACGAGGACACTCTTGCCCGACCGTGGGCGATCCCGGGGGTGGCGGGTCTGGAGCATCGCATCGGCGGGCTCGAGAAGGCGGACATCTCCGGCGACATCTCCTACGACCCCGCCAACCACGACACGATGGTCCGGCTCCGGCAGGCCAAGATCGACCGCATCGCCGACGATATCGGCCCCACCGAGGTCGACGACCCCGACGGCGACGCCAGGGTTCTCGTCATCGGCTGGGGGTCGAGCTATGCACCCATCGGCGCCGCCTGCAAGGGGGTCCGTCGACGGGGGATCCCGGTGGCCCGGGCCCACCTGCGTCACCTCAACCCCTACCCGCCGGACTTGGGCGACGTGCTCGAGCGCTACGACCGCGTGCTCGTCCCGGAGATGAACCTCGGGCAGCTTCGGATGCTCCTGCGCGCCCGCTACCTGGTCGATGCCGTGGGCCACAACCGCGTTCGCGGCATGCCGCTTCAGGTCGCGGAGCTGATCGACACGATCATCGACGTCCACCGATCCGCCGGGGAGTCCCGATGATCGACCTTCCGCTGGGTCTTCACGGCGTCCCCACGTCGGATGCCGACCAGACCGCCAAGGAGTACACGAGCGACCAGGAGGTCCGCTGGTGCCCGGGCTGTGGCGACTATGCGGTGCTGAAGGCCGTGCAGGGACTCCTCCCCGATCTGGGCCTGCGGCGCGAGAACATCGTGTTCATCTCGGGCATCGGGTGCGCGGCCCGCTTCCCGTATTACCTCGAGACCTACGGCATGCACTCGATCCACGGTCGTGCGCCGGCCATCGCGACCGGCATCGCGACGACCCGCAGCGACCTCTCGGTGTGGGTCGTCACCGGGGACGGCGATGCGTTGTCGATCGGCGGCAACCACCTGATCCATGCGATGCGCCGCAACGTCAACCTGACCATCCTGTTGTTCAACAACCGCATCTACGGCCTGACCAAAGGTCAGTACTCACCGACGTCCGAGACCGGCAAGGTCACCAAGTCGACGCCGATGGGGTCTGTCGACCATCCGTTCAACCCCGTCTCGCTGGCACTCGGAGCCGAGGCCACCTTCGTGGCCCGCACCATCGACTCCGACCGCAAGCACCTGACCCACGTGCTGTCCGCCGCGGCAGCCCATCGCGGCACCGCCCTCGTCGAGATCCTGCAGAACTGCCCGATCTTCAACGACGGGGCCTTCGACTCGATCAAGAAGCCGGACACACGCGACGAGGCGATCATCCCTCTCGTCGACGGCGAGCCGATTCGCTTCGGCACCGATGGCCGGATGGGTGTCGTCAGAGACCCGGGCGGGGGAGTGCGTGTGGCCGAGGTCGACGAGGTCGGGGAGCAGGCGCTGCTCGTGCACCAGGCGACGGCGGACGACCCCAGCACCGCTTTCGCGCTCTCCAGGCTGAGCGGCGCCGGCGTGCTCACCCGTACGCCGATTGGCATCTTCCGTCAGGTCGAGCGCCCCACGTACGACGACGAGGCACGCGCGCAGCTCGCAACGGCCGGTGCCGGGGAGTCCGAGCCGCGGGACGAGCTCGCCGGTCTCCTGTCGGGCGGCGACACCTGGACCGTCGGATGACCATGCCCACCAAGGAGCCTACTGGAGCTCCCAGATGAGGCAGCTCTCGGACATGAAGTACTGCCCTTCCTCGAGCAGGACCTCGGCCTGTCCCTCCGACTCCTCGCTCGTGATGACGTCCTCGCCGGCCTCGTCGGTCGACACCCGGAACGAGCACGGCGAGTCGTCAGGGTCCTCCGGGCCGCCGGTCACGTACTGACCCGGCTGGACGTCGGCCCCGACCTGGTAGACACCGTTCCCGATCGTGTCCGCTCCCGTGCTGGCCTCGGCCTCCTCGAGATCCTTTTCCCTGGCCTCCACGTCCTGCTCGCGCTGGTTCAGCTCTGATTCCTTCGACCGCAGAGCCCCCTCGCGTTGCTCGAGGTCGTCCTCGCGTTGGTTCAGCTCCTCCTCGGTCGCCCCCGACGACGCGGTCTCGCCGGCGATCGGCACCTCGGGCTCAGAAGAGCCACTCCCGGCGATGCCCATCCCCAGGAAGAAGGCCAGGAGTCCGACGACCGTCGCCACCAGCCACGTCCTGCGCTTGTGGTCGGGCTCGTCGTCGTCGGTCAGGTGGGCATCCGTGTGGCGCGCTCCCGTGTCCGAACGATCCGCCGGCATCACCACGGTGTCTTCTGCGTCGCCGGAACCGCGCCGGACGTGCTCGGTCCACTCGGCGCCGTCCCACCAGCGGATCGTGCCCTCGGAGTCGGGGTACCAGCCGGCAGGAATGTCGTGGGAGTCGTCTGTCATGAAGCCCTTTGCGTTGGACCTGCAGAGACCCTAATGCATCCTCAGACGGCTCACGCCGGTTCTGCGACAGGAGCTCGCTCGTCCACCTCGTCCTCGTCCAGCGGCTTCGACGCCATGAGCACGGCGAGCGCCGTGGTGACGGGCACCGCCAGCACGAGACCAATCGCTCCGACAAGGGTGCGGGCGATCTCCTGGCCGATGTCCTCGGTGGTGGCGATCTCGGCGAGATCGCGTTGATAGGCGGTGATGAGCAGCAGCACCGTCATCGCCGATCCGGCGTAGGCGAAGACCAGCGTGTAGACGCTGGACGCGATGTGGTCGCGGCCGATCCGCATCGCGGACGCGAACACGGCTCCGCGGCCGGCAGCCGGTCGCAGCGCCCGGAGCTCCCACACTGCGCTCGCCTGGGTGACCGTGACGTCGTTGAGCACACCCAGACCGGCGATGACCATCGTCGCGGCCACCACCCCGGACAGGTCGAGGGCGGGCACCGTAGCCATCAGGGCCTGGTCGTCCTCGGTGCCGACCCCGCTCAGATTCGTCCAGCCGGTCGACCAGAGCCCGATCAGGGCGGTCAGACCGATGCCGGCGAAGGTGCCGAACAACGCGGACGTCGTGCGGATGCTCACCCCGTGCGCCAGGTAGAGCACCACGATCATGATCGCGGTCGAGCCGACGACGGCGACCGCCAACGGACTCTCGCCCGCAAGCATCGCGGGAAGCATGAACTTCGTCAGCGCGAGCAGGGTGACCCCGATGCCCACGAGGGAGAACAACCCGCGCATCCCGGCCACCAGCGCCACGAGCACCGCGAAGACGATCGCGAGCGCGATCAGGGGCAGCCCGCGCTTGAAGTCGAGGAACTCGAACGACGCCGTCTCGCCCGCCGGCTGGATGCGGGTCATCCGGATGTCGTCGCCGACCTCGATGCCGGCACGGTAACGGCCCGGATCCAAGGTGAAGGACGCCTTCTCGTCGGCCGTCGATGCGCTCACCCGCGCACATTGGCCGGGGACGGACGGCTGCTGGTCGGGGCCCTCCCCGCCGGAGTCGCAGTCGAACCCCTCGACGCCCGTGACCTTGCCGTCGACGGTGCTGACGCCCTCAGCGGCATACGGGTTCTGGCCCCGGGGAACCTTGTCGGAATCCGGCCACAGCGCCACCATGCCGAGGATCGCGCCCGCTGCGATGCCCAGCACCACGAGTACCAGCACGAACGCGAGCACAGGTCGAGGCCGGCCGTAGTCGACTTCGGTGCTGGTGTGCGTCAGGCCCACCCCTTAACCCTGCCACCGGCCTTCACCACACGCCTCTCGTGCCACGATCTGGACATGAGCACCGATGAACCCGAGGAGCTTCCCGGCAACGTCGGCGGCGCAACCAGGGTCGGCCGTACGGTTCGGCGCCCGACCGGACCCTGGACGCCGGCCGTGCACGAGCTCCTCACCTACCTCACCGAGCAGGGACTGCGGGGCATACCCGAGGTGCACGGGTTCGACGACGACGGTCGCGAGGTGCTCAGCTATCTCGAGGGCCGCGGCGTACCGGTCGATCGCGAGGTGGTGCTCGAGAACGTCCTCACCGAAGCGGTGGCATGGTTGCGCGACTTCCACGACGTCGTCGAGGGTTTCCGACCCGACGGGCCGCGGGAGTGGCGCGGGGGAGAGGCCGAGCTCGCCCCGGACCAGATCGTCTGTCACCACGACCCGGGCGCCTACAACTGGATCATCCAGAGCGGGCACTTCGTCGCGATGATCGACTGGGACATGGCCGGGCCGGGGCGTCCGATCGACGACCTCGCGTTCCTCGCCTGGACCGGTGTTCCTCTGTACCGCGAGATCGGTCTGGACGAGACGGCGCGCCGACTCGATCTGCTCGTCGACGCCTACGGCGAGTGGGGCACGCTGACGCTTCTCGACGCCGTGGTCGAACGGATGAACACGGCATCTGAGCGCATCACCGCAGGTCAGGAGCGAGGGGACCCAGGGTTTCTCAACCTCGCTCGGGTCGGCGAACCCCAGCGTACTCGCGACCGGCTCGACGCCTTTCTCGAGCGCAAGGACGCTCTCGTCGCGTTGCTCTGAGTGGCCCTCGTCGGCCAGTACGGTGAGCCATGGACTCCGTGCTGACGACCGTCGGTCTGCCCATCGCCCTGGCCATCATCATGTTCGGCCTCGGGCTGTCTCTGACCGCCGACGACTTCCGTCGCTTGCGGCAGGCGCCGGTCGCGGTCGTCGTGGCGCTGGGGTGCCAACTGCTGCTGCTTCCCGCGATCTGCTTCGGTCTCGTCGTGCTGCTCGACCTCTCGCCGCTGCTCGGCATCGGCATGATGCTGCTGGCGGCGTCGCCCGGTGGTACCAGCGCCAACCTGTTCAGTCACCTGTTCCGCGGCGACGTCGCGCTCAACGTCACGCTGACCGCGATCAACACGCTCATCTCGATCGTCTCCCTGCCGCTCATCACGGGGCTGACCATCCGGTACTTCGATCGACAGGACTCGGTCGAGCTGCCGCTGGTCGAGGTCGTGCAGGTCATTGCGATCGTGCTCGTGCCAGTCGCCATCGGCATGCTCGTCCGGTCCCGGCGGCCGGCGTTCGCGCGCCGGATGGACCGGCCGGTACGGATCGGCTCGGCGGTCATCCTGGCCGTGCTCGTGATCGCCATCGTCGTCGACCAGCGCGAGAACATCACCGAGTACCTGGGCAAGGTCGGTCTCGCGACGGCCGTGTTCTGTGCACTCAGCCTGACGATCGGCTACTTCGTCCCGCGCCTGTTCGGCGTCGGCGACCGGCAGGCCATCGCCTCGTCGATGGAGATCGGTGTGCACAACGCGACGCTCGCGATCTACGTCGCCGTCGAGATCCTCGACGAGGTGGAGATCTCCATTCCCGCCGCGGTGTACTCGCTGTTCATGTTCGCCTTCGCGGCGCTCTGGGGTCGCTACATCAGCCGCGACCTGGCCCGGCAGACCGCCTGAGGGGACGGTCAGACGGTCGCCGGGGCGTCCAGGCGACGTCCTCCGCGCGAGCGCGGCTTGGCGAACTTCAGGTACAGCGACGGGATGATGAAAAGGTTCAAAAGCGTCGCGGTGATCAGCCCGCCGAGGATGACCAGGGCCATCGGGTGCTCGATCTCGTGACCGGGGATGCTGCCGGCAACGGCCAGCGGCACGATCGCCAGACCGGTGGCCAATGCGGTCATCAAGATCGGGGCCAGCCGCTCGGACGCGCCACGCATCACCAGCTCGGGGCCGAACTCCATGCCCTCCTCGTGCTCGAGGTGCTGGAAGTGGGTGATCATCAAGATGCCGTTACGAGCTGCGATTCCGAAGACCGTCAGGAACCCGATCAGCGAGCCGAGCGACATGAGGCCATCGCTCAGCGCCACCGCCAACACACCGCCGACCAGCGAGACCGGGAGCAGCAGGAACGCCAGCGCGGCGAGCCGGACGCTGCCGAAGGCTGCATGCAGGAGAAGGAAGATCACGAGCAGGGCCGCCAGACCGTAGACCGCCAGCGTGTTCTGGGAGTTCGTGAGCTCGGACGACTCGCCGAGCACCTTGACGCTGTACTCCGGTGGAAGTTCCAGGGCTGCGACCCGCCGCTCCACCTCCTCGACGACGGCACCGAGGTCGCCGCCCTCGGCGATGTTGCCCTCCACATCGATTCGGCGTGACTGGTCGTCGCGCAGGATCGCATTCGGGCTGGGGGCGAACCGCACGTCCGCCACCTCGGACAGCTTCACCTTCTCGCCCGCCGGCGTGTCGATCGGTAGGTCCTTGATGTCCTGGAAGCTGTGGCGCACCTGAGGGATCGACCAGATGTGCACGTCATACGCGCGGCCACCCGAGAAGATGTCGGAGACCTCCTCGCTCGCGATGTACACCGAGGACTGACGCCGGATGTCGCCGGGCTTCAGGTCGTGCTTGCGGGCCTTCTCCAGGTCGAGCTCGATCTCGATCTGGGGAATCTCCTTCTGCAGGTCGGCCGCGGCCTCGATGAGGCCGGGCGTGTCTCCGATCGCCTTGAGTGTCGTGTTCGCCAGCTCGGTGAGCTTGGTCGGATCCGGTCCGAAGATGCGGACGACCACGGCGCCGCTCGAACCGGTGAGCACCTCCTTGACGCGCTCACGCAAGTACGTCTGGACGTCGCGCTGCATGCCCGGGTAGCTGTCGACCGTGTTGGTCACCTTCTGAAGCGTCTGGTCGTAGTCGACGTCCTTGGAGACGCTGACCCAGTTCTCGCCGAAGTACGCGCCGTACACCTCGTCGCTGAGAAGTGCTTGACCGATGTGCGAGCCGCAGTTGCGAACCCCGGGGATTTCCATGAGGTCTCGACAGGCGTCCACGGACACCTTCTTCTCCTCGGTGATGGACGTCGACGGCTCCGTGAGCCAGTGCATCAGGAAGTCGCGTTCCTTGAAGTTGGGCAGCAGCTGCGTTCCGGTGGACATGTAGGACGGCACCCCGACCGCGATGATGACTGCGGCGACGATCATCGCGGGTGCCGGGCGTCGCACCACGCGGCGGAGCACGCTCGCGTAGCCACGCTTGAGCACCCGGAGCAGTGGGGCCTCCTTCTCTCGCAGCGTTCCTCGGTGCAACAGCACCAGGCAGAGCGCGGGAGTCACGGTCATCGCGACCAGCATGGAGACGAACACGGCCAGGCCGTAGGACAGCACGAGCGGCTGGAAGAACGAACCAGACAGCCCTTCGAGGAAGAGGACGGGCACGATCGCGACGACGTTGATGATGGTGGCGAAGGTGATGGCACTGCGGATCTCGACCGAGGCCTCGAGCACGATGCGAACCGTCGACTTTGCAGCGTTCTCCGCCCGTGCCTGGCGCAAGCGCCTGACGATGTTCTCGACGTCGATGATGGCGTCGTCGACCACCACCCCGATCGCGACCACCAGCCCGGCCAGAACCATGACGTTGATCGTCACGTTGCGAGCGTCGAGAACGAGGAAGGCACCCAGTAACGACAGCGGAATGGAGATCAGACTGATGAACGCCGTTCGGAACGTATAGAGGAACGCCGAGATGATGACGACCACCAGCAGCACGCCCAGCAACAAGGCGATGGTGAGGTTGTTGATCGACTCCTCGATGAACGTCGCCGGCCGGAAGATGGTCGTGTCGTACTCGATCGCGGGCAGGCCGGGGGCCATCTCCCGCATGGTTTGCTCGACGCCGTCGGTGACCTCCTTGGTGTTCGCGCCGCGGTACTTCTGCACGATGAGCATCAGGCCGTCACCGTCGTTGATGACAGCTTCGCCCCAGAGCTGCATGCTGTCCTGCTTGACGTCGCCGAGGTCGGACATGCGCAGCACCCGGTCACCGCGCTTGGCCACGGGGACCTTGGCGAGATCCTTCGCACTGGTGATCGGCTGAACGTTCTCGACGTTGAGCCGCCTTGTCGCTGTCTCGACGAAGCCGCCTTGCCCAACCGTGAAGCTCTCTGCGTACTGCAGCACGCCGGCATCCAGCGCCTCGGAGCCGGCCTCCATGACGGTCTCGATGGGGATGTCGTACTTGGCCAGCAGGTCAGGGTTGACCTGGACGTGCCGCTGCTTGAGACGTTCGCCGTAGATGTCGACGCCCGCCACCCCGGGCACGCGGAGCAGGTGTTGGCGGATCTTCCAGTACGAGATCGAGGACAGCTCGATGAGGTCGAGCTGGTCGGACGTGATGCCGATCTTCAGGATGCGGCTGGTCGCGGACAGCGCCGGCATCATCCACGGAGGGCTCGCCCAGGTGGGGATGTTGGGCGCCACTTGAGAGATGCGTTCCTGCACGAGCTGGCGGGCGAGGGTCTCGTCGGTGCCCTTCTTGAAGATGAGCCGGATCGACGACAGCTGGGCCACCGATTTCGAGCGCATCTCCTCGAGCCCGGGCAGGCCGTTGAGCGCTTCCTCGATGGGCACGGTGACCAAGGCCTCGACCTCGGACGTTGAGTTGCCGAGGGCAATCGTCTGGATCTCGACCTGTGACGGAGCGAACTCGGGAAAGACATCGACCTTCGACTCCGGGATCTTGGCGATCGAGAACGCCATGAACGTGCCGGCCAGGAAGAGGACGATCCAGCGGAAGTGGAGACTTCGCGCCACGATCCACCGCATGTCAGTACGCTCCGAACTCGAGCTCGGCACCGTGGATCTGTGGGACTCCCACCGTCACGACAGGGGTGCCGTTCGGCGGCCCATCAGACAGGTCGACCATGTCGCCGTCGACCTTCTCGATGGTGACGTCCTCGCGATGGAACGACAGACCCTTGGTGTTGACGAAGACGTACGGCTGACCGGCCTTGGCGTCGTACAGGATGGCCGCGTAGGGGATCCTGTTCTTCTCGATCGGTACCGTCTTCAGGCTGATCTGTTCCGCGCCGAGCTTCGTGAGTGTCACCGTCGGGTGCCCGCTGCCGTCCTTGGCCGGGGTGATCTTCGAGGCCTGGTAGTGCTCCTGCTCAATCGCCTCGGCCTGCTTGCAGGCGGCGGGTGCGACAGCCAGGAGGACGGCGACGACGGCGGCTGCGACCTTCCGGTCGATGGTCGGTTCGGAGGTGTTCATGGCTTGGCCTCCTCCATCGGGGAGGACTCGGTGCGCGCGGGTTCGAGGATCTCTTCATCCTGGTCAGGTCCGGGTGCGGGGACCGCCAGACCCAGGGCGGGCACGACCAGCAGGGCGTGAAGGACGGTCGTGACGAGACCGCCGAGCACCACGATCGCCATCGGCTGCAGGATCTCGAGCCCGACACCCGACCCTAGGACCGCGAACGGCAGCAGCACCGCCGCGATCGCGAGACTGCTCGTCACGACCGGGCCGAGGCGTTCCAGCGCTCTCTCGGACATATCGTTGTCGTCCGTCATCGGATCGAGGGTCGTGAGCGTGTTGCGCACGGCCAGGACGAGGACCGCCAGCAGGCCGGCACCTGTCGCGACGGTCAGACCGTCACCCAGCAGGAGGAGCGCCACGACACCACCGAGCAACGCGGACGGGAGGGCGAGGTAGGCGAGCCCGGCCAGACGCCAGCTGCGCACTGCCGCCTGCATGAGCAGCAGCACGGCGAGTGCCGCCGCGAGGGCGAACGCGACGCCCTGAGCACTGTTGATCTCGTCGGCGACGGTCCCGTCGATCACCTTCGTGTGGTACTCGAGCGGCATGTCGACGCCCTGCAGCTTCTCCTCGAGCTCGTCGGTCACGTCCTCGACACTGCGCCCGTCGACGTCCATGGTGATGTCGAGCTTGCGAGAGACCTCGTCGCGCTCGATGACGGTCGGCGAGGTGCCCTCGCGGATGTCGGCAATTTCGTTGAGGCGCACATGGCCACCGTCGGGACGGTCGATGAGCAGGTTGCGAACTGCGTCGAGGTTCTTGGCGATCGCCGGATTCCCCTGGACGACGACATCGAAGACCTTCTGATCCTCGAACACGCTGCCGACCAGGATGCCCTGGACGATGATCGCCTCGGCGCGGCGCGCATCACCGGGCTTGACCCCCACCTCCTGTGCCTTGTCGAGATCGACCTCGATCTCCAAGGTTGGCTGCTGCACGGGCTTCTCGACGACGGTGTTGCGCACGCCCTCGACCCCGTTGACGATCTCGGCGACCTTGGCGGCCTGCTCCTCCAGGACCTGCTGCTCCTGACCGAACACGCGGACCTTGATCGGCTTGTCGGTGCCGATGAAGACGTCCATGCCGTCGCCCTCGACCACGTTCTGGCCGGAGAGCAGGGCGCCGATCGTGCTGACTCGGTCGTCGACGTACGTCGAGACCTTGACCTCGGCGCCCTCGGTGCCGCTGCTCGCACGGCGGATCGCGTCGACCGTCTCGTCGTAGTCGGCATCCTGATCGATCTTGACCATGATCTCGCCGGCGTTCACGTCGACGATGCGGTCACCAGTGACTGCGCGACCCACGGAGGCGCCGACGTTCTGCACGCCCTCGAGGTCGCGGATCTTCGCGCTGAGGTCGGTGGCGATCTCGGTCATCTTGACGTTCGATGTGCCGCTCGGGCTCGCCAGTCGGACGAGCACCGCGTGATCTTCGAGATCGGGCACCACGGAGCGGGACAGGAAGGGGGCGACCACGACGACGAGCACGGAAGCCACCAAAGCCGTGACGATCACCGCTGGTCCTGCGACACGGGGGAGGACGTTCCGGTACCGCTGGGCCAATCGCCCGTTCTCGGCCCTGCGCTCCTTGGGCGTGAGCACCGTGCCGAGCGCCGGCGTGAGCGTCAACGCCACCACGGTCGCGGCGACCACGGCGACCAGATAGGCCGTGGCAAGAGGTTCGAGGAACGCGCCTGGACGACCTTCGAGCATGATCAGCGGTAGGACGACGAGCGCGGCGATGAGGGTGGCGTACGCCATCGGCCGGCCGACTGCTTGCGTCGCGCGGCTGACGCTGTGTGACCGCGTCAGTGCGTCGGAGCCAGTGATGGCCGCGTCGACCACGACGGTGAGCGCGAGAGCGAGTCCGGCGATCGAGATCGCGTTGAACGTCATGCCGGTCCAGTGCATCACCAGCGCAGCGGCGACCAGGGATGTCGGGATTGCCACGACGGAGATGAACACCTGGCGCCAACGTCGCACGAACGCCAACAGGGCCACGAGGAGGAGCAACGCGCCGATACCGGCCGCGAGTGCGATGTTCTTCTCGGCCGCTGCGACGTAGTCGGCAGGACGGAAGATCGACGTGTCGGCCTTCATGCCTTCGAGTCCGGGCGTGAGGTTCTTGAGCTCCTCCTCGATGTTCTCGGTGACCTCGGCGGTGTCGGTGCCGGGAAACTTCTCGACGACGAGGATGAGGCCGTTGCCGTCGTCGACGACTGCGTCTCCGATCAGCGGTTGGTGCGCCTCGACGACGTTGGCCACGTCAGTGAGCCGAAGTCGTCCTCGCGTGTCCTCGACCGGCACCTTGCCGAGCGTCTCCGGGCTGGCAATGTTGTCGAAGACGTTGCGGATGGGGAGCCGCTGAGCGGGGGTCTCGATGAAGCCGCCGGTGCCGGGCACCGATGCCTCGATGTAGCTGACCGGTGACGCGATCTGGGCGTTTCCGGCGGTACGGATGACTTGGTTCAGCGTGACCTTCTCGTCTCGCAGCTTCTCCGGGTCGACCTGCACCTGGATCTGCTGGTCACGCATGCCCCACACGCTCACGTTGGCGACCCCTTGCACGCCCATCAGGCGAGGACGGATCGTCCAGCGGGCGATGACGGACTGTTGGATGGGGGTCAGCTCGTCGGAGTTGAGGCCGATCATCATCACGCGGCTCGAAGAGGACAGCGGCGGCAGCATGACCGCCGGCTTCGACACGTTCGGGAAGGCGGCACCGCCGAGCTGCGTGAGCCGCTCCTGGACCAGCTGGCGGCCCTTGTAGACGTCGAAGCCCTGCTCGAACACGAGCACGATCGATGACAGGCCGGGGGTGGACGACGAGCGGATCACGTCGACACCCTCGACACCGTTCAGGAGGTCTGCTTCGAGCGGCACGGTGATGAGCTGCTCGACCTCGGCTGCCGAGAGACCGAGCGACTCGGTCTGGATCTCGACGTACGGGGGAGTGAACTCCGGGTAGACGTCAGCCGGTGCGTCCGGAAGGACCGCGAAACCGGTGGCGAGGATCGTTGCGGCGAGGCCGATGATCAGGCCGCGGAGCTTGATGGAGCCGCCAACGAGTGCGCGGATCATCGGAGGCTTCCAGACGAATCAGTGAGCATCGAACGAGGTGGCCAGGTGAGGGTCATGGCAGCTCCTGGGACTAGTGTTCCCCGAGGGTTCCTTGCCTGAAGATCTCCTGTACCGATCCGAAATGTACTCAAGCCTGTGAGTCCGGTCGATAGTTCTTATGGAGGGTTTTTCCCGCGGTGCAGGTCAGGGCAGGTTCTGACGCAGAAAATCCACCTGGAGGACGGCCAGGTTCTCGGCCACGACCTCCTGCGACGTCATGTGCGTGACGCCCGAGAGCGGCAGCACCGAGTGCGGTCGTCCGGCCGCCAGGAGCGCCGACGAGAGCCGAAGGGTGTGGGCCGCGAAAACGTTGTCGTCGGCGATTCCGTGGATGAGCAGGAGGGGTCGCACGAGCTTCTCGGCGAGTGGCAGCAGCGAGTTGCGGTCGTAGACGTCCGGCTGCACGTTCGGGTCGCCGAGGTAGCGCTCGGTGTAGGCGGTGTCGTAGAGCCGCCACTCTGTGACCGGGGCGCCGGCGACCGCGACGTGGAAGACGTCGGGGCGGCGCAGCACCGCCAGCGCCGAGAGGTAACCGCCGTACGACCATCCGGTGATGCCCACCCGCGAGGTGTCGACGTCGTCGGGAAACTGCTCCGCAACCGCGGCGAGAGCAGCGACCTGGTCGTCGAGGGACACGCTCGCGAGATCGTGGCGGACCGCGCGCTCCCAGGCGTGGCCGCGCCCGGGCGTCCCGCGTCCGTCGGCGATGACGACGCAGAACCCCTGGTCGGCGAGCCACTGGGCCTCGAGGAACATCCGCGACGAGGCGAGCACGCGTTGCGCGTGCGGCCCGCCGTACGGATCCATGAGCACGGGCAGTCGCTGCGAGCCGAGCGCGTGGTCTCGCGGGAACAGGACAGCCGTGCGGAGCGCGTGCGGTCCGGCGTGCAGGAGCGTGACGCCGGGTTCGAGCGGCGGTGGCTCGCTCGCCACCGTGATCTGGTTCGCCATCTCTTCGCGATGCACCGTGACGGTGGTGCTCGGGTGGTCGAGCGCCGACCTCGTGATGACGGTGGTCGGACCGCCGACGACCGCGCCGTGCACCGCCGGGCCGGCGGTGATCGGCTCGGAGATGCCGTCGAGACCGAACCGGACGACCTGGACCTCAGTGGGCTCCTGGGACGCGGTCGCGATCACGGAGTCGGGATGCGTGCTGACGATGCTGCGCACCTGCCAGGTCAGGTCGCTGATCGGCTTGCCGTCCGCGACCACGCGTCGCATGCCGTCGATGTCCTCGATCGTGACCAGGCGACCGCCCTCGGCGTATCTCGGCGCGCTCGTGACCTCGACCCAGTCGTCGTCGACGAGCTCGCGGAGCACCCGCTTGGAGCCGGAGCTCGTGTCGGCCGCGAGGACCTGGGCATGCCGCTGGTCGCGGCTCATCACCTGCAGGACCGGGTCGCCATGCGGTGTCCAGGTGACGCCCACGAGGTACTCGAAGGTGTTGCGGTCCCAGCCGATCTCGGTGCGTGAGCCGTCGAGACCGACGTGCCAGAGCGTGACGATCGCGTTGGGCGTGCCAGCCGCCGGGTAGCGCTGGGCAGCCGGCTCGCGGTCCGGGTTCTCGGGATCGGCCACGTGCCACACCTGCACCGGCGCCTCGTCGTAGCGTTCGACGAGTAGCGAGCCACCGTCGGGCGCCCACCAGAACCCGCGGTAGCGACCCAGCTCCTCGGCGGCGATGAACTCGGCGCGCCCCCACACCTCGGTGGGGGACTCGGGCTCGACGAGGGCGCGCTCGTCGCGTCCGGTGATGCCGACGACGCGCAACCCGCCTCCGGATGCGTAGGCGACGTTGCGTCCCGTCGGGTCCACCCGTGGGTCGACGACGGCACCGACGGTCGGCAGCTCGGTGACCGCGCGGCCGGCGAGATGCACCGCCCAGGCCCGTCCGGAGAGCGCGAAGGATGCCCAGCGTCCGGTGTCGTCGACGCTGAAGTCGACCAGACCGGCGCTGGACTCGCGACTGCGCTCGCGTCGGGACCGTTCCTCAGCCGGCAGCTCCTCACCCGCTTCGCCGAGCAGGGCCGCCGGGTCGACGACCACCGACTCGGCGCCCGTGGCCACGTCGTGCTCCCACAGCTGTCCGGTGCGCGTGACGCCGTCGGGGGTGCGGATGTACCAAACCTTCGACCCGTCCGGCGCCACCGCGATGTTGCGCGGAATGCCGAGAGTGAACCTGGCCGTGCGGGCGGCGAGCCGCGGGAAGGAGACGGTCATGTCCCCATCTCACCATCAGACCCGTCGGCCCCTGGTCGTAGCCTTGCCCCATGACCCTGGACGACCGGCGGATCCTGCTCGTGCACGCGCATCCCGATGACGAGACGATCGGCACCGGCGCCACGATGGCGCGCTACGTCGCGGAGGGCGCGCAGGTCACGCTCGTCACGTGCACGGCCGGCGAGGAGGGCGAGATCCTCATGCCCGAGATCGAGCACCTCGCCTCCGACCAGGAGGACGGGCTCGGCGCGCACCGGGTCAAGGAGCTCGACGCCGCAATGGCACTGCTCGGCGTCACCGACGTCCGATTCCTCGGCGGCATGTTCAACTTCCGCGACTCGGGCATGCAGTGGGCGCCCGACCGTCACGCGGCGCCGCTGGACGAGACCCGCGGTGACACGTTCTGGCACGCCGACCTCACCCAGGCGGCGAACCACCTGGTCGAGATCATCCGCGAGGTGCGACCGCAGGTGCTCGTCACCTACGACGAGTTCGGCGGTTACGGCCATCCGGACCACATCCAGGCGCATCGCGTCGCCACGTACGGAGCTGTGCTCGCCTCCATCCCGTCGTACCGACGCGACTTCGGCGAGGCGTGGGACATCCCGAAGATCTACTGGAGCGCCATGTCGGCCAGCGAGATGCGCGAAGGCCTGCGCGCCCTGCGCGACGCGGGCGACACCACGACGTTCGAGGGCATGGATCCTGACAACCTCCCACCGTTCGCCGTCGAGGACGACGACCTCGACGCGATGGTCGACGGTTCCGACTTCCTCGAGGCCAAGCTGGACGCGATGCGGGCACATGCCAGCCAGATCGCCACCGACGGGCCGTTCTTCGCCCTGTCCAACAACTTCGGCAACCGGGTGTGGGGGGTCGAGTTCTTCCGCCTGGTCAAGGGCACGCCTGCGCCGCCAGAAGGGAGCGGTCTCGAGGACGACCTCTTCGCCGGGCTGTGATCCGCTTCGGGCTGGTTCTTCTCGGCGTCTACGTCGCCGTTGTCGGTGCAGTCGTTCACCGCCACACCGTGGAGGTGGGCGACGTCCAGTGGCCGTGGGGTCTGGTGCTGGCGCTGGCTGCCACGATCGCCGTGGGGCTCGCGGCCGGAAAGGTCGGCCGGGTGGGCGACGCCTGGTTCGCGCTCGGATGGACGCTCGTGCTGACAGTGCAGTCGTTCGCGCCGGGCGGCAGCTACCTCGTCGCCAACGACTGGTTGGGCTGGGCCTACGCCGTGCTCGGCATGGGGTCACTCGGGGTGGTCGTCGTCCGCAACTCTCGGCGACACGCCACTAGGCTTGAACAGTGACCGAGCCCGCCGATCAGACCGCTTTTCGCGGTGCCCTCGGCCGGTTCGCCAGCGGCGTCACCATCGTCTCCACCGTGCTCGACGGCATCGACCACGCCATGACCGCCAGCGCCTTCACGTCGGTCTCGCTCGATCCGCCCCGGGTTCTGGTGTGCTCGAAGCGGACGAGCCGGTTCCACGAGGCGGTGCTGGAGTCGGGCATCTGGGGGGTGTCGATCCTCAGCGATCGCGGGCGTGCGGCGTCTGCCTGGTTCGCTCACCGCGGCCGCCCGCTCGAGGGTCAGTTCGACCAGATCCCGCACCACCGTGGCGCGCTCGGCGTCCCGCTGCTCGACGCCTCCCTCGCCTGGTTGGAGTGCCGCACGATCGGCGCCCACGACAGCGGTACCCACACGATCCTCGTCGGCGAGGTCACCTGGGCGGCGGTTCAGGACGACGACGACGATCCGCTGCTGTACTTCCGCTCCCACTACGGCACCATCGTGCGGTCGCCGGAGAGCGAGAAGACCGTCTACGAGTCCGGCGACGTCTGAGCTACCTGGGCCCGCCGCACGATCTCGCCGAGCGCGACCACTCCGCGAGAGATCTGGTCGAACGGGTCCGGGCCGATCTTGTCGACCAGGTTCGACTGCAGCCACAGCGTTGAGAGTCCGTGCGACAGGCACCAGCCGGCGATCGCCAGGCCTTCGGCGTCGTCGTCGGTGCCCTGCAGCTCGATCGCGTGTCGTGCGCTGTCGGCGAGCACCTCGAACGCACGGTCGCCCGCCTCGACGAGCTTCGGGTCGTCGCGGTCATAGAGCGTCGGCCGGAACATCACCTCGAAGTGGCCGGGGTGCTCGAGCGCGAACTGGACGTACCCGACACCGCCGGCGAGGAAACCCTCGTCCTCGAACGCGACCGGCGCGATGGCCGCCGTCAACAGGTCGAAGCCCTCGATCGCGATGGCGGTGAAGATGCCCTTCTTGTCGCCGAAGTGGTGGGCCGGGGCGGCGTGGGAGACCCCTGCTCGCCTGGCGATCGCCCGCAGGCTCAGGGCGGAGGCACCCGCTGCCTGCACCTCGGCCACGGCGGCGTCGATGACGACCTGTCGGAGGTGGCCGTGGTGGTACGGACGCTGGTCGGTGGAGGTCACATCGCCTACAGTATCGCAATCTTGACATTGACAAGATTCACCGCGAGACTGACCGAATGTCCATTGGTCCGGAGGCTCCCATGCACGAGTACGACGTCGTCATCGTCGGCGCACGGTGTGCCGGCTCCCCGCTCGCGACGATGCTGGCGCAGGCCGGTCTGGAAGTCTGCATCGTCGATCAGGCGCGTTTTCCGAGCGACACGCTCTCGACCCACCTCGTCCAGTCGCACGGAGTCGCGATCCTCGAGCGCCTCGGAATCCGCGACACGCTGCTGGATCTGGGCGCGGTCGAGATCGATCACATCTCCCTCATCAACGACGACGTCCGCATCGACGGTGAAGCCGAGCCCGGAGACCTCCCGGCTCTCTGCGTCCGGCGCGTCACGCTCGACGACGTCCTCGTGAAGGCCGCCGAGGCGGCCGGCGCGGAGGTCCGCACGAGTACCCGCGTCACCGGCATGCTCCGCGACGACGGACGCATGGTGGGGGTCGAGACCGGAGATGGTCCGATCCGCGCCCGGCTCGTCGTGGGTGCCGACGGTATGCGCTCGAGCGTGGCGGAGTGGGTCGGAGCTCGTGAGTACCACGTGGTTCCCGGCGGACGAATGTTCGCGGTCGCGTACTTCGACGGCGTGAGCGACAGCGCAGGACACCTGCGCATCGGCAGGGTGGGCGACAACGCCTTCATCGCGGCGCCCGCCGACGGCCTGTACATGGCCGGCGTCGGCATCTCCATCAGCGAGAGCCAGACGTTCATGGCCGACCGCGACGGGAGCTTCGACCGCGGCCTGCGGGCCTGGCCCGAGCTCGCCGATCTCGTGGCCGGGTCCACGCGGGTCGGTCCGATCCGGATGATCACCGAGTGGCACAGCTTCTTCCGCGAGGCTGCCGGGCCGGGCTGGGCACTGGTCGGCGACGCCGGACACTTCAAGGACTTCACGCCGGGGCAGGGCATCTCGGACGCCTTGCGTCAGGTCGACCACCTCGCACCAGCCATCGTCGCTGGGCTGGCGGGCGACCTGGATGCCGATCTGCGGCACTGGTGGTCGTGGCGCGACGACGACGCCTGGGACATGTACTGGTTCGCGTCCGACCTGGGCTCGCCAGGCGCCTCCACACCGCTGGAGACCCGCATGATGCGCAACGTCTCGAATCATCCGGACGGCGCCCGCGACCTGATCAAGGTGTTCGACCACCAGATCTCGCCGTGGGAGCTGTTCAGCACTCGCCGACTCGTCCTCGCGTCGATGCAGGCGCTCGTCGACCGACCGGGCAGGATCGGCCCCACGCTGCGGGAGATCGTCACGTCGGCCAAGGAACAGAGGCGGCGGGAGAAGGTGCGTCCCGCGAGCGTCGAGCCCCTGCGGCTGCCGGTGAGCATCGCCACAGTCTGAGCGTGCTTCCGCCCGCGGATTTGAACGTAGGCCCTCACTAGGGGACGATCGTGCGGGCATACATGGCCGCGATGACTGAGTGGGGGTGAGGACGTTGGTCGATGACCAACAGCCGCGCGACCCTGCCGGCCCCTCGGATCCGGACCCGGACGATCCGACCAGGCCGGAGGCGGAGGCGGAGGCGGTCGAGGAGAACGACGACCTCGACCACGAGCCTGAGCCTGACCCAGAGCCAGAACTGGAATCCGACCAGGGGCCGGAAACCGAGCCGATCCCGGCCGTGCCGGCGTGGTCCGTGATGGGGTCCCTGACGTCCGACGAGACGACGTCGGACCAGACGACGTCCGACGAGACGACGTCCGACGAGACGACGGGTGACGAACCGCCTCGCCGCCGCCAGGTGAGACGGGCGATCATCGGGACAGTGCTCGTGCTCGGCGTCCTGTACGTCATCGGCGTCGTCATGACGGGGCTCCTCATGCCCGCCAACGCCACGATCGGCGGAGTCGATGTCGGCGGCATGTCGCCGGGCAGCGCGCGCGAGGCCGTCGACCGCGAGCTGAGTCCGCGCACCGACGACGAGGTCGTGCTCAAGCACGATGGCAAGGAGTTCACCATCAAGCCGAAGGCGGCCGATCTCTCCTTCGACCTCGACCGCAGCATCGAGCAGGCCGGCGGGCAGCACAGCTTCAACCCGGCGACGATGGCCGGGCTGCTGTTCGGCGAGCACGAGTTCGACCCGGTGGTGGACGCCGACGACGCCAAGTTGAAGAGCGCCGTCGCGTCGATCGCCTCGAGCGTCGACCGAGAGGTCGTCGAGGCACAGATCACGTTCCCGAAGAGCAAGCCGAAGGCTCGGCAGCCGAAGGAAGGGTTGGCCGTCAGCAAGTCGGACACCGCCGACGCCGTCCTCGGCGGCTACCTCGTGGCCCGCGACCCGATCCCCGTGCCCACCTCTGTGGTCGACCCGGCCGTCGACGCCGACGGTCTCGACGAGGCGATGAAGTCGATCGCCGAGCCCGCGGTCAGCGGCCCCGTCGCCCTCAAGGTCGGCACGAAGAAGGTGCAGCTGCCGGTCAGCGCTTACGCATCGGCTCTGACGGTTCGTGTCATCGACGGGAAGCTCACGCCCGAGATCGACCCCGAGACGCTGGCCGCGCCACTTACCAGCTCCACCACCGGCATCGGCAAGAAGGCCGTGGACGCGACCGTGCGGATCGAGAACGGCAGGCCGGTGATCGTGCCCGGCAAGGAAGGCGTCGGTCTCCAGCCCAAGGAGATGGCCGAGAAGCTGGTTCCGGCCATCACCAAGACCGGCGAGGCTCGCAGCGTGGAGGTCGAGGCCAAGGTCGTCGATCCGGAGTTCACCACCAAGGACGCCAGGAAGCTCAGGATCAAGGAGCGGGTCAGCTCGTTCAGCACGTACTTCCCTTACGCCCCGTACCGCAACACCAACCAAGGCCGGGCCGCGGCGCTCATCGACGGGACGATTCTCGAGCCGGGGGAGACGTTCAGCATGAACGACGCCGTCGGCGAACGCACCGCCGCGAACGGCTTCACGAAGGGCACCATCATCAGCGGCGGCGTCTTCCGCGAGGAGCTCGGCGGTGGCGTCTCCCAGGTCGCGACCACGACATACAACGCGGCGTTCTTCGCCGGGCTCGACGACATCGAGCACCATCCGCACGCGTTCTACCTCGACCGCTACCCGATGGGACGCGAGGCCACCCTCTACTTCGGCAGCCTCGACCTGCGTTTCCGCAACAGCACGGATTACGGGGTGCTCATCCGCGCCAACGTCACCCCGAGCACGCCGAGCAGTCAGGGCGAGATGCACGTGGAGATGTGGAGCACCAAGGTCTGGGACATCAAGGCGGGCCGATCAGACAAGCGAAACTTCCGGGAGCCCGGCAAGCAGTACGACGACACGAAGCGCTGCGTTCCGCAGGAGCCCATCAAGGGCTTCGACATCGACGTGTTCCGCACGTTCATGCGGGGCGGCGAGGTCGTGAAGCGCGAGACCGACACCGCCAGCTACCAGGCCGCCGACAAGGTCATTTGCGGCAAGAAGCCGAAGAACTGACGCCGGACCCAGATCGGTTCAGTTTGCGCCACTCGGCTGCAGGTAGCGGTACTCGTGGTGATCGACGAACCCGAACGATGCGTACAGCGCGAGAGCTGCCGTGTTGTCGCGCATGGTCTGTAGGTAGGCCTTGTCGGCTCCGTGTCCCATCGCCCAGGCAATCGCCGTCCCCACGATGCGCCGGGCCAGTCCCTGGCGTCGGTGCTCGGGCAGCACCTCGACCGCCCCGATGCCGGCCCACTCGCCGGAGACGGCGACCCGTCCGATCGCCACGTTCCCGATCGAGATGAACCCGACCGTGTCCGGTCCTTCCAGGACCGCTCGCGCGGCACTTGGATCCTCGACGCGCCCGTACATCGACAGCCAGTCGTCGTCTGCCGTCGGTGCGATGACGGCTTCGGGATCGATCGCGTGGACCGGTCGCAGGTCGGTGACCTGCACGAGCGCACCGTTGCGATGGCTCCTCATCGGCTCCCAGCCGGCGGCGGCGAAGCGTTCCTCGTCGTCTGAGCCCATGACGACCTGAGCCAGGGCGGGCCGCTCGTGCTGGTCGTAGAAGTCGCGAACCCGGCGGAGGGCGTCGTCGAACGGCATGCCGGGATCACCGTGGACCGCCACCGAGTTCGCCCGACCGGTGAACCCGCGGGACGTTCGCAGCTCCCACTCACCGAGGGCCATCGACTCGATGGCCGGCCATCCGCGCGACGTGATGCGAGTCAGCTTGTCGGCGCTTGCGGACGAGGCACGACGGGACCGGAGAGGTCGGTCCGGCACGACCTTCCAGGTGACGACGTCGGTCAGCGTCACGCGGGTCAGGCTGCCGTCGCGGCGCTCGATGCACGCCTCGTCCTCGGTGAGCTCGACCAGCCGTCCGACGACGTCGGTCATGGCCGGCCCGCCGCTCGGGCCACGCCCACCGACGACGTGCCGCACGACGACGCGACGACCCCTTGCACCCGGATCGATCGTCATGACGGGAGCCTTTCACAGCCGCGGTGTCCATGAGTTGGACCTGACGTCGGGCCGGGTTGATCAAGCCGCGATACTTGGAGTAGCCCGATGAGGAGGAGTTGTCGTGACTTACGTGATCGCCCAGCCGTGCGTGGACCTGAAGGACCTCGCATGTGTGGACGAATGCCCCGTCGACTGCATCTACGAGGGCAAACGGATGCTCTACATCCACCCCGACGAGTGCGTCGACTGCGGCGCCTGCGAGCCGGTGTGCCCGGTCGAGGCGATCTTCTACGAGGACGACACGCCCGCGGAGTGGAAGGAGTACTACGACGCGAACGTGCACTTCTTCGACGAGATCGGATCTCCCGGAGGCGCCGCCAAGACCGGGGTCATCGATGCCGACCACCCGATCATCGCCGCTCTCCCTCCGCAGAACCAGGAATGACCGCTCCGGTCTCGGCGCGGTTCCCGGCGTTCCCGTGGGACACGATCGCCGAGGCGAAGGCCCGAGCGACCGCCCATCCCGACGGACTCGTCGACCTCTCCATGGGCACGCCGGTCGACTCCACCCCCGACATCGTGCAGCAGGCGCTCTCGGCCGCCGCTGACGCACCCGGCTACCCGACCGTGCTGGGTCCGGTGGCAGTGCGTCAGGCCGCGGTCGACTGGCTGGAGCGGAGGGCCGGTGTGGTCGGCCTGACTGCCGACCACGTGCTCGCCACCGTCGGCTCCAAGGAGCTCATCGCCAACCTGCCGACGCAGCTCGGACTCGGCCCCGACGACCTCGTCGTCGTGCCGGAGCTCGCCTACCCGACGTACGAGGTGGGTGCCCGCTACGCGGGCTGCCAGGTGCTGGCCGCGGACTCGACGGTCGCGATCGGTCCGGGCCGTCCGGCACTGGTCTACGTCAACTCACCGGCCAACCCGCACGGGCGCATCCTCGGTGTCGACCACCTGCGCAAGGTGCTGGCCTGGACGCGGGAGCGGGGCGCGTTGCTCGTCTCCGACGAGTGCTACCTCGAGTTCGGCTGGGACGACCAACCGGTCTCGGTGCTACACCCCGACGTGTGCGGCGGCAGCTTCGACGGCGTCCTCGCCGTGCACTCGTTGTCGAAGCGTTCCAACTTCGCCGGCTACCGCGGGGCGTTCGTGGCCGGCGACGCGACTGTCGTCGCCGAGCTGGTCGAGGTGCGCAAGCATCTCGGGTTCATGGTGCCCACCCCGGTTCAGGCCGCGATGGTCGCTGCGCTCGCGGACGATGCCCACGCCGAGCAACAGCGAGTCACCTACGCCGCCCGCCGCTCGGTGCTGCGCACGGCCTTCGAGTCCGCCGGCTTCACCGTCGAGCACTCCGAGGGCGCCCTCTACCTCTGGGCCACGCGTGGTGAGCCCGGGCGCGACACCATCGACTGGCTGGCCGAGCGCGGCATCCTCGCCGCCGCTGGCGACTTCTATGGCGAGGCCGGTCGCCGGCACGTCCGGGTGGCCTTCACCGCCACCGACGAGCGCGTGGCCGCCGCCGCCGCCCGGCTCGCCCAGACTTAGGGCGCGTCTCCTAACCCTCAACGCGGATCACGACGGTGTCGCGTGCGGCGCCTCTGTCGACGACCCAGCCGTCGGGGGAGTCCTCGGCGGTCCACACGAGGCCGTCGAACGCGACCGACGCGATCTTCAGCCGTGGCGCGTTGCCGACCGCGTAGTGCGCGAGTCCCCAGCCGCGGGCATCGACGTCGGGTGCACGTCCCTCGAGCGGGACACGAACGGCACCACGGTCGACCTCGACCGGGATGTCCCCGAACGAATCGTTGACGTCGTCCGCGACGTCGCGCGTCCGGCCGCCGGCGGCGGGGTTGACGCGGCAGCTGAACGACGCCGGGCTGTAGCCGCGGAGCGCGGAGGCGAGGGCGCGCGCGAACTCCTCGTGCTCGGCGTACGCGGCGGGGTACGCCGACCGCTGGACTCGCTGGGCCGCCTTGGTGATCGTCATCGCCTGGTAGCCCTTCACCTTGACGAGCCCGTCGTAGAAGCGGCCGATCGAGTACTCCGGGTCGAGCACCTGCTCGCGCGTGCCCCAGCCCTGTGACGGGCGCTGCTGGAACAGGCCGGCGGAGTCGCGGTCGCCGTAGTCGATGTTGTGGATCTTCGACTCCTGGAACGCCGTGGCGATGGCGATGGTCGTGGCCCTCGGCGGCAGTCCGCGGCGCTGGGAGATCGCGGCCATGAGGGTGGTCCATCGCGCCTGCTCGACGTCGATCTGCAGGCGGGTCTCGCCGACCTCGGCCATGCAGTACTCGCCGCGCACGGGCTCGCGATCACGCACGACGACGGTGACGAGAACGGCGGCCGTGACCAGCCCGGCGAGGATGACCCAGCGCAGCCGCATCAGTTGGCGTGCAGGTCGGCGTTGAGCTCGATGCCGGTGCGCTCGCCGCGCGGACGGACCTCGATCGCACCCGTCTCGGAGTTGGTGAGGAACAGGATGCCGTCCTGACCGGACAGCTCGACCGCCTTGACCACGCTGCCGTCGGGCATCCGGACCTTGCTGCCGGCGGTGACGTACGTGCCGGCGGCCACCACACAGTCGTCGCCGAGTGAGATGCCGATGCCGGCGTTGGCGCCGACGAGGCTGTTCTCGCCGACGCTGATGACGGCCGTGCCGCCTCCGGAGAGAGTGCCCATGATCGAGGCACCGCCGCCGACGTCGGAGCCGTTGCCGATCGTCACACCGGCCGAGATGCGTCCTTCGATCATCGCGGTGCCGAGGGTGCCGGCGTTGAAGTTGACGAATCCCTCGTGCATGACCGTGGTGCCCTCGGCCAGGTGCGCGCCGAGGCGCACCCGGTCTGCGTCGCCGATGCGCACGCCGCTGGGCACCACGTAGTCGGTCATGCGGGGGAACTTGTCGACGCTCGAAACATTGATCGCGCGACCGGCTGCCCGTGCGCGGGCTCGCGTGTGCTCGAAGCCGCGCACCGAGCACGGGCCGATGGACGTCCAGAC
>NZ_JBOHDT010000014.1:0-13509 GCF_050700635.1 Aeromicrobium sp.
GGTGTAGACGGACTGCATGAAGTCCTTGGACGCATGCGTGCTGCGCATCGCGTACTCGTCGGACTCGGACCACTTCCATTCGACATCGCCACCGGCCATCCAGTCGAACAAGGACCCGATCTGGCCATCGTCGTCGGCGATGTAGCCGTCGGCCGACACTGCCGCGCAACCCATTGCCGGCAGGCTGATCATCCGGGTGACCCACGGGTCACGCACCTCGGACTCCTCGGTGCTCGAGGCCGGCATCCGCGCGAAGGCCCGATACGTGTTGGCCCCGAAGACCATCCGCTGCTCCTCTCCGTACAGGGCGTGACGGTGGTCGAGGAGCTCGGGGCCTTGCTTGCCCCAGTAGCCGGTCCAGTTGCCGCTGGCGGCGCCGAAGCCGTCGAGGCTGGAAAAGACGTCGACGGTGTAGGTAGCGGTCATGGTGCTCTCCTCGAGTAAACGCCTCACTTACGGGCAGAGTGTTCCTCATGAATCCGGAGATGCCCGCAGATCTGCTCGCCCACGCGCTCGCGGCCAAGGGATTCATGCCGGAGGACGAGGGGGCCTTCCTTCACAGGATCGCGCACGAGCGACTCTCCCACGGACCCGCATTGGAGATCGGGACGTATTGCGGCAAGTCCGCGATCTACCTCGGCGCGGCCGCGCGCGAGATCGGCGGGTCGGTGCTCACGATCGACCACCACCGCGGTTCCGAGGAGAACCAGGCCGGCTGGGAGCACCACGACGCGTCGCTCGTCGACGACGAGCTCGGCCTCATGGACACCCTCCCGGTCTTCCGGAGGACCGTCGCCCGCGCCGGTCTCGAGGACCAGGTGACCGCGGTCGTCGGCCGCTCGACCAGCGTCGCCACGTGGTGGCGAACCCCGGTCAGCCTGCTGTTCATCGACGGCGGCCACGCCGAGGTGCACGCCCAGAACGACTACTCCGGGTTCGCCCACTGGGTGATGGCCGGGGGCGCGTTGGTGATCCACGACGTGCTTGAGCGACCTGAGGACGGCGGCCAAGCACCGTTCCATGTGTGGCAGCGAGCCGTCGGCTCCGGGTGCTTCGAGTCGCGCGAGACGGTGGGATCGATGCGGGCGCTAACGCGTACCCGGGGCGACGCCGGCGAACCGGTCGGATGACGGGCAGTCGCACTCCAGAGCGATCTCGTCGAACTCCACGCCGATCTCGTCGCCGGTCATCACCCCCGCGCCCGGGGTCGTCCCGGTCAGCACGTCCCACGCGAGGATAACCGCCGCCGCGGTGTAGGTCGTCTGCTCCTGCGGCCAGTTGACGTTCTCGGGGAAGACAAGGCCGGTCCAGTACCCACCGGTGTCGGTGCGCAGGTGCTGCATGTCCGCGAAGAGCATCGAAGCGCGGTTGTCACCGATCGCCGCCAACGCCATGACCAGCTCGCAGGTCTCCGCGCCGGTGACCCAGGGGTTCGTGCTGACGCAGCGGATCCCGAGCCCGTCGACGACGAAGGTGTCCCACTGCGAGGCGATCCTCGCCTCGGCCGCTGGTCCGCGCACAGCGCCGCCCAGCACCGGGTAGTACCAGTCCATCGAGAAGACCGACTTGTCGAGGAACTGGTCGCGGTGCTCCCGGAGTGCGTGCCCGAGACGGCCGCCGGCGAGCTCCCACTCCGGCTGCGGCTCATCCATCACGTCTGCGAGAGCGACCCCGGCACGCAGTGCTTGGTAGATGCTCGAGCTGCCCGCGAGCAAGGCCTCGCGATTGACCTTCGCAGGACCGTTGGCGTCCCACTCGCGCGCCCAGGCGATACCACCGAACTGAAGCTGCAGGTCGACGACCAGGTCCAACGCCCGTCGTACCACCGGCCACATGCGCTCGAGGAATGCCCGGTCGTGTCGGATCGCCCAGTGGTGCAGCACGCCGACGGCGAGGTAGGCGACCATGTTGGACTCCGTGCTGTGGTCGTCGACAGCACCATTGACGGTTTTCATGGGCCAGGAGCCGTCCGGTCGCTGGGTGCGGGCGCACCATTCGTACGCCGCAGCGGCAGCGTCCAGCTGGCCACCCACCACGAGCGCCATCGCGCCCTCGACGTGATTCCATACGTCGGTGTGCTCGCCGGTCGTCCACGGGATCGCCCCGTCCGACTCCTGCATCGCGGCGATGCTGGCGGCGGTCTCGGCGATCTGTACCGGGGTCAACACGGAACGTCATCCGGCTTGCGCAGGTACACCACCATGCTCTTGCCGATGAGCGGGTTCAGCGCCTTCTCGGCCAGGCGCGTGGCCGTGCTGTAGCGGGGCGTCTTCATGATGTCCCAGACCAGCACCTGGTGGTAGGCCCTCACGAGCGGGTGGTCGTCGTTCTTCACCCCGACAGCACACTTGAGCCACCAGTACGGCGAGTGCAGGCCGTGCGCGTAGTCGATGCCCTCGAAGACCATGCCGGTGTTCTCGAGCTTGCCGATCAGCTCCTTGTCGGAGTAGATCCTGATGTGACCGCCGGGGTTGCTGTGGTAATCGTCGGAGAGCTTCCAGCAGATCACCTCGGGCAGCCAGCGGGGCACGGTCACGGCCATCGTGCCGCCCGGGCGCAGGACTCGGACCAGCTCGCTGATCGCCTGGATGTCGGCCGGGATGTGCTCGAGCACCTCGGCCGCGACCACCCGGTCGAACTCGGCGTCGGCGAAGGGCAGGGCGAGGGCGTCACCCTCCTTGATGTCCGCGGAGGCACCCTCAGGAACCTCACCAGCCTCCTTCATCGCACCGAACAGCTCCAGGACCCCGCCCAGCTCGTCGGCGTCCTGGTCGAACGCGATGACGTCCGCGCCGCGGCGGTACATCTCGAACGCGTGTCGTCCGGCACCACAGCCCATGTCGATCACCCGGTCGCCGGACAGCAGCCCGAGCCGGTCGAAGTCAACGGTCAACACGGTCGATCACCTCTTCGTAGGCCGCGGCCGTGGCCCTTGCCACCGCACGCCAGCTGAACATCTCCAACGCTCGTTGCCGGCCGGCTCGACCCATGGCCTCCCGGCGCTCCGGATCGTCCAGCAGCTCGGCGATCGCAGCCTCGAGCTTGCCGACGTCCCCGGGAGCCACCAGGGTCGCGCAGGCGCCGTCGTCGCCGACGACCTCGGGGATCGCGCCGACCCGGCTGACGACCAAGGGAGTGGCGCAGGCCATCAGCTCTGCCGTCGGGAGGGAAAAGCCTTCATACAACGATGGGACACAGGCGAGCTCAGCCGAACCCATCACCTCGACGAGCTCGGCGTCGCTGATCCCGTTCACGAAGGTCACGTCGTCGGCGATGCCCAGATCGTCGATGAGTCGCTCGGTCCGTCCGCCCGGCTTGAGCGAGGTGACCAGGAGCAGCTCGACGTCACGCTCGGTGCGCAGCTTGGCGAACGCCTCCAGAAGCGTGGCGATTCCCTTCATCGGCGCGTCCGCGCTGGCCATCGCGACGATCCGGCCGGCAACTCGCGGAGCGGTGGGCGGGACGAACCCGTCGTCGACACCGAGGATGACGACCTCCAGCCGCGACGGGTCGACACCGAAGTCCGTCACGATGTCGCGCCGGCTCGACTCGGAGACGGTGAGGATCTTCGGAAGCTGCAGGGCGACCTTCTTCTGCATCCGCAGGAAGCCGTACCAGCGACGGAGGCTCAGCTTCTTGTGGAGGGTCGGTGCGTTCGCGATGTCGAAGCGGCGGTCGACGGTGATCGGGTGATGGATAGTGGCGATCAACGGGAACCCCTGCTCGACGAGGTCGAGCATGCCGTAGCCCAGAGCCTGGTTGTCGTGGACGATGTCGAAGTCGCCCCTGCGATCCTTCATCAGCCGCGCGACGCGTTTCGAGAAGGTGTTGGGCTCGGGAAACCCTGCGGTCCACATCGTCAGGACCTCTTCGACATCGATGAGGTCGCGGAACTCCTTCGGCTTCGGCATGCGGAACGGGTCGGGGTCCCGGTAGAGGTCCAGGGACGGGACCTTCGTCAGCGTGACCCCTTCGTCCAGCTCGGGATACGGCTGGCCCGAGAACACCTCGACGGTGTGGCCAAGCGCCACCAGCTCACGGCTGAGATGGCGGACGTAGACGCCCTGACCGCCGCAGTGTGGCTTGCTGCGGTAGGACATGAGTGCGATGCGCAAGGGCCGCCTCCGGTTGAGCAGGTGGGATCGGTTCTATCATTCGGCCCTTAGCGAGCCGCTCCGCGGCCGCTGTTCCCGGGGTAGAAGGCGTGGGTGGCCGTCACCCCGCCGTCGACGACGAACTCACTCCCGGTCGTATAACCGCTCTCGTCACCGGCCAGGTAGACGTACAACGGCGCGATGTCCTCGGGCGTACCCACCCGCTCCAACGGGACACGGGTCGCTCCCCACTGCATCGCCGCGTCGCCGCCGTGCGCCTGGGTCATCGGTGTGTCGATCATCCCCGGGTGCACCGAGTTGACGCGGACGCCATGGGCGCCGAGCTCGACCGCGGCCGCCTTGGACATGCCGCGGATCGCGAACTTGGTCCCGGTGTACGCCGTCAAGGACGCCATCCCGGCGAGCCCCTCCACCGAGGAGCAGTTGATGATCGAGCCCTGCCGGTTCTGCTTCATCGACGGCGCGACGGCTCGCATGCCGAGGAAGCAGCCGCGGAGGTTGACGTTGATCAGCAGGTCGAAATCGTCCAGCGGCATCGTGTCGACCTCGCCGAACCGCAGGACGCCGGCGTTGTTGACGAGGACGTTCACCGGCGCCCCGAGTCGCTCCTCGGCCTCCGTCACCAGCCTGTCCCAGGACGCCGGGTCACTCACGTCGTGGTGGCTGAAGGACGCGACGTCACCCAGCTCGTCCGCCAGGGCAGAGCCGGCGTCGTCGGCCACATCGGCGATGACCACCCGGGCGCCCTCAGCCACGAATGCGCGTGCGATGGCCGCGCCCTGACCTTGGGCACCACCGGTGATGATGGCGTGCTTGTCCTTGAGACGGGACATCATTCTCCTAGAGGGTGAGGATGGAGTCGGCCGCGAACGAGACCTCCGGGTCACGGTCGGCGAAGAAGCCGCCGAGCTCCTGGTCGAGCTCCTCGGTCGACCAGAGGTCGGCTTCGGTGTCGAACCGTTGCTCGACGACGGGGGCGGCCAGGAGCGCCACCATCCCCCCGTAGACAACGAACACCTGGCCAGTGATGCGGTCAGCCGCCGGCGACGCGAGGTAGGCGACCAGCGGTGCCACGTGGTCCGGGCTGTAGGGGTCGATCGCGCTCCCGGACTCGTCGAGTCCGAACACGTCGGCGGTCATGGCCGTGCGGGCGCGGGGGCAGATGGCGTTCGCACGCACGCCGATGCGGGACAGGCCTCGCGCTGTCGACAGGGTCAGTGCGGTGATGCCCGCCTTCGCGGCCGCGTAGTTCGCCTGTCCGGGCGAGCCGGTGAGGAACGCCTCGGAGGCGGTGTTGATCACGCTGGCGTCGACTTTTCCGCCGGTCTGTTTCGACACCTGTCGCCAGTGAGCTGCGGCGTTCCGGGAGAGCAGGAAGTGGCCGCGCAGGTGAATCCGCACGACCACGTCGAACTCGTCGTCGGACATGTTGAACAGCATCCGGTCACGAGTGACCCCGGCGTTGTTGACCACGATGTCCAGGGAGCCGAAGGTCTCCAGGGCGGTCTGCATGATCAGGTTCGCGGTGGACGTCTCGCCCACGTCACCAGGCGCGAGCGCCACCTCGGCGCCCAGGGACTTGATCTCGGCGGCGGTCTCGTCGGCGGCTCCCGGCAGGTCGTTGAGCACCACCCGGGCACCGGCTCGCGCGACCGCGAGTGCCTCCGCGCGTCCGAGGCCCGCACCCGCACCGGTGACGACGGCGACCCGGCCGTCGAGGGAGGTATCGCTCATCCGGGGTCCCCGGGAAAGCACGAGCGCAGCGAGGGCTTTTCTGGGGTGGTCATGCGTCCTCCACGATGCGGAGTGCCGACTTGGGACAGGAGGCGACGGCCTGCTCGACACCTGAGCGGTTCTCGCCGGTCACCGTCGGGTCCTCGATCTGCAGGTCGTCGTCGTCATCGAGCGCGAACACGTCCGGCGCCATCGCCTCACACAAAGCGTTCGACTCACAGACGTCGTAGTCGACCTCAACCCTGGCCATGCGGTTCTCCATTTCCGTGGGCTTCGGGCCCGTCAATACTAGAACGTGTTCTAGTCTAGCCCAGCGCGGTCAGTTTTGACATGTCCCAGTCACCCTCGCCCCTGGTCAGGTTGACGACCAGACTGTTCCGGCTCAGCTGCTGGTTCTTGTCCTTGCCGGTGCCCGCGGTCGTCGTCTGATTCAGGAACACCAGCACCTTGGCCTTGTGATCGGTCGCGTTGATGATCGCCGAGGACACCACGACCGCCTCGAGCACGATCTCGTTCTTCTCCGTGTTGGCCCGGACCTGCGCCATGGTGGCGTCGTACTCCTTGCGGAAGGAGGGCGTCATCCGGGCCCGGGCGACCTCCATGTCGTTCGCCAGGGTCTTGTGGCTGTACGACAGCGTGCGCTGGGTCAGGTCCGCGGCAGCGACCAGCACCTGGGTCCGGGCGTCGTCGCCGACGAGCGAACCGCCGGGGGCCACCGCCGACGACCCTTGCTCCGCGCGCCACCAGGAGACCCCGACTCCGGCAGCAGCGAGGAGGACGAGCGCGGCCAGAATCAGCGTCAGCCGGGTCCGCACGAACGACCGGACCTCCTGCAGACTCGGGACGGCCAGCCTCGACCCCTCCGCGTTCTCCTCGACGGCAGGTCCCGGCTCGGAACTGCGCTGGGGTAGCGGCTTGGGCTTGGCCTCGGGCTTGGGTTGCGGCTCGGCCTCGACGAGCGGAGGCAGGTCCGACTGGCAGTACCGGCAACGGGTGGCGGCGGCCTTGATGGTCTCCGCACAGAAGGGGCAGACGCGTTCGTCGCGCTTTCGTGTCAACACGGCTCAGCCCACGAACTCGAGCTGGGAGACCAGCCAGCGGCTGTCCTCCTTGACCATGGAGAGCTTGATCCGCCAGGACCGGTCCTCGATCTCGCCCTTCGTGCCCTTGTTTCTCACCTTGCTGCCCGCCGCCACGAAGACGGTCGCGGAGTCGGTGTCGACCTCGCTCAACCCGACCTCGGCGACGCTCCCTTCGGAGAACGACTCCTGGCTGGCCGCGGACTCCTTCAGGGACTCCAGGGACCCCTGGTACTGCTTCTTGAAGGCCCCGGTCGCGCCGTCGAGCACTCGGCCGGACAGCTCGTCCATCTTCGTGTGGTCGATCGTCAGGAAGGCCAGGGTTTCCGTTCGCGCAGCACGCCTGATGTCGGAGTGCTCCTGCGCCCGTTCCTCGGCCGGCGTGCTGCCAGGCGCGGCCGCGCTGCCTCGGACGGCGAAAAGCACCAGCCAGGC
This sequence comes from Aeromicrobium sp., assembly GCF_050700635.1. GTDB lineage: Bacteria > Actinomycetota > Actinomycetes > Propionibacteriales > Nocardioidaceae > Aeromicrobium. Next base: position 7,364 of record NZ_JBOHDT010000014.1, read on the forward strand.
GAGCAAGCCCACCAGCAGTACGGCCAGCACTGAGTTGATCACCAGGGGGTTGGTGAATGATCTGCGGTTCACTTGTCTCCTCCGCGGGGTGGTGGCGCGTGCTTCATCCCCCGCATGTTGATGGGCGGCCCGGAAGCGCACTCGACGGGGAAATACGGCTCGAAGCTGTTCTCCGACGGGAGAGGCGGAGATGTCGCCTTCTCCTCCTCCGAGGTTGGTCGCCACTGTCCTGGCGGAAGGTAGCCGTCCGTGCACGGCTGCGGCTCCTGGTTCAGGTTGAGGTTGACGCGCCCGAACCCCTGGCCATCATCGTTGAAGGCGAGGGCCGAGGGGCCGGCCGCGATCAGGCGCGGGAAGGTGACGAGCAGCTGTTCGAGCGCAGGCAGTCGATCGACGAGGACGTCCTGCACGCTCACCAGGTGGGTCAGGAACGGCGGCAGCACCTCCCGAAGGTCACGGACCATGCGCATCAGCTCGTCTGCTGCGGGACCTGCGTCGGCAAGGACACGCCGGATGTCGGCGTCGGAGGCGGCCAGTGTTCCGGTCACAGCTGCAAGGTCGCGGGCGAAGGAGCGGATGTTCGCTGAGTTGTCCGCCTGGGTCTGCAGCACCGTCTGGGAGTTGTTTAGCAGGTCGACCGTCGCTGATTCGTTGGCCCGGGCGGTCTGGATGAACTTCTGCGTGTCGTCGACCATCGAACGCAGGGGCGTCGCGTTGTCGCGGAACATGGTGCCGAGCTCGCCGACGACCGTGTTCAGCTCGGCCCCGTTCACGCTCGAGACGAACCGGCTCAGGTCCTGCAGGAGTACCTCCTCCGACAGGGGGAGGCTGTCCTTGGTGCCCCGGACGGTGTCGCCGTCCTGCAACATCGGCCCCTGCTTCGACACTGGCTCGAAGGAGAGATACTGCTCGCCCACGGCGCTGAGGTTGTGCACGTACACGGGCGCATTCGCGGGCACCCGGGCGTCGTCGTTGAGCGCGACGTCGACCTTCAGCCCCTCGCCGTCGACGGACATCTTCGACACCTTGCCGATCTTGACGCCGCGATAGGCGACCTCGCTCCCCTTGAAGAGACCGCCCGACTCCGGCAGGAGCACGTGCACCGTGTAGCCACGCCCGAGGATCTGGTCGACGACGCCGAGGTACGAACCACCGATGTACACCAGCCCCATCGCGCTCAGGAGCACGAAGGCGATCAGCCTGATCTTGATCCCGCGTCTCATGACGACCCTCCCCCGAGGAGTCCGTCGAGGAACTGATCGTCGGACGACCCACCCGATCCGCCCCCGGCCGGTGCCGGAGAGGGATTCAAAGGGTCCGGCGAGCCCGGCGTGGCCGGAGGGGACCCCTGCTGGGGCCCGCCAACGGCTGCGTTCGGGTCGGTGCACAGCGGCAACGAACCGAGCAACGCGCAGAGCTGGTCGATCGCCTCGCCACCCGGGGCACAGATCGGCGCGAGCGGCGTCGCGCGGCACAAGGTGTTGAGATCATCGAGCGTCGTCGGCAGCAGCCCGCCCTCGCTCACCGGGGTGAGCTTGATCTGCATCTTGAACACGACGTTCGCGAAGTCGCCACGGATGGTGTCCGCCGCGTCGACCGGGAACGGGTAGCTGGCTGCTGCGACCGCACCCGGAACGAGCGACTTCCCGGTGTCGGAGAGCTCGCGGAGCACGGGCTCGAGGTGGCGCAGCTCGGCCACGAGGTCGTCCTTGGTCTTGTTGATCACACGGGTGCCGACCACCCCGAGCTTGTCCAGCTCGGAGAGCATCCGGACCAGCTCGGTGTGCTGGTCCCGCAGCACGTTGATCGCGGGCGCAGCCGCATCGAGGGCGTCGCCGATGGTGTCCTTCTCCGCGACGAGGGTCTTGCTCAACCCGTTGATCGACTCCATCGCCTCCACGATGTCTCCCCGCTGCGAGTCGAGAGTGCCGACCAGGGTGTTCAGCCTCCCGAGGACGTCTCGGATCTCGCCGGTGCGGCCCTCCATCATCACGTTCAGCTCCTGGGTGATGGTCTGGAGCTGGCCGATGCCGCCACCGCTCAGCAGGACCGACAGTGCACCGAGGACCTCCTCGACCTCGGGATTGCGGCCGGTGCTGTCCATCGGGATCACGTCATTCGGGCCGAGGCGTCCGGTGCTTGCGGGTGCCTGATCGGAGTCCGGAGCCGGCGCGGGCGGCGACAGTGCGACGAACTTCTCGCCGAGCAGACTCGTCTGACGGATCTGGGCCTCCGCGTTGTCGGGGAGCTCGACGTCGTCGCGGACCCGCATCTTGACCCGTGCGTGCCAGCCGACCCTGGAGACGGACTCCACCTGTCCCACCGGGACGTCGCCCACCATCACCGCGGACCGCGGAACCACGTTGAGCGCATCGGCGAAGTCGGCGCTGACCACGAAGCCGTCGTCCTCGCTCACCTTGTTGCCGGGGAGTGGCAGGTCGTAGATGCTGTCGAAGGAGCAGCCGCTCAGCAGGATCGCCAGTACCACCGCGAGCGTCATGCGCAGTTTCATGACGCTCTCCGAGCGGGGGCGGATCGATGTCATCGGCGATCACCCCCCAGCAGCTCCCGCAGGGAAGGCGGACCGCTCTGCGGTGCGGACGGTTCGATCTCCGGGGTGGTCGGGGCCGGCGGCTCCGGGGCCGCGGCCGCGCTTCCGGCCTCGCCCGAGGTCGCGGGAAGCAGCGGCTTGAGGAGTGTCTCGAGGATCGGGCAGACCGCGTCCGACCCCGAAGGGCCGGCGTTCGTCACGATGGAGCACAGGAACTGGTCCAACCGGTTGAAGGTCGGACCCACCTGCACGCGGGAGCCGAAGGTGCCCGTACTGGGCTCGAAGGCCACGGCGAGGTTGCCCAACGCCAGCGCACCCTTCTGAGTCACCAGCCCGACGGAATCCTTCTGGCGATCCACTCGCTCGAGCAGGCTGCTCAACAGCTCGACGTCTTTCCCGAGAACCTTGCGATTCTCCTTCACGAACCCCTCGACGGTGCTGAGTACCTGCGCCAGGGAGGCGAACACCTGCTTCAGCTCATCGCGCTCGCCCTCGAGCTGTCCGGACACCGAGGCGAGGTCCCGCAGAAAGGCCTCCACGGTGGTGTCGTTCGCCGCCAAGGTGTCGGTGAGCTCCGCGAGCGCACGGACGTTGTCGAAGAGCGGACCACGGTTGCGTGCGAACGTGTCCGCCGCCTCCGACATGTTGCGGATCGTCTTGGACCCCAGCTCGCCATTGCCGTCGAGTGCCTTCGCACCCGCCGTGAGCAGGTTGTCCAACGCCCCGTCGGTCGAGCCGGCCTTCGGTCCGAGCGTCACCGAGAGGTCGTCCAGCGCCCGGTACATGCGATCGAGCTCGATCGGCGTCTGCGTGCGTGTGAGCGGGATGGCGCCGCCGTCGGGCAGCGCGGCTCCGTCGGCGTATGCCGGGAACACCTGGACGTAGCGATCCGCCACGAGCGTGGGCGTCACCACCGCGGCCTTGGCGTCAGCCGGAAGCTTGTACTCCTGCTCGTAGGTCATCTCCACGCGGACGCTGTTCCCGTCCGGCACGACCGCGGTCACCTCTCCGATCCGCACCCCCATCACCCTGAGGTCCGTGCCCGGATACACCGCCACCGCACGATCGAAGTGCGCAGTGACGGTCCGCGACCCCTCACCGGGGAGGATCAGGAACCCGAGCACCAGCAGCACCACGACGGCCTGCGCCCCCAGTGACCACCGGGTCATGTTCTTCCAGCTCACTGGGTACCCCCTGGGGGACCGGGCTCGAACGCAGGGGTGAAGACCTCGAGGATGTTGGGGACGTAGGCGTCGAACCACGGACCGGTGCCGATGACGTTGCCGAGGATGTTGACATAGGGCCCGTAGTTGCGCAGGAGCTCCTCGATCTCGTCCTCACGCGCATGCAGGAAGGTCAGAACATTCTTCAGCTTGTCCAGCGTGGGGCGGAGCTGCGTGCGGTTGTCCTTGACGAGGCCGTCGATCTGGACGGCCAGGTCATTGGCGTTGACCAGGAGCTCGTGGATCGTCTGCTTGCGCCGCTGCAGCTCCTGGAAGACCAGGTCGGCCTGCTGCATCAGCACCACGAGATCGCCCTTACGCTCGTCGAGCAGCCTCGTGACGTTGCGCGAGCGCTTCAGCAGCTGCTCGATCTCCTGGTCGCGCGACGCGATCGTCTCGGAGAGACGGGACAGGCCGGTGAAGCTCGAACGGACCTCGGGGGCGGAGGCATCGACGGTCTCGGCCAGCGCGTTCAGCGCTCCGGTGAGGTTCTCCTTGTCGGTCTCCTCGGTCTGCGTGGTCAGCTGGCCGAGTGTCCCGACGATGTCGAAGGCGGTGTCCGTGCGCGACAACGGGATCGTGGCGTCATCGGGCAAGGTGCCGCTGCCCTCCGGCGTGATGTTCAGGAACTTCTCCCCCAGCAGGCTCTTCACCTCGACGCTGGCCCGCGTCGATCTGCCGAGGGTCGCGTCCTTGACGTCGAAGTCGGCGATCACCTTCTCCGGACCGATTCGCAGCTTGTTCACCCTGCCCACGCGGATGCCTGCGACCTGGACCTCACTGCCGGTTCGCAGACCGCTCGCGTCGGTCAGCTCCGCGTGATACGTGGTACCGCGGAAACCCGGGAACCTCTGCAGGTTGAACGACGCCGCCATCACGGCCAGCAGCAGCACCAGCGAGATGGTGCCCATCTGCAAGACCTGGGAGTCGCTTCGACGTGCCATCACTGACACCTCTGCGCTTTGCTGACCATGGTGAATTCGGACATGTACGCCTGCACGTCCGGCGGCAGCGCGTCCATCAGCTCGCTGGGCAGCACCACACCGCCCTGGAACTCGCAGAGGTAGTAGTTGTACCAGGAGCCGTACACGCCGATGCGGGTCTGTGCCGCGAGCATCTCCGGGAGCTTGTCGAGCGTGTTGTCCAGGTACTTCTTGTTCTCCGGCTTCGCGAGGATGGTGAACAGCCGTCGCAGCTGGACGACGTCCTCCTTCAGCAGTGGTCGGCTCTCCGTCAGCAGGTCGGCCACCTTCTCGGAGACCTCGGAGATGTTCGCCAGCGACGAACCGATCACCTTTCGGTCCTTGGCCAGGTCGCCGAACCACGACCGCATGCTGATGATCAGCTCGTCGAGCTCCTCGTGGTGGTCGTCGACGGTCTTCGTCAGCGTGCTGAGGTTGGTGATCACCTCGCCGATGAGCTGGTCGCGGTCGGCCAGCGTGTTCGTGAGCGACGCCGTGTTGGCGAGCAGCTCCTGCACCGTGCCGCCCTCTCCCTGGAGGACGCGCACGAGGTTGATCGACAGCTTGTTGACGTCCTCCGGGTTCAGGGCGGCGAACAGCGGCTGGAAACCGTTGAACAGCGCGGTCAGGTTGATGGCCGGGGTGGTGCGGTCGATCGGGAGAGTGGCCCCGGCCACCAACCGTGGCGCTCCCTCCTTTCCCTCAGACAGCGACATGTACCGATCGCCGATCAGGTTGAGGAACCGGATGTTCGCACGTGAGTCGCGCGTGAGCGGGACGCCGTCCTCGACCTCGAAAGCCACCAAGGCCTGGTGGCGACGGTGGATCTCGACGTCGGTGACCTCGCCGACCGCCACACCGGCGATCCGTACGTCGTCACCCGGTTTCAGCTCCGAGGCGCTCGCGAAGACCGCCTTGTACTCGGTCTTGGAGCCGAAACCGAGGCCGCCCATGATGATGACCAACCCGCCGGTCACCACGAGCGCGATCAAGGTGAAGATGCCGAGCTTGACGGCGGCCAGGATGAAGGTGCTGTCGCGACGGTTCATCCGATCCCCCCGTCCTTCGCATCCTTGTCGGTCCCGTCGTCCAAGTTCATGAAGCCCGCTGGCTTCTTGTAGTTGTCCGGCAGTCCGAGGCACCACGGCCCGTGGCCGACCTCGCCGTACACCGGCGCGTCAGCCGCGGTGTACGCCGACCGCTGAGGTGCGCCGAGTTCGAGGGTCTGATGGATGATGTCGTTCTGGAAGACGTTCTTGGTGTTCGGGATCTGGCGGTCGAGCCCGGTCAGTAAGCACGGGATCTCGGGCGAGTAGGTGTCCAGCAGGGCCAGCAACGGTCGGCCCGTGCGTGTCTGGGCGACCAGCCGCTTCTCGTTCTCCGACAGGGTGACCCGCGTCGTGCGGGACA
>NZ_JBOHDT010000015.1:0-8823 GCF_050700635.1 Aeromicrobium sp.
ACCGAGACAGAGGAGCGCCTGGCGCTCCGCAAGGCAGTCGGCGAGCTCGGCCGCAAGTACGGCCGCGACTACTTCGAGCAGTGCGCGAAGGAGGGTCGCAAGACCACCGAGCTGTGGCAGGAGGCCGGCAAGCTCGGCTACCTCGGGGTTGCCGTGCCGGAGGAGTACGGCGGAGGCGGCGGCGACATCGGCGACCTCGCGGCGGTGTGCGAGGAGCTGGCCGCGGCCGGCAGCCCGCTGCTGCTCATGGTCGTCTCGCCGGCGATCGTCGGCACGATCATCGCTCAGTACGGCACCGACGAGCAGAAGAAGACGTGGCTGCCCGGTCTCGCCGACGGCACCTCCACGTTCGCGTTCTCCATCACCGAACCGGACGCGGGCTCCAACTCGCACAAGATCATCACGACCGCCTCGCGAGACGGCGACGACTGGATTCTCAAGGGCACCAAGACGTACATCTCCGGCGTCGACGAGGCCAGCCGGGTGCTGGTCGTCGCGCGCACCGAGGACGCGAAGACGGGCAACCTCAAGCCGGCGCTGTTCCTGGTGCCGACCGACACAGAGGGCTTCACCTACAACGAGATCGACATGGGCCTCACCTCGCCGGAGAAGCAGTTCACGCTGTTCTTCGACGACGTCCGCCTGCCGTACGACACGCTGATCGGCAGCGAGGACGCCGGCATCGACCAGCTCTTCGCCGGGCTCAACCCGGAGCGCATCATGGGGGCCGCGTTCGCCTGCGGTACCGCCCGTCTCGCGCTGGAGAAGGCGACCGAGTACGCCAAGGAGCGCCAGGTCTGGAAGGCACCGATCGGCTCCCACCAGGCGATCGCGCACCCGCTGGCGCAGACGTACATCGAGATCGAGATGGCACGACTGATGACACAGAAGGCCGCCGCGCTGTACGCCGCCGGCGACCACATGCGTGCCGGTGAGGCTGCGAACATGGCGAAGTACGCGGCCGGAGAGGCCGTGTGCAACGCCGTCGACCGCGCCATCCAGACCCACGGCGGCAACGGACTGGCCAACGAGTACGGTCTCGTGCAGATGCTGGCCGGCTCGCGGCTGTCGCGCATCGCCCCGGTGAGCCGCGAGATGGTCCTCAACTTCATCGCCCAGTTCTCCCTCGGCCTGCCGAAGTCCTACTGAAAGGCAACGCATGACGGATGAGCTCGTCCACCTCGAGGTCGCGGACGCGGTCGCCACGGTGACCCTCGACAGCGAGCACAACCGCAACGCGCTGAGCCGTCAGCTGGTCACTGAGCTCGGTGAGCATCTCGTGACAGCCGACGCCGACGCCGACGTCAAGGTGGTCCTCGTCCGCTCGGCCGGACGGGTGTTCTGCTCCGGCGCGGACCTGTCTGAGGCGGCCGAAGGCGGCATGGAAGAAGGCGCCCGCGCCATCGTGGCCCTGCAACGCCAGATCGCCACCGCCGAGAAGCCGGTGGTCGTCGAGCTCGGCGGGCCGGTGCGCGCAGGCGGGCTGGGAATCGTCGGGGCGGCGGACATCGTCGTCGCCGCGGAATCGGTCACCTTCGCGCTCACCGAGGTGCGGCTCGGGCTGGCCGCTGCCGTCATCTCCCTGAGCCTGCTGCCGAGGCTCGCTCCTCGCGAGGCGTCGGACGTGTTCCTCACCGGTCGCACGTTCGGGGCCGCGGAGGCGGAGCGGATGGGTCTGGTCACCCGTGCTGTGCCCGATGACGACCTGGGTCCCGCCGTCCAGGCGGTGCTCGACGACCTGGTGAAGGGCTATCCGCAAGGGCTGCGTGAGTGCAAGGCGCTGCTCAACCACGACCTCGTGGCACGGATCGACGGGCTCGGCGAGGAGATGGCGACGCTGTCGGCCCGGTTGTTCGGCAGCGACGAGGCACGCGAGGCCATGCTCGCCTTTCTCGCCAGCCGGAAAAAGTAGCCGCCGGAGGGCCCTCACCGCGGATATGCTCCGGCCATGGGTGCCCGCCATCCGTGGTTCCTCGTCTCAGCCGTGATCGGTGCTCTCGTGCTGACGTCGTGCGGTGGCCCCGACACTGAACGCGCATCAAAGCCGACGCCCGAGGCTGAGTCGCACCAACCAACCGCCGAGGCCCCACCCGGCGCACCGCTGCGGGCGGACGAGAAGTTCCTTGACCTGGCGATGCCCGAGCCCTACACGCCGAAGGCACCCACCACCGGCACCGACGACTACCGCTGCTTCCTGCTCGATCCCTCGCTCGCCAAGGATGCGTTCGTCACCGGCATCAACGTGGTTCCCGGGCAGCGCAAGGTCGTCCACCACGTGATCCTGTTCCGGGTCGGTCCCGACGCGGTCGCCGAGGCCAAGGCCGCAGACGCAGCCGTCAAGGGTCAGGGCTGGACGTGCTTCGGCGACGCCGGAGTCGCCTCCGACCCCGAGCGTGAGTTCGACAGCGCCCCGTGGCTGGGCGCCTGGGCGCCGGGCGGTGGCGAACGCATGCTGGCCGACGACATCGGCGTGCCGCTCAAGGCCGGCAGCCGCATCATCATGCAGGTCCACTACAACCTTCTCGAGGGCAGCAGCCCCGACACCAGCAGCGCACGGCTCCGCCTTGCACCCGGAACGGCCGATCTGGACGCACTGGAGACGATGCTGCTGCCGGCTCCGGTCGAGCTGGCCTGCCGGGCCGGCAAGAAGGGGCCACTGTGCGATCGTGACGAAGCCGTGTTCGACGTGACGGAACGCTTTGGTGAACAAGCGGCACAAGCCGTGAACGGCCTGCATCTGCTGTGCGGCGGCGGCTTCGGGAAGCCGGAGGCGTCTCCGGTGCAGACCTGCGACCGGACGGTCCGCGAAGCGGGCACGGTCCGGGCGGTTGCCGGCCACATGCATCTCCTCGGCCGGTCGATCTCGGTGACGCTCAACCCCGGCACCGCGAGGGAACGCGTCCTGCTCGACGTCCCGGTCTGGGACTTCGACGACCAGGGGGCACGCTCGCTCGCGAAGCCGGCGAAGATCAAGCCCGACGACACCCTCCGGGTCAGATGTCGGCACGATCAGGCTCTGCGCGACGAGGTTCCCGAGCTCGAGGACGCTCCCGAGCGGTACGTCGTCTGGGGCGAGGGCACCACCGATGAGATGTGCCTGGGCATCGTGATGGTCACCAAACCTGAACAAAAGTGACCCGTGTGCGGCGTGGGACGAAAGTAAACTTCCCGTTCTTGTGATACGGGAGTGAATCTCTCGATACGGTGACCCGGTGCACATCATCGGGCGCAGAATCGGGTCGCTCCTCGGCGCAGTCCTTGCCGCGGCCACCCTCGTCGCCGTCGCTCCGACGGCGGCCGTCGGCGCGACTGTCCTCTGCTCCGGGGTGAGCACCAGGGACGTGGCGAAGTGCGACAGCGGCTGGGCCGCCAACATGCACTTCATGCATTGGCGCATGTACAGCGGCCACAACTGCACCAACTACGTGGCCTACCGGCTGAAGCGTGACGGCGTCCCGATGCCGTCGTACCGGCTCGGCAATGCCGACACCTGGGCACCGAACGCCAAGCGGAACGGCGTCCGCGTCGACAGCACGCCCACGGTCGGGGCGGTCGGCGCTTGGCCCGGCCGTCGGCACATCGTCTACGTCGACCAGGTCGGATCCAACTACCTGATCATCAGCGAGGACAACTGGCCCGGCTACTACCCCAAGGGCATGTACCGCAAGCTCAAGGTGTTCAAGGGTGAGCGGGGCTACCCGACGCAGTTCATCCACTTCAAGGGCAAGAGCACGATCAACGGCCCGGTGCCGAAGGTCGACGGCGCGCCAAAGGTCGGCGAGACGCTGACCGCGAAGGCCGGCACGTGGACGCCCAGCGGCGTCAGCCTCGACTACCAGTGGCTGCGCGACGGATTCATCATCAAGGGCGCGGACGAGCGCACCTACAAGCTCACGACGAATGACGTGGGCCACCGGATGAGCATCAGCATCACCGGCGCCAAGTCGGGCTACGCGTCACGCACCGCCTCGTCCGAGCCGACGGCCAAGGTGGCCGGCGGCGCGGCCCCACCGAAACCGCCGGAGGATCCGGATGACCCGAGCGCCGTCCAGGGCTCGACACCGACCATCTCCGGGGACCCAAGACGCGGCAGGTACCTCACGGCCGATACCGGCGACTGGGGCCCCTCCGGCGTCGCGCTGACCTACGAGTGGTTGCGCGGTGACGACGTGGTCGCCAGCGGCACGACCCGCTACAAGGTCCGCAGCACCGATCTCGGCGGGCAGCTGACCTTCAGGGTGAAGGGGACGAAGAAGTCGCTCACATCGACGACGAAGACGTCGAAGCCCACTGACACGGTGAGGGCGACGTCCACCCTCACGGTCACGCCGGAGACGGGCCAGGGGACGGCTGTGCTCGGGGTGGTCGTCTCGGTGTCCAACGCGCCGACGCCCGCCGGGTTCGTCACGGTCCACGAGGGCTCGAGGAAGCTGAAGCGCAACGACCTCTCGATCGGTCGACCTGGCCGGGCGACCCTGCGGCTCGAGCTTGCGAAGGGTACCCACACGCTGACCGTGTCCTATGGCGGAGACGGCACGACGGCTCCCAGCACCGCGACCGTGACCGTGAAGGTGTCCTGACGACCTGATCCGTGATCAGGCGACCTGTGACGACTCCAGCGAGTCGAAGGCGTCGAGCACTTCGTCGATCGTGGGGAGGCTCTGCTGCGCGGTCGGGTCGGGACGGGCGGCCTCGGCCGCGCGCTGCTCCCGGTCGCGGCGCAGATGACGCTTGACCGTGGAGGTCGAGCACCCCAGTCGCTCGGCAAGCTGCTGGCAGGTGTCCTTCGGGTAGGCCTGACGCGCGGTGAGCACTGCCTCGTGACTCACCGGGCCGCCGCCGACACGCGGTGCACCGTATGGCGTCAGCGTCGACTGGACGACCTCGATGCCGAGACGCTCACGGATGAGCGCTCGCTCGGCCTCGGTGGTGCACGCGGCGTAGCCGGATACGTCGACCTCTACTACGGCGCGGTACAGGCACTCGACGAGCAACGGACAGCCGGCGCACTGCCGGTGAACCGCTGCCCTCGCGGCACGGAGCTTCTCCCTCTCGGCGGTATTGAGCGTGCTGATTGACGTCGTCTGTAGACGTTCGTCCAGGTATGCCTCCGGCGAATCAGCGCACGGCGGCAGAATCGTGGTTTCCACGATGGTCATGGGCTCCCTCTTCCCGTTCACATCGCAGACGATTCTAGAGGTACATCCCCCCAGACGACGAATCGTGGTCCGAAGTAGTCGAATCGTCACCTTTGCCGTCGTTTGGCGCGGGTAGAGCCAGCCGCATGTTCTGGAACTGCGACTGCGCCTGCACCTGCTGGGCGTAGAGCGCGGCCTGGATGCCGTGGAACAGACCTTCGAGCCACCCGACGAGCTGCGCCTGGGCGACGCGGAGCTCGCCCTCGCTGGGTGTGTCGTCGCCGAACGGCAGGCTGAGTCGCTCGAGCTCCTCGATGAGCTCGGGCGCGAGGCCGTCCTCGAGCTCGGTGATCGACTGCTCGTGGATCTCGCGCAGCCGGTTGCGGCTGGCCCGATCGAGTGGGGCGCTCTTCACTTCCTCGAGCAGCTGACGGATCATGCCGCCGATGCGCATGACCTTTGCAGGCTGCTCGACGAGGTCGGTCAGCGAGCCTTCGCGCTCCTTCGGCACGGGCACCTCGACCGGCTGGCCGTCGGGGCCGATGACCGTCGCAGTGACCTCGGCCGATTCCTCTTCGGTGGACTCACGTTCCGTCATACGACCAACCCTACGGTCACATCGTGAGCAGGACCTTGCCGACGTGGGACGACTCCTCGAGGACCTGGTGAGCCTGCGCGACGTCGGCGAGGGGAAACCTTGAGTGCACGATCGGCCGCACCTTGCCGGCGGCGATCATCGGCCAGACGTTCTCGACGGTCGGGGCCACGATGTCGGCCTTCTCGTCGGCCGGCCGGGACCGCAGCGTCGTCGCTGTGACCGAGCCGCGCTTCCGTTGAAGGGCGGCGATGTTGAGCTCGGCCTTGGTGCCGCCCTGCAAGCCGATCACGACCAGTCGTCCCCCCGGAGCGAGGACGGAGACGTTCGACGCCAGGTACTTCGCGCCGATGATGTCGAGGATGACGTTGGGAGGGTCGTCGCGCAGTACATCGACGAAGTCCTGCTCGCGGTAGTTGACGACCACGTCGGCACCGAGCTCACGGCACACGGCCGCCTTCTCCTCGCTGCCGACGGTCGTGACGACCCGAGCTCCGATCGCCGTCGCGATCTGGATGGCCGTCGTGCCGATGCCGCTTCCACCGCCGTGCACGAGCAGTGTCTCGCCCGGCTGGAGACGGCCGACCATGACGACGTTCGACCACACTGTGCAGGCGGTCTCCATCACCCCCGCTGCGTCGACGAGATCGAGGCCCTCGGGCACCGGGGCGACCTGACCCGCGGGCACGGACACCAGCTCGGCGTAGCCACCGGCGGTGAGCAGCGCGCACACGGTGTCTCCGACGGCGAAGCCGGTCACCTCCGCACCCACGGCAGCGATCTCGCCAGAGCACTCCAGGCCGAGGATGTCGCTCGCGCCGGGCGGAGGCGGGTAGAAGCCCTGACGTTGCATCAGGTCGGCCCGGTTCACACCGGCCGCGACGACGCGGATGAGCACGTCGCCCGGGCCGGGCTCGGGATCTGGACGGTCGACGACCTCGAGGGCATCGACACCACCGGGCTCGTTGACGACGATGGCACGCATGCGTGGAACGCTACCCACCCCACGGTTAAGGGGCCTCTCAGCCGTGACCTGAGAGAATGGTCGGCATGCGTATCGCCCTGGTGCAGCTGGCGTCGAGTACCGACTCGGCCGCCAACCGAGACCTCGTCGGGGCCCGACTCGGCGACCTCGACAGCTCCCTCGACCTCGTGGTGCTGCCGGAGGCGACGATGCACGACTTCGGGGCGATCGACCACGATCTCGCCGCAGTGGCCGAACCGCTCGACGGGCCGTTCGTCGCCACCATCGTCGATCAGGCCCGACGCCTCGGTGCCACCGTCGTCGCCGGGATGTTCGAGCGCCCAGGGCCGGACGGTAGGGGCGACCTGCCGTTCAACACCCTCGTGGTGGCCGGCCCGGACGGGTCCCTGCTGGACACTTATCGCAAGATCCACCTGTACGACTCGTTCGGCTACCGGGAGTCCGAGCGGCTGAGCGCCGGCGACGTCCGACCCGTCACCATCGACGTCGAGGGCGTTCGCACCGGCCTGATGACCTGCTACGACCTGCGGTTCCCGGAGATGGGTCGCTCGCTCGTCGACGCGGGTGCCGAGCTCTTCGTCGTGCCGTCTGCCTGGGTCGCCGGGGAGCACAAGCTGCACCACTGGCGCACCCTGCTCACCGCACGTGCCGTCGAGAACACCGTGGCCGTCGCGGCCGCCGCGCAGGGTGGAAAGCGGTACACCGGACACTCCCTCATCGTTGACGCGTGGGGCTCGGTCCTGGGCGAGGCGGGTGACGGTGACGATCTGGTGCAGGCGTCGGTCGAGCCCGCCGACATCGCGAAGGCGCGTGACGTCAACCCCTCGTTGTCCAACCGGAGGATCGACGCATGACCGCGACGGCGGGGAGACGACGGGCAGAGACCCGGAAGCGACGGGACTACGACCTCCCGACTCGCGAACCGCGCTTGAAGTCGCCGCGCACGGCGCGGTTGCTGATGCTGGTGGTACTTCTTGCCTGGATCGTCGGCACCGCGGCGGCAGGCACCGCGGTGGTCGCCGTCGACACGCCCATCGACGCGGAGCGACCGGGTGCGGCCCTGCTGCTGATCGTCTTCAGCGTCGGGCTCACCCACCGTGTCGGTGGTCACATGCGCATCTGGTCGATCCTCGCCGCGGCGCTCGGTGTCGGGGCGGTCGCGAGCGAGGCCAACGTGCTGCTGGCGGCCGCTGCCGCCGCCTCCGCCGTGCTCGCCGCGGTGTGGGCCATCGTGATCACCCGACCAGCCGTCACGGTGTTCGAGGCGGTGCGCGAGTACGTGCTCGCGATCGTCGTCGCGCTGAGTGGCACGGTGGCTGTCGCCGCCTGGAATGCCCCGGTCAACTACCAACGGTTCAATCTCGTTGTGCTCACGGTCGCACTCGGGCTCGCGATCACGGTGGTCTGGAACCTCGGCGCCGGCCTGCACGGTCTCGGTCATCAGCACCTCGCGGTCCTGGCCGGCGTCGCCGTCCTGGTCGTGCTCGTCCTCGCCTACTCGAGCTTCGTGCGTGCCCATGGCGCGCAGTTCATCACCGATTCGATCAGTGAGCTGGTCATCTGGATGCGACAGACCTTCGGTGGAGTTCCCCGTCCGGTCGAGGTCTTCATCGGGTTCCCGGCGTTGATCGTCGGGGTCTCGATGCGGTCACGCAACCGCGAAGGCTGGTGGATCCTCGTGTTCGCCGTCATCGGCACGGGCGTGCTGACGACGTCGCTCGTCTCGCCCGGAGCCTTCCCGTCGTACATCGCCTTGTCGACGCTCTACTCGAGTATTCTCGGCCTGGCGGTCGGCCTGGTGGCCCGCCGGTTCGCCATCCGCGACCGCTCGTCGCGGGCCGCCCGGGCGGTCGAGTCGGAGCGGCGCATCGAGCCTCCCCGGCTCGCCGCCTTGAAGTGATGCGAGAATCGGGGGCGGTGCGGTGGCGCGCGAGAGCGTGACACCGGCGCCTGGAGGGGTGCCGGAGTGGCCGATCGGAACCGCCTTGAAAGCGGTCGCTGGCAGCAATGTCAGCCGCGGGTTCGAATCCCGCCCCCTCTGCGTGAGCACGTACCGCCTCGACCGGAGCGTCGCCCTCGTGACCGTGGGCGTCTGCCTGGTCGTG
>NZ_JBOHDT010000016.1:0-3972 GCF_050700635.1 Aeromicrobium sp.
GCTGCTGCCTCTGCTCGGCCGCGGCGCGCTGCCTCGGCGAGAGCGTCTGGTCGTTGGCCTGGCTGGTGAGGATCGACGAGGACGGGAAGCCGTTGGGCGTCTGGGAGAAGTCGCCGTTGGCGTACGCCTCGGAGATCTTCATGACCAGGTCGACGTAGGAGCTGGAGTGGTTGTAGCGGTGCACGGCGCTACGGGCGTCACCGTCGGTGGAGAGGTCGCCGGAGCCGGCGCACAGGTAGATGCCGGCGCCCGTGGCCGCGTCGTCGATGTCTTGCGGGTTCTTCTTGCCGTCGTTGTCGGAGTCGATGCCCACCGAGCTCCAGGTGCCCGGGATGAACTGCATGGGGCCGACCGCGCGGTCCCAGACGGTGTCGTTGTCGAACTCGCCGCTGTCGGAGTCGGAGATGCGGGCGACGCCGTTGCCGTTGAGCGGGACGCCGAAGATGCCGGGCTGGGCGAGGCCGTCGGCACTCAGCGCGTTGCCGTTGGTGCGCCCGTGGTTGGACTCGACGCGCCCGATGGCGGCGACGAGGTTCCAGGGGAGCTTGCAGCTCGAGTCGGCCTTGCCGAGCAGCGTCTCGGCGCGGCGGTACGCGGCCAGGGCTGCGGCGGGGATGCCGTTGCTGGAGACGGCGCCGGCGGCGCCGGCACGGGGATCGATGCCGCCCGGGGACTTCTGGACCGTGGCGGGCTCGTCGAACGCCGTGGCCGGGACGTCGGGGATGACGTCGGAGTCGGGGCCGCCGACGGCGAGAGCAAGGCCGGAGTTGGTGACTGCAGCGCCCCACGCGCCGACGAGAACCGCCATCGGCACGAGCGCGCTTGCCTTCTGCAAGCGCGATAGCTGTCGAACCATGTCTCCCTCAAAAACGTCTGGTGACCCAAAGCTTCGGGCCACCGGTGTAAACCGATGTTACCCTTCACCCTCAATCGGGGCAAAAGATAGAGAATACAGTAGAAATCAACGATTTGCCTGACCCGGGGTTACGGACCCCCGACCACCACCAGCGACAATGACCTGGTGATGTCCGCTCCCCACGAACAACCAGAGTCCCAGCGGTGGTTCGACCGCGCCCTCATTGTCTCACCCGGTGGAGTCAACTCCCCAGTGCGGGCCTTCCGAGCGGTCGGAGGCACGCCCCGGTTCATGGTGGAGGGCGAGGGCGCATGGCTCACCGCCGCCGACGGGGAGCGCTACGTCGACCTCGTCGGGTCGTGGGGCCCGATGCTCCTCGGGCACGCACATCCCGAGGTCGTGGCAGCGGTGCAGGAGGCCGTGTCGCGAGGCACGTCGTTCGGAACGCCGAGTCGGCCCGAGGTCGAGTTGGCCGAGGAGATCGTGGAGCGCGCACCGGTCGAGCAGGTGCGGCTCGTCTCATCCGGCACCGAGGCCACGATGTCCGCGCTGCGCCTGGCGCGCGGATTCACCGGTCGCGACATGGTCGTCAAGTTCGCCGGCTGCTACCACGGCCACGTCGATGCTCTGCTCGCCGAGGCCGGCTCGGGTGTCGTCACGTTGGGGCTCCCCGAGACGCCAGGGGTGCCGGCACACGTCACGGCCGACACCGTGGTGCTGCCGTACAACGACCGGGCCGCCGTCGAGGCTGCGTTCGCCGAGCTGGGCCCGCGCATCGCCTGCGTCATCACTGAGGCGGCCGCCGGCAACATGGGCGTCGTCCCGCCCGAGCCCGGCTTCAACGCGTTCCTGTCCGAGACGTGCCGCACGCACGGAGCACTGTTCATCAGTGACGAGGTCATGACCGGATTCCGCGTCAGCCCGTCGGGCCACTGGGGACTCGACGGCGCACTCGAGGGCTGGCAGCCTGACCTCCTCACGTTCGGCAAGGTGATGGGCGGCGGGTTCCCTGCGGCCGCGTTCGGCGGCCGGGCCGACGTCATGGGGCAGCTGGCGCCGAGCGGCCCCGTCTACCAGGCCGGCACGCTGTCGGGGAACCCCGTGGCCACCACCGCGGGCCTCACCACGTTGCGGCTGGCCGACGCCGACGTCTACGCCGCCGTCGACTCGTGGTCTGAGTCGGTGCAGTCTCTCGTCACCGGGGCACTCAAGCAGGCCGGCGTGCCTCACGTGCTACAGACGGCGGGCAGCATGTTCAGCGTCTTCTGGGGCGTCACCGACCCGGTCACCGACTTCGCCGGGGCGCAGGCCCAGGAGACGTGGCGCTTCACCGCGTTCTTCCACGCGATGCTCGACGCCGGTGTCCACCTTCCGCCGAGTGCGTTCGAGTGCTGGTTCGTCTCGGCGGCTCACGACGACGCGACACTCTCTAGGATGGCCGCGGCACTCCCGGAGGCGGCCCGCGCCGCGGCCGCCGCACCCGAACCGACGAGGACGACCTGATGAGCGAGCGACAGCGAGTGAACAATTCGGACCTCGTCGCGCCGCCCCCGTACTCTCGGCTCTTCACGGGGGCGGGGTGATGAGCACCCGAACGATCGTGCATCTGATGAGGCACGGCGAGGTCCACAACCCCGAGGGCGTGCTCTACGGCCGGCTGCCGGAGTACTTCCTGTCCGACCTCGGCCACGAGATGGCCGAGGCAGCGGCCGACTTCCTGTCGAAGAACGAGATCATCCACCTGGTGTCCTCGCCACTGGAGCGGGCCCAGCAGACCGCCGAGCCGCTGTCGAAGCTCCTCGAGGTGGAGATCACCACCGACGAGCGGGTCATCGAGGCCGACAACCTGTTCGAGGGCCGCACCTTCGGCGTCGGCGACGGTGCGTTGCGACGCCCGGCCAACTGGTGGAAGCTGCGCAACCCGTTCCGGCCGTCGTGGGGCGAGCCGTATGCCCATATCGCGAAGCGCATGCGGGCCGCGATCGCCGACGCCCGCGAGGCGGCACGGGGACACGAGGCCGTCATCGTGTCGCACCAGCTGCCGGTGTGGATCGCCCGCCGCTCGTTCGAGCAGAAGACCTTCGTGCACGACCCGCGCAAGCGGCAGTGCTCGCTCGCCAGTCTCACCAGCCTGACGTTCGACGACGACCACTTCGACGGCTTCACCTACAGCGAGCCGGCCGGCCACCTCCTTCCGGAGGAGCTGAGGGGCGGCAAGAAGTTCGTCGGCGGGGCATGAGGCCTGCGCTGCTGCTCGCAGCCGCGGTCGTCCTCGCCGGGTGCAGCGGTGTCGGCACCGAGGGATCGACGGGCGGGTACGTGAGCGGCAACGGATCCATCACCGTCGTCCCGGCCGAGGATCGTGCAAGGGCTCCGACGTTGGCCGGCGACGACCTCGAGGGACGCCCGCTGTCCACCGCCGAGTTCGCCGGAGACACCCTCGTCGTCAACGTCTGGGGCTCGTGGTGCCCGCCGTGCCGCAAGGAGGCACCGGCCCTCGCCGAGGTGTCGAAGCAGTACGCCGATCGCGACGTCACGTTCGTGGGCGTGCTCGTGCGCGACAAGCCGGCTGCCGCCCTCGCCTTCACCCGCAAGCACGAGACGCCGTACCGGAGCATCGCCGACTTCTCCGGCCGCACCCTGCTCGGCTTCGCGAAGTCGCTCCCGTCACAGGCCATCCCCACCACCTGGATCATCGACGACCGCGGCCGCGTGGCGGTGCGCATCATGGACGAGGTCTCGGCCTCGACGCTCGCCGGCCTGATCGACGACGTCCGGGAGTCGACATGATCCAGGACGTCTCCGACACCGTCGCGTCCGGATCGCTGCTGCTGGCGATCCCGATCGCGGTCCTGGCCGGCCTCATCTCGTTCTTCTCACCGTGCGTGGTGCCGCTGCTTCCCGGCTATCTCTCCTACGTCACCGGCGTCGGCGTCCAGGACCTCGACACCGCCCGGCGCGGCCGGCTGCTGCTGGGCTCGTCGCTGTTCGTCCTCGGCTTCACCGTGGTGTTCGTCAGTGGCGGCGCGCTGTTCGGCTCGATCGGCCAGGAGCTCTTCGCGTACCACCGTGAGCTGTCGATCGTCACCGGCGTGCTGGTGATCCTGCTCGGCCTG
>NZ_JBOHDT010000017.1:0-17490 GCF_050700635.1 Aeromicrobium sp.
GACTTCCCTGATGGCGTCCTCATCGCCGGCCCGGATGGGAAGGTCGAGTACGTCAACGAACGCATCCGCTCGATGGCGCGGGCCTCCGGCGACGAGATGATCGGCATGCACATCGACGAGGCCATGCCGTTCGACGACCTGAACGGCAACTCGTGGTACGCCTGCACGCGTCCGTACGACGGGTTCGCCACCCGCACCCGCATCTCGGAGCAGGCCTGGTGGTCGCCGCGGGGGAGCGAGTACCTCATCACCGCGCGCCTCGTGCGCGACAAGCCCGGCGGACAGGTGGGGCGGGTCATCGTGAGCATGCGCAACGCGCGAGTTCGAAACCAGCGCGACCGCGAGCGGTCCGACCTCGTCGCCACGGTGGCGCACGAGCTCCGGTCGCCGCTCACCGGCATCAAGGGTTTCACCTCGACGCTGCTGACCAAGTGGGCGCGCTTCTCCGAGGATCAGCGTCAGCTGATGCTCGAGACGGTCGACGCAGATGCCGATCGGCTCAGCCGGCTCATCACCGAGCTTCTCGACGCCGCGCGCATCGATGCCGGCCGACTCACGCTGCGCCGGGGGCCGGTGCGGCTGGACGACCTCGTCCGCCACGTCCTCACGAACATGTCCGGGGGATCGAGCGATCCGTTCGAGGTCACCATCGGTGACGAGCTCGAGACCATCTGGGGTGACGCCGACCGCATCACGCAAGTCGTCACCAACCTGATCGAGAACGCCGTGCGCCACGGATTCGGCCTCAAGCAGGTGCTCATGGAGAACACCGGGCGCGCCGACGGTGAGCCGCCAGGTGTGTGTGTCGAGTTCCATGACAACGGTCCCGGGATTCCCGAGGAGATGCGGCAGCGGGTGTTCAGCCGATTCTGGCGAGCTGGACCGGGCGCGGGCAGCGGGCTGGGCATGTACATCGCCCGCGGCATCGTCGAGCAGCACGGCGGCCGCATCGACATCCGGGAATCCCACGGCGGCGGAGCGCTGCTGCGTGTCTGGTTCCCGATCAACGAGCCGGATGCCCTCACCGAATGAGAGTGAGTCGCGACCCTAGACTGTCCAGCGACCCCGCACCGAAAGGCCTGCATGTCCGCGCCCAACTCCGACTACGACCCCGTCGAGGTCACGCCGCTGCGTGCCGATGAGGTGGAGCGGATGCGCGACGAGGCTCTTGCGGCCATCGCGGCCGCGGACACCGTGGAGGCGGTCAAGCAGGCACGTTTGCACCACGCTGGCGACCGGTCGCCGCTGGCACTGGCCAACCGCGAGATCGGCGCACTGCCGCCGCAGGCCCGCAAGGAGGCCGGCCAGCGCGTCGGCCAGGCGCGTGGCGCGGTCAGCCAGGCCATCGCGGCCCGCAGTGTCGCGGTCGAGGCGGCCGAGGAGGAGCGCATGCTTGCCGCGGAGCGGGTCGACGTCACCCTGCCATGGGACGTAGAGCCAGTCGGTTCGAGGCACCCGCTCACCACAATCTCCGAGCACGTTTCCGACATCTTCGTGGCGATGGGCTGGGCGGTTGCCGAAGGTCCCGAGGTCGAGGCCGAGTGGCTCAACTTCGACGCCCTCAACCTCGGTCCCGACCACCCGGCGCGCACCATGCAGGACACGTTCTGGGTCAAGCCGGCGAGCGCCGCGATGGTGCTGCGCACCCACACCTCTCCCGTCCAGGTTCGCACCATGCTCACCCGCGAGCCCCCCATCTACATCGCCTGCCCGGGGCGCGTGTTCCGCACCGACGAGCTCGACGCCACGCACTCGCCGGTGTTCCACCAGGTGGAGGGCCTTGCGATCGACGAGGGACTCTCCATGGCCCACCTCAAGGGCACGCTCGACCACTTCGCCGAGGCCCTCTTCGGCGAGGGCACCACTACCCGGTTCCGGCCGTCGTACTTCCCGTTCACCGAGCCCAGCGCCGAGGTCGACCTGCTCTGCCACGTGTGCGGCAACGTGCCGGGCGTGGTCGAGACCTGTCGTACCTGCCGCGGCGAGGGCTGGATCGAGTGGGGCGGCTGCGGCGTCGTCAACCCGCGGGTGCTCGTCGCCTGCGGCGTCGACCCGGAGCGCTACTCCGGCTTCGCGTTCGGCATGGGACTCGACCGCACCATCACCGGACGCTACGAGATCGTCGACCTGCGCGACCTCTTCGACGGTGACATCCGCTTCACGCAGCCCTTCGGAGTGGGTCTCTGATGCGGGTGCCCGTGGCCTGGTTGCGCGAGCTCATGCATCTTCCGGCTGACGTCGACACCAAGCAGCTGGCCGCCCGCCTCACCGCGTTCGACCTCAAGCTCGACACGATCGACCAGGTCTCTGACATCCAGGGCCCGCTCGTCGTCGGCCGTGTGCTGAGCGTCGAGGACGAGCCGCAGACCAACGGTAGGACGATCCACTGGTGCTCGGTCGACGTGGGGGAGAAGGAACCGCGCGGCATCGTGTGCGGCGCCCAAAACTTCGGCGCCGGCGACCATGTCGTCGTCGCCCTGCCCGGCGCTGAGCTACCCGGCGGCACCGCCATTGCTGCGCGCAAGACCTATGGTCACGTCTCCGACGGCATGATCTGCTCACCTCCCGAGCTCGGACTGGACGGCGATCCCGGCGGCATCATCGTGCTCGACGGAGCGCCTGAGCCCGGCGATGACGCCGTCGCGCTGCTCGGGCTGTACGACGAGGTGCTCGACCTCGAGGTCAACCCCGACCGCGCCTACGCGCTCTCCCTCCGAGGCGTCGCCCGTGATGCCTCCCAGGCGTTCGGCGTCCCGTTCACCGATCCTGCCGAACGCGACGTCCCGGCCGACGGCGATAGCTATCCCGTTCGGGTCGACGACCCCGAGTCCTGCCCGGTCTTCGTCGCCCGGGAGGTGCGGGGCTTCGATCCGTCCCGTCCCACGCCCGAGTGGATGGCGCGGCGAGTCGAGCAGGCGGGCATGCGTTCGATCTCGCTCGCCGTCGACGTCAGCAACTACGTGATGCTCGAGCTCGGCCAGCCGAACCACGCCTACGACCGCGCCAAGCTCAGCGGCGACATCGTGGTCCGCCGCGCCGAGCCGGGCGAGAAGATCACCACCCTCGACGACGTTGTGCGCACGCTCGATCCCGAGGACCTGCTCATCACCGACGACGCGGGACCGGTCGGCATCGCCGGCGTCATGGGAGCCGCCCACGTGGAGATGGACGAGAACACCACCGACATCGTCATCGAGGCCGCGTTCTTCGACCCACCGACCATCGGGCGGAGCGTCCGTCGCCACAAGCTGCCGTCGGAGGCGTCGAAGCGCAACGAGCGCGGCGTCGACACCGAGCTGCAGGCCCGGGCCGCCCAGCGCGTCGCCGAGCTCCTCGTTGAGCACGGTGGCGGCACCATCGAGCCCGGCCTGACCGTTGTCGGCCGTGCGCCGGTGCGGGCGGCCGTCAGCATCCCGGAGGACCTTCCGAGCCGTATCAGCGGCGTGGACATCGACGGCGACACGGCGGCCGCCGCCTTGGCCGCAGGTGGGGGTGAGGTGCGACATGCCGACGGACGTATCACGCTGACGCCTCCGAGTTGGCGGTTCGACCTCACCGGCCCGTACGACCTCGTCGAGGATGTGCTCCGCGTCGTCGGCTACGACCAGGTGCCGTCGGTGCTGCCGCCGGCACCCGTGGGGCACGGGTTGACCAAGGCCCAGGAGCTCCGGCGCCGTGCGGGCATGGTGCTCGCCGGGGCGGGCCTGGTGGAGGTCAAGACGTTCCCGTTCGCCGGCCCGGTCGACTTCGATCGGCTCGGCCTGTCCGCCGACGACGCCAGGCGCCGTCAGGTGCTGCTCGAGAACCCGCTGTCGGCGGAGCAGCCGGGCATGACCACGACCCTGCTCGCTGGGGTGCTCGCAACGGCGGGATTCAACGTCGGACGCGGACATACGGACGTCCAGATCGTCGAGACCGGTCGCGTGTTCATCCCGCAGCCCGACGAACCGACCGCACCGATCTACGGTGTCGACCGTCGCCCCACGGACGCCGAGCTCGACGCGTTCGTCGCCGCACTCCCACACCAGCCGCAGCATGTCGCGTACGTGCTGAGCGGCGAGCGTGTGCACAGCGGGTGGGCCGGCCGCGGCAGAGCCGCCTCGTGGAGCGACGCCATCGCGATCGCGCACCGTGTCGCCGCAGCGCTGCACCTGCGCCTGACGGTCGAGCCCGCCGAGCTGGCTCCATGGCATCCCGGTCGCTGCGCCGCCCTGATGCTCGACGGCGTCGTCGTCGGTCATGCCGGCGAGGTGCACCCGCGGGTCGCGAGGGAGTACGGGCTCCATGGCCGCGCGGCCGCCGGGGAGCTCGATCTCGACGCGCTCATCGATGCTGCTCCCGACGTCGGGCCTCGGCCGGAGTTTTCGATCTTCCCGGTCGCCAAGGAGGATCTTGCGCTCGTCGTCGACGCGTCCGTCGCCTCGGCCGTGGTCCACGAAGCACTGGCTCACGCGAGCCCGTTGATCGAGTCGGTGCGCCTCTTCGACGTCTACACCGGCGACCAGGTGGCGCCGGGCAGCAAGTCGCTCGCCTTCGCGCTGCGCCTGCGCGCCCCCGACCGCACCCTGACCGACGACGACATCACCGCTGCGCGAGACGCCGCCGTGGCAGCAGCCGCGGCCGCAGCTGGCGCCACCCTCCGCACCTAACCGCTCGCGAGAGAGAAATTCACCCACCGCGAGAGAGAAATTCACCCACCGCGAGAGAGAAATCCACCTGCCGCGAGAGACTTCCTCATTCTGCGAGCCTGGGAATTTCTCTCTCGTGACCAGGCAACTTCTCTCTCGCGACGGGTGAAGTTCTCTCTCGGCGTCAGAACTGGACGCTGGGCGGTGCTTCCTGGCCTTCCGGCGCGTCGTAGAACTCCCGTTCGTGGACGCTCGCGATCCCGGTGAAGAACATCCACGGGATCGTCTTCACCAGGTTGTTCAGGCTCTTCACGGCGTCGTTGTAGAACTGCCGCGAGAACGAGACCTGGTTCTCGGTTTCCGTCAGGTCGGTCTGCAACTGCTGGAAGTTGGCCGTCGCCTTGAGGTCGGGGTAGGCCTCGGCCACGGCGAGGACGTCTACGAGGGCCTGGTCGAGCCGCGCCTCGGCGGCCGCCTTCTCGGCCACCGTCCCGTCTGCCGCTGCCTTCGTGACGCCGGCTCGTGCAGCCGTCACCTCGTCGAAGACGGCACGCTCGTGCACGGCATAGCCCTTGACGGTGTTGACAAGGTTCGGGATCAGGTCGGCGCGCCGCGTGAGCTGCACGTCGATGCCGCCGAGGGCCTCCTGCGCGCCGATGTCGGCGCGCCGCAGCTTGTTGAACGCGTAGATACCGAACAGCACCAGGGCTGCAACGACGATCAGGATGATGATCAGGGTCATGCTGTCTCCTCGTGGATGGGTAGAGGCTTACCAGGAACCGCCGCCACCGCCCCCGCCGCCACCACCGCCGCCGCCTCCTCCACCGGAGGAGGACGACGACTGGGTCGCGGCGTAGGCGGAGATGGACGAGGACAGGGATGACTCGAAGCTGGAGAACGAGCCGCTCGAGCCGCCGAAGAACGTATGTCCGTCGGATGTGGTGCCACCGCCGTACCACTGCGGCGTCGGTGCCACGGCGCCGGTGATCCGCTCGTACTTGCGGGCCCAGCGATCCGCACAGTCGAACGCGACGGCGAAGGGGATGAACGCGGTGTACAGATCGCGCTTGCCGCTGAAGTCGAACCGGTCCTTGGCGGAGTCGGTCGAGAGCAGGCGTTCGAACCCGCCGGCCTTCGACCAGACGTCCCGACCGAGCAGTGTGCGGCGGCGGCCGACGCCCGGGACGAGCAGCCCGACGGCACCCACCGTGAACGCGGCGAACGGGAGCACGTACAACGAGCTGCCGAGGGGCCAGAACGTCAGCACGACGGCCAGGACCGCGGCGACACCGACCAGCGTGCGCCCGAACAGCTCCGAGGGCGCCGGACTCTGGACACCGGCAGCCGTGGCCCAGGTGTCGGTGACTTTCGCCATGCTCGTCTTGAGCGGCTGGAGGGTCGAGCCGGCCGACACCGAGCCGTCGGCAGCGAAGGTCGAACCCGGGATGGTCACCCCGAGGCTCTGTCCGACGTGACGCGTGACATCATCGGTCGCCGCCCACGCCTTCTCGTCGCCGATGCCTTCGATCGTCCAGTCGTCGCCGTCCTGCGTGAGCTTCGTGAGCCCCTGCTCGGCCTGGTAGAGCAGAGTGGCGGTGAGGGCGCGGTCGGGGAGCTGCTCATTCGTCACGAACGCCGTCTGCACTGGGCCGAGTCCGTTCGGGGGCTCGTACATCACCGGGTATCCCGGCCGGCGTTCCCGCGAACGCCGGTCCCAGGCGTAGCCGAAGACGAGGGCGGCCGCGGCGATGATGCCGACGACGATCAGGGCCACCTCGCTGCGTCCGAGCAGCCGGTCGTAGCCGATGTCCCACGGAGCGCCGGGACGGGCGGGCGTCGGCACCGGGACGTCGGCTCGTAGCGTCACCGGCGTGTAGGGCGCGAGCTCGTCCGTGGTGATGATGAGCGTGTCGGTGCCCCCGCCTGCGACGGCGCACTCCTGTCCGTCACTGACGGCGCACTTCGCGTCGTCGGCCGCCGCCGGCAGCTCGACGCGGATGGTCGCGCGGTCCATCCCCATGGCCCAGCCAGGCGCGACGATGTGCCAGTTGAAGACCGAGCGCTTCGCCTCTTCCACGCTCCAGCTGGACGTCGTTCCGGCCTCGACCGAGGCTGGGGCGAGCGCTCCCTCGATCCGGTAGGTGATGACGTACGTGTGCTCGCCGGGTTCGAGGGTGACCTCCGCGTCGCCCACCTTCGCGACCCGGAACCGGCGGCCCGACTCCCAGAGCATGTCGACCGGCTCGTCCTCCCCGTCCCGGGTGATCTTGATCTGGGTGGGTACGAGACGAACCCGCTCGTCGCCGGCGTCCCTGAGGTCCCAGTAGCGGAAGATGCCGTGCCGACCGTAGGGGAACTCGCCGACGAGGGTCTCCTTGGCGACCAGCGTGCCGTCGGCGGACACGCGATAGTCGGCGTCGTACGAGGTGATCCTGACGGGATCCGGCGAGGACGACTGTGACGGTTGCACAAGTCCGGCCAGCAGGGGAATGAGCAGCAGAGCCGCGGCTCCGAGAATTGCGAACACCCGGAGCAGGATCCGCCTCATGGGCCATACAGTAGGGCGCTCGTCGAGGCTCCCGGGCAATTTGCACGGAATTGCATCTGTCTGCAAGAATGTGCAACATGTCCAAGGTACTCACCACTCTCCCTCGGGGGGAGCGCGTCGGCATCGCGTTCTCCGGGGGACTCGACACGTCCGTTGCCGTCGCCTGGATGCGCGACAAGGGCGCGGTCCCGTGCACCTACACCGCCGACATCGGGCAGTACGACGAGCCCGACATCGTCTCCGTCCCGGCGCGCGCCGGCGACTACGGAGCGGAGATCTCGCGCTTGGTCGACTGCCGTCCCGCGCTGGTCGAGGAAGGCCTGGCGGCCATCACCTGCGGTGCCTTCCACATCCGCTCCGGCGGACGGGCCTACTTCAACACCACGCCGCTCGGTCGGGCCGTCACCGGCACGCTGCTGGTACGGGCGATGCTCGAGGACGACGTGCAGATCTGGGGCGACGGGTCGACATTCAAGGGCAACGACATCGAGCGCTTCTACCGGTACGGGCTGCTCGCGAACCCGCACCTTCGCATCTACAAGCCCTGGCTCGACCACGACTTCGTCACCGAGCTCGGGGGCCGCAAGGAGATGTCGGCCTGGATGGAGGCGCACGGGCTGCCGTACCGCGACAGCGCCGAGAAGGCCTACTCCACGGACGCCAACATCTGGGGCGCGACGCACGAGGCGAAGATGCTGGAGCACCTCGACGTCAGTCTCGAGACGGTCGAGCCGATCATGGGGGTGCGGTTCTGGGATCCCGATGTCGAGATCGCACCCGAGGACGTCACCATCGGGTTCGAGCAGGGACGACCCGTCACGATCGACGGCAAGCCGTTCGAGACCGCGGTCCAGCTCGTGCAGGAGGCCAACGCGATCGGTGGCCGGCACGGCCTCGGCATGTCCGACCAGATCGAGAACAGGATTATCGAGGCCAAGAGCCGGGGGATCTACGAGGCGCCGGGTCTGGCGCTGCTCCACATCGCGTACGAGCGGCTGCTCAACGCCGTCCACAACGAGGACACCACCGCCGCGTACCACGCCGAGGGTCGGCGACTCGGACGCCTGATGTACGAGGGACGCTGGCTCGACCCGCAGGCACTGATGCTCCGCGAGTCCCTGCAGCGCTGGGTCGGCTCGGCCGTCACCGGGTCGGTCACCCTGCGACTGCGGCGCGGCGAGGACTACACGATCCTCGACACCGCGGGCTCGGGTTTCAGCTACCACCCCGACAAGCTGACGATGGAGAAGACGCTCGAAGCGGCGTTCGGACCCACCGACCGCATCGGGCAGCTGACCATGCGGAATCTCGACATCGCCGACTCGCGCGCCAAGCTCGAGCAGTACGCCGCGATGAACCTGATCGGTCACGCGCACACCGAGCTGATCGGTGCGATGCAGGCCGGAGGCGCGGACGCCATCGCCGCCCGCTCCGAGGTGGTCGAAGACGACGACGAGGCGTTGGACCGTGCCGCGATGGAGTTCGGCACCGACTGAGTCCGCATATGGGGCCCGGCATCGCCCGACCGCGTCACTCGATAGGGAATTCTGCAAAGGTGGACAGATGACTGGACAGACGAAGGGGATCACCGCAGCCGTCGCCGGCGCCAGCGGATACGTGGGCGGCGAGGTGCTCCGCACCCTCCTCGCCCACCCCGGCGTCACCATCGGAGCCCTCACGGCGTCGTCGAACGCCGGGACCCGGTTGGGCGAGCACCAGCCGCACCTGCTGCCGCTGGTCGACCGCGTGCTCGACCCCACGGACGCCGATCACCTCAGCGGGCACGACGTGGTCTTCCTCGGCCTTCCGCACGGGGCCTCCGCCAAGGTCGCCGAGATGCTCGGCGACGACGTCCTCGTCATCGACTGCGGCGCCGACTTCCGGCTGGAGAGTTCTGAGGACTGGGACCAGTTCTACGGCGGCGGCGGTGCCACTGATTGGGCGGGCACTTGGCCGTACGGACTTCCCGAGCTCCCCGGCCAGCGCGGCGTGCTCGCGAGCGCGCGCCGCATCGCCGTACCCGGCTGCTTTCCGACCATCTCGACGCTCACGACGATGCCGGCGGTGATGGCCGACCTGGTGGTCCCGGACTTCACCGTCGTGGCGCCCACCGGGTCGTCGGGGGCGGGCAAGAAGCTCGCCGCGACGTTCCTCGCCTCGGAGGTCATCGGCCAGGCCAGCGCCTACGGTGTGGGCGGCGTCCACCGGCACACACCGGAGATCGAGCAGAACCTTCGAGCGGCCGGAGCGGTTGACCCTGTGGTCTCCTTCACGCCGATCCTCGCCCCGATGGCCAGGGGCATCCTTGCCACGGTGAGCGCTCCGCTGCGCGACGGTGTCACGGCCGGCGACGTCCGTGAGGCCTACACGAAGACCTACGCCGACGAGCCGTTCGTGCACGTCCTGCACGAGGGCACCTGGCCGCAGACGAAGGCCGTGCTCGGGTCGAACGCCGTGCACGTGCAGGCCACCGTCGATGTTCGGGCAAACAAGCTCGTCGCCATCGGCGCGATGGACAACCTGGCCAAAGGAACGGCCGGGGGAGCGGTGCAGTCGATGAACATCGCCCTGGGGATCCCGGAGACGACTGGGCTCACCACCGTCGGGGTCGCCCCGTGAGCGCAGCGAACGAATCGGAGCCAGCACCGTGAGCGCAGCAAACGCAACGGGAGCAACACCATGAGCGTCACAGCCGCACGGGGGTTCCGGGCCTCCGGTGTGGCCGCCGGTCTCAAGTCCAGCGGCGGGCTCGATGTCGCCCTGGTCGTCAACGACGGACCGTCGTCGGCGGCGGCCGCCGTCTTCACCGGCAACCGCTGCAAGGCAAACCCGGTGCTCTGGAGCCAGGAGGCCATCAAGTCGGGCTCGGCACGCGCTGTCGTGCTCAACTCCGGCGGCGCCAACTGCTACACGGGCCCCGAGGGCTTCATCATCACCCACGACACCGCAGAGACGGTGGCCGAGGGCCTCGGCGTCGGTGCGGTCGACGTGCAGGTGTGCTCCACCGGGCTCATCGGCCTCCTGAACGACCGCGACGACCTGCTGTCCGGCGTCCATGCCGCGCTCGAGTCGCTCGACGCCGACGGCGGTCAGGCCGCGGCCGAAGCGATCATGACCACCGACTCGGTTTCCAAGCAGTCCACGGTGATCCGCGAGGGCTACACCGTCGGCGGCATGGCCAAGGGAGCGGGCATGCTCGCCCCGGCTCTCGCCACGATGCTCGTGGTCATCACCACCGACGCCGTGCTCGAGCCCGGGCAGGCGGATGCCGCCCTTCGCGCGGCCACCCGCGCCACGTTCGACCGGCTCGACTCCGATGGCTGCCAGTCGACCAACGACACCGTGCTGCTGATGGCGAGCGGTGCATCCGGCCAGACACCCGATCCGGACGAGTTCGCCGAGGCTCTTCGCGGGGTGTGCCACGACCTCGCGATGCAGCTGCTGGCCGACGCCGAGGGTGCCGACCACGAGATCACGATCGACGTCGTCAATGCGGCGAACGAGGACGATGCCGTTGCTGTCGGTCGCTCGATCGCCCGGAGCAACCTCTTCAAGTGCGCGATCTTCGGCAAGGACCCCAACTGGGGTCGCGTGCTGGCTTCCGTCGGCACCACCGACGCAGCCTTCGACCCGGCCGACCTCGACGTCGCCCTCAACGACGTCTGGGTGTGCCGCAACAGCGGCCTGGGCGAGTCTCCCGATGCCGTGAGCCTGGAGGAGCGGGCGGTCACCGTGACCGTCGACCTCAAGGCCGGCGACGTGCGCGGATCCGTCTGGACCAACGACCTCACGCACGCCTACGTCCACGAGAACTCGGCCTACTCCTCATGAGCGAGACGATGAACGAACCCGACGACACCGCCAACGACGACCTCGAGGTCGACCCCGACTACGGGCACAGCCCGGAGACGTGGAAGGAGGCGACCTCGAAGGCCACCGCGCTGGCCGAGGCTCTCCCGTGGCTGAAGAAGTACCACGGAAAGGTCGTGGTGGTGAAGTACGGCGGAAACGCGATGATCGACGAGTCCCTCAAGCAGGCCTTTGCCGAGGACATCGTGTTCCTCCGTCTCGCCGGCTTCCACCCTGTCGTCGTGCATGGCGGAGGCCCCCAGATCAGCGCGATGCTCGAACGGCTCGGCATAGAGTCGGAGTTCCGTGCAGGCCTGCGGGTCACCACCCCAGAGGCGATGGACGTCGTGCGGATGGTGCTCACGGGCCAGGTCAGTCGCGAGCTCGTCGGGCTGCTCAACCGCCACGGCGCCCTCGCGGTCGGGCTCTCCGGAGAGGATGCCGGTCTTTTCACCGCCGAGAAGACGATGCCGCTTGTCGACGACGAGCCGGTCGACGTCGGGCTGGTGGGAGAGGTCACCTCCGTGCGCCCCGAAGCGGTGCTCGATCTCATCGAGGCCGGCCGCATCCCCGTCGTCTCCTCGGTGGCTCCCGACGTCGATGGTCAAGTGCACAACGTCAACGCCGACACCGCCGCTGCGGCGCTCGCGATCGCTCTCGACGCAGAGAAGCTGCTCGTCCTGACCGACGTCGAAGGTCTCTACGCCGACTGGCCGAACAGCACCGACGTCATCGGCGAGATCTCGCCCGAGGTACTTGCCGATCTCATTCCCGACCTGGCGAGCGGCATGATCCCGAAGATGACCGCCTGTCTCAAGGCGGTCCAGGGTGGCGTCATGGGCGCAACGGTCGTCGACGGCCGTGTGCCGCACTCGGTGCTGCTGGAGATCTTCACCGACGAAGGCGTCGGCACCCAGGTGCTGCCGGACGTGCCGACCCGCGTGCGGACGGCCGTCTACACGACCAGCGTTTCGAAGGGGAAGAGATGACGTTCGAGGGAGCTCCGCAAGAACGCACGGGGCAAGAGTGGATCGAGCGCTACCAGGGCGCGCTGATGAACACCTTCGGAACCCCGCAGCGGGTTCTCGTGCGCGGTGAGGGACCGTACGTCTGGGACGTCGACGGGAACCGCTACCTCGACCTGCTCGGCGGCATCGCTGTCAATGCACTCGGTCACGCCCACCCGGCCGTCCTCGACGCCGTCACCACCCAGCTGAGCACCCTCGGCCACGTCTCCAACTTCTTCACGTCCACCCCGCAGATCGAGCTCGCCGAGAAGCTGCTGGAGCTGATCGGCGCAGACGGGCGGGTGTTCTTCACCAGCTCCGGCACCGAAGCCACCGAGGCCGCGTTCAAGGCGACTCGGCGCTCCGGCCGCACGACGATCGTCGTCGCGGAAGGCAGCTTCCACGGACGCACCATGGGCGCGCTCGCGCTGACGTCCAAGGAGGCGTACCGCGCACCGTTCGAGCCGCTGCCCGGTGACGTCCGCTGGGTTCCGTATGGCGACACCGCCGCGCTCGAGGCCGCCGTCGACGACACCGTGGCCGCCGTGCTGCTCGAGCCGATCCAGGGCGAGGCCGGTGTCATCGTGCCGCCCGACGACTACCTGCCCGCGGCGCGCCGGATCACGACCGAGCACGGCGCGCTGCTCTGGATCGACGAGGTGCAGACGGGGATCGGCCGCACAGGTGACTGGTTCGCCCACCAGCCCTCCGGCGTGACGCCTGATCTCGTCACGGTGGCCAAGGGACTCGGCGGCGGTATCCCGATCGGCGCGTTCATCGCCCTGGGCGACGCCGGAACGCTCCTGCAGCCCGGCAACCACGGCACGACGTTCGGCGGCAACCCCGTGGCCACGGCGGCCTCGCGGGCCGTGCTCAACACCATCGAGAAGGACGGGCTGCTCGCGAACGCCAGCGTCGTCGGCGACCTCATCCGCTCAGGTCTCGACGACCATCCGCTGGTCGTCGAGACCACGGGCCGCGGACTGCTCATCGGCGTCGTGCTGACCCACCCGGTGTCGGCGGACATCCAGCAGGCTGCGCTCGACGCCGGCCTGATCATCAACAACCCCACGCCAGACCGGCTGCGGCTGGCCCCACCACTCATCCTCACCACCGACCAGGCCGACGGCGCGGTCAAGACGCTGCGCACCCTCCTCGACGAGGCCGAAGCGAGCACGGCGTCATGAGGCACATCCTCCGCGACGACGACCTCACGCCGGACGAGCAGTCGGATCTGCTCTCCCTCGCGCGCGAGGTGAAGGCCGATCCGTACGGACGGCGTCCTCTGGAAGGGCCCCAGACCGTGGCGGTCCTGTTCGACAAGGCTTCCACCCGGACCCGGGTCTCGTTCTCGGTCTGCATCGCCGACCTCGGCGGCGTGCCTCTGGTGCTGGACACCGGCACCACCCAGATCGGGCGCGGCGAGTCCGTCGCCGACACCGCCCGCGTTCTCGGACGGATGACGAGCGCCATCGCCTGGCGCACCTTCCGGCAGTCGGATCTGGAGGAGATGGCAGCCCACGCCGGGGTTCCGGTGATCAACGCCCTCACCGACGAGTTCCACCCGTGCCAGATCCTGGCCGACTGGCTCACGGTCAGCGAACACAAGGGTGACCTCGCCGGGCTCACCGTCGTCTATCTCGGCGACGGCGCCAACAACATGGGCCATTCCTACCTATTGGGCGGGGCGACGGCCGGCATGCACGTGCGCATCGGGGCGCCGGCCGGACACCAGCCCAGGGCCGCCGTCGTCGCCGCCGCGGAGAAGATCGCGGCCGGGACCGGGGGATCGGTGCTCATCACGGACCAGCCGACCGAGGCGATCGCCGATGCCGACGTCGTCATCACCGACACGTGGGTCTCGATGGGCAACGAGGACGAGCGCGACGCCCGGCTGGCAACGTTCGGCGCGTACGCCGTCACCACCGACGCACTTGCATTGGCGGCGGACGAAGCCGTGGTGCTGCACTGCCTGCCCGCATACCGCGGGATCGAGATCGCCGCTGAGGTGCTCGACGGTCCGCGCAGCGTGGTGTGGGACCAGGCCGAGAACCGTCTGCACGCGCAGAAGGCGCTGCTCGTGTGGCTGCTGGAGAAGGCGTCATGACCGAGTCACGCATCCCGGCCACGAAGGCGGCCCGCCAGCAGCTCATCGTCGATCTCCTCGGCAAGGAACCGGTGCGCTCGCAGGGCGAGCTGGTCGACCTCCTCACTGCGCACGGCGTGCACTCCACCCCTTCAACGGTCTCGCGCGACCTCGTCGAGCTCGACGCCGTCCGGGTCCGTCACGCCGACGGAACGCTGGTCTACGCCGTGCCCGGCGAGGGTGGCGACCGCACCCCGCGTGCTGCCGAGGACAGCGTGGCGGCTCACGGGCGCCTGCAGCGGCTGGCGCGCGAGCTCGTCGTGTCCGCCGACGGGTCGGCCAACATGGTCGTGCTGCGAACGCCGCCGGGTGCTGCGCAGTACCTGGCCTCGGCCATCGACCACGTGGCCCAGCCAGAGCTGCTCGGCACCATCGCCGGCGACGACACCGTGCTGCTCATCTGTCGTGACCCCCTGGGCGGTCCCAGCATCGCCCACCGATTCACCACCCTCGCGGACCTGCCGCCTGAAAGGACGTTGACGTGACCGATTCGGAACAGCCGACCAGCCTCTGGGGTGGTGGCCGGTTCGCCTCTGGGCCGTCGACGTCGCTCGCCGAGCTCTCCCGCTCGACGCACTTCGACTGGCGCCTTGCCCCGTACGACCTGGCCGGGTCGAAGGCGCACGCCACCGTCCTCCACCGGGCCGGTCTGCTCGACGACGGCGATCTCGCCGCCCTGCTCGAGGGCATCGAGGCTCTCGAGGCTGACGTCGCTTCCGGGGACTTCGCTCCACAGCCCGACGACGAGGACGTCCACACCGCGCTGGAACGCGGGCTCATCGAGCGACTCGGACCCGTACTCGGCGGACGCCTGCGGGCGGGCCGCTCTCGTAACGACCAGATCGCGACGCTGTTCCGGTTGTTCCTGCGCGACCACGGTCGTCAGATCGCCCAGCTCGTCCGCGAGCTCGTCGAGTCGCTGGCCGCACAGGCCGAACGCCACCTCGGTGTGGCGATGCCCGGACGCACCCACTTGCAGCACGCGCAGCCGGTGCTCCTCTCACACCACCTCCTGGCCCACGCGTGGCCTCTCGTGCGAGACCTCGACCGGCTCGCCGAGTGGGACGCCCGCGTCGCCGCCGACTCGCCGTACGGCTCCGGTGCTCTTGCCGGTTCGTCGCTCGACCTCGACCCCGAGCAGGTCGCCGCCGACCTCGGCTTCACCGGTTCCACGCCGAACTCCATCGACGGCACCGCCGCCCGCGACTTCGTCGCGGAGTTCGCATACGTGACGGCCCAAGTCGGCATCGACGTCTCCCGCTTCGCCGAGGAGATCATCATCTGGAACACCGAGGAGTTCGGCTTCGTCACGCTCGACGACGGTTACTCCACGGGTTCGAGCATCATGCCGCAGAAGAAGAATCCCGACGTCGCCGAGCTCGCGCGCGGCAAGGCCGGGCGGCTCATCGGCAATCTCTCCGGCCTGCTCGCGACCCTCAAGGCGCTGCCCCTCGCCTACAACCGTGACCTGCAGGAGGACAAGGAGCCGGTGTTCGACTCGGTCGACACCCTCGAGGTCCTGCTCCCGGCGTTCACCGGCATGGTCGCGACGATGTCGTTCGACACCGCCCGTCTCGAGGAGCTGGCCCCGCAGGGCTTCGCACTCGCCACGGACATCGCGGAATGGCTCGTCCGCCAGGGCGTCCCGTTCCGCGAGGCCCACGACATCTCGGGAACCTGCGTCCGGCTGTGCGAGGAGCGGCACATGGAGCTGTCGGAGCTCTGGGATGAGGACCTCGCCGAGATCTCACCCCACCTGACACCTGAGGTCCGGGACGTCCTCACCGTCGCCGGCTCCATTGCGTCACGCGACTCCCGCGGGGGCACCGCCCTGGCGCGGGTCAGCGAACAGCTCGCTGAGCTGCGTCGGCGCCTCAACGGATGACAGGGCCCGACGTCACCGAACGGGCCCGGGGCCTGCTCGGGCGCCTGCTGCACGGCCACGGCGTCACGGTCAGGATCACCGAGGTCGAGGCGTACGGAGGTGTCACCGATCCCGCCTCGCACGCCTACAGCCGCACCGCTCGCTCCGAGATCATGTTCGGCCCCCCGTGGCGGCTCTACGTCTACCGCTCGTACGGCATCCACCATTGCGCCAATGTCGTCACCGGCCCGTCCGAGCAGGCGGCCGCGGTCCTGATCCGTGCAGGGGCCGTCGTCGACGGCATCGACGTCGCGAGACGACGACGCGACGCGTCCGACGAGCGGTTGGCCTGTGGACCGGGCAATCTCGCGGCCGCGCTGGGGCTGACACTCGACGACCTCGGCACCGATCTGCTGGCCTCCGACGGCGTCCATCTCGGTCCAGAGGTGGCGCTGCCCCACGACGTCCGCAGCGGTCCTCGCGTCGGCGTCTCCCGAGCAGCAGACGTGCCCTGGCGGTTCTGGCTGCCCGACGAGCCGACCGTCTCCACCTACCGCCGCAACCCACGCGCCGCCCGATGAGCAAGAATCGGGGCACGTCTGACCCAGGAGCAGCAGTGACACACGTCCTCGACGACCTCGACGCCCGCGGTCTCGTCGCGCACGCGACGGATCGCGACGCGCTGCGCGGAGCGCTGTCGTCAGGACCCCTGACCTTTTATGTCGGGTTCGACCCGACGGCACCCAGCCTCCACGTCGGCAACCTGCTGCAGATCCTCACCGCCCGTCGGCTCCAGCTCGCCGGCCACCGCCCGCTGCTCCTCGTCGGGGGCTCCACCGGGCTGGTCGGCGATCCCAAGGAGGCGGGGGAGCGGGTCATGAACACGAAAGAGACTGTCGCCGAGTGGGTCGAGCGCATCCGCGACCAGGTCTCCCGTTTCGTCGACCTCGAGGGCGACAACGCCGCCACGATGGTCAACAACCTCGACTGGACCGAATCAATCGGCGTGCTCGACTTCCTCCGCGACATCGGCAAGCACTTCCCGGTCAACCGGATGCTGGCCCGTGACGTCGTCAGCAGCCGGCTCGAGTCCGGCATCAGCTACACCGAGTTCAGCTACGTGCTGCTCCAGTCACTCGACTACCTCGAGCTGCACCGCCGGTACGGCTGCGTCCTGCAGACCGGCGGCAGCGACCAGTGGGGCAACATCACGGCCGGCGTGGAGCTGGTCCGTCGGGCCGACGGAGCGCGCGTGCACGCCCTGGCCACTCCGCTCATCGAGAAGGCCGACGGCACCAAGTTCGGCAAGACCGAGTCCGGCACCGTCTGGCTCGACGCCGAGCTGATGAGCCCGTACGCCTTCTACCAGTCATGGATCCAGGCCGAGGACGCGAAGGTGGGGGAGTACCTCAAGCAGTTCACGTTCCTGCCCGTCGACGAGATCGACG
>NZ_JBOHDT010000018.1:0-3220 GCF_050700635.1 Aeromicrobium sp.
ATCAACACGTCGGGCGCGCCCTTCACGTAGCAGCGCACGACCGGCCGGCCGTCCTGCCCGGTCATCTCGTGGAACGTCGCCATGAACTTGTACTCGGAGTCGAACGGCACCTCGGCGACCCTGGGCAACGCGCTGCGCGTCTCTTCGATGTGCAGCCCGCCCTTCGCGCCGAGCACGATGAGGGCGCCCTCGGTGGGGTCACCGATCAGGCTCTCGCCGTCGAGCACGGCGTCGGCGCACAGCACCATCGGCAGAAGGTACGGATCGAGGTCGTGGTGCTGCCCGCCCACATGACTGATCTCCCCCGACGTGCTGTACCCCTCGCCCGAGACCGAATAGCGGTTGTGCCCGGGGATGACCAGCTCCCGAGCGGTCATCTTGTTGAGGGTCAGGGTCCCGGTCTTGTCCGAGCAGATCGCGGAGGTCGAACCCAGCGTCTCCACGGCCGGCAGTCGCTTGACGATCGCGTTGCGTTGCGCGATGTCCCGCGTGCCCATCGACAGCAGCGCCGTCACGACCGCCGGGAGACCGGTCGGGATCGCGGCCACGGCCAGCGCCACACCGGTGACGAACAACGTGTCGAAGGCCTCCCCCCGTGCCAGTCCAAGCAGGACCACGAGCACCAGCGCGATGGCGGCGATCGTGGCGATGATCTTCGACAACGCGTCCAGCTGTTTCTGGAGCGGCGTCTTGCTGGCCTCGGTGTTGGCGAGCATGTGGGCGATGTGGCCGATCTCGGTATCCATGCCGGTGCCGGTGACGATCAGCTCACCACGGCCCCGGGTGACCGATGTGTTCATGTAGGCCATGCAGGTTCGGTCGCCGAGCGGGATGTCCTCTCCGGGCACCGGCTCGCTCGACTTGCCGACCGGCAGGCTCTCTCCAGTGAGTGCCGCCTCCTCGATCTCCAGGGTCGCGGCGACACAGACCCGGCCGTCGGCCGGCACCCGGTTCCCCGCCTCGACGAGCACGACGTCGCCCGGGACCAACTCCTCGGCGTCGATCTCGACCGCCTGGCCGTCCCGACGTACCCGTGCGATCGTCTTCATCATCTGGGCCAGGGCCTTCACGCTCTCCTCGGCCTTGGCCTCCTGGCGCAGGCCGATCACGGCGTTGAAGACCGTCAACCCGGCCAGTACGACGGTGGTCCCGGTCTCCCCGGTGACCAGCTGGTTGACGCCGGCGGCGACCAGGAGCACGACCTGCATGAAGTCTTCGTACTGACGGAGGAAGGCTCGCCAGCCGGGCTCCTTCTTGCCGCCGGTCAGCTTGTTGGCACCGTGCGAAGCCAGCCGCGAGCCCGCCTCCTCGACCGAGAGCCCGCGACTGAGGTCGACCCCGAGATCGCGCGCGACCTGGTCGGCCCCAACTGCGACAGGATCGGACGTGTTCCAGTCGGTGACCGGCGTGACATCCTTGCTGGTCATCAATGCCTCCACGATTCCGTCGGCCTGACTCCGATTTTGGGATTGCCGGGGCTGATCCCGCCTCACCCGATAGGGGTGATGCCGATGTGTCGGGGTTCGGTGGGAGCGTCGCGTGTTCTTCACGTTGGCGAGGGCGTCCACAGCGGAGAGGCGCTCGCGGCTGTGTGGGGACGTCGACTTCCGGGCCGGAACCGTGCAGATCAACACCACGCTCGTGCGCGTCAAGGGGGAGGGTCTGTTGCGCAAGGGCACAAAGAACCGAGCAGGGGAGCGCACCCGTCCGCTTCCGCAGAGCGCGGTCGCAGTGCTCCCTCGGCGATTCATGACAGGCGCGCGACTCGACCAGCCGTTGCTTCAGGACGTTCTCGGAGGCTTCCGCGACCCTCGACATGAGTCGAGAACCAGCGAGGGAGGGTGTCAAGCATCAGCCGAGACCGTGTCAAGGATCAGCTGAGCACGCACAGCGAGTCTGTGCGCCATCAGGGACTCGAACCCCGATCCCGCTGAGAATCAGACGCTTCTTGCGGGCCTTTGACGCACCCGTCTCGATCTGGGGTCTGACCTGCGTAAACGCCGCACAGCTTCTCTGTGCGAATTGGCGCGATCTGGCATCCGACTCGAGGTCAGCAGCTGGCGTACGACCCGGGATGACGTGGAGCGCACCTGGCGGGCTTTGCAGCAGGCGGCGTCCGCGCTGGGCTGAGACAGTGTTCAGCATGAAGCTCTTCGCTGACACGCCCGTTCGCCGCACCCTGCAGGTCGTCGCCGATCTGATGTTCGTCGCTTGGCTGGTGCTCTGGGCCTGGATCGGACTGGCCGTCCATGACGGCACCCTCCAGCTCGCGGGGCCGGCCCGGCAGACCGACACGGCAGCGTCGGCGATGGCCGATCAGTTCCGCGACGCTGGCGGTCAGCTGGGTGAGGCGCCCCTGGCCGGGGACGAGCTCGCGGTGCCCTTCGACGAGGCGGCGGAGGCCTCGGACGGCATCGCCGCAGCGGGTCGGGAGACCGTTGACGCGGTGGAGCGCCTCGCGCTCCTGCTGGGCCTGTCGGTGGCTCTCATCCCGATCCTGATCGTCTCCGCGATCCATCTGCCGATCCGCTGGCGCTTCGCCAGGGAAGCCACGGCGGGGGCGAAGTTCATCGACGCACAGGAGGACCTCGACCTGTTCGCCCTCCGGGCGCTGGCCAACCAGCCGATGCGGGTGCTGGCGAGAATCAGCGACGATCCGGCCGGTGCCTGGCGGGCACGCGACATCGAGGTGGTCAGGAAGCTGGCGGTGCTGGAGTTGGCCGACGTCGGGCTGCGCCCAAAGAAGGTGCCCGCCGCGTAAGTGCGACCACGTGCACTTCCTCCACGACGCTCCAGCTACCTTCGGCCGAAAACAATGGCCAAGGAAGAAGGTCAGCAACCGTGATGGTTGCTGACCTGCGACGTTGTGCGCCATCAGGGACTCGAACCCCGAACCCGCTGAGAATCGCCGCGCACTTCGTGCGAATTCTGGCGTTGTCCCTGTAGGTCACTTGACCTGCGGAAACCCCGATCTTGAGTGGTCGCGTCTAGTACCGAGTTTGGGCGTTTTCGCGGTGATTGGGATGGCGTAAAGGGTGGCGTCCAGGTGCCGGCCACACTTGCCCCGTCCCCTCACAACTGCCAAACCTGGCCAGTGTCCGGTGGGTCAAGGTTCGAGCTTGCTCGATCGCGTAGCGACGCGGCAGCGATCTTGACGCGCCGGACGGTGGCCTGACACTCGGGCATGAGGGGACGGGGCTCTCTGTTGTCGACTTCTTCT
>NZ_JBOHDT010000019.1:0-17013 GCF_050700635.1 Aeromicrobium sp.
GTCTCGCGGTACTCCTCGAGCCCGACGTGGCCGAGCTCGCGGCCGATGCCCGACTGCTTGTAGCCGCCCCACTCGGCCTGGGCGACGTACGGGTGGTAGTCGTTGATCCACACCGTGCCCATGCGGAGCCGGGCCGCGATGCGCTGGCCCTTTCCGGCGTCGCTCGTCCAGACCGCGCCGGCCAAGCCGTAGATGCTGTCGTTGGCGACGCGGACGGCATCGTCCTCGTCGGCGAACGTCTCGACCGTGAGCACCGGCCCGAACGACTCGTCCTGGACGACGCTCATGTCGCTGGTGCACCGGTCGAGGACGGTGGGCAGGTAGTAGAAGCCGTCGGCCAGATCGGGGTCGTCCGGACGCTTGCCGCCGCAGCGCAGCTCGGCACCCTCGGCCAGGCCGGCCGCGACGTACGCCTCGACCTTGTCGCGATGGGCCGCGCTCGTCAGGGGACCGGTCTCGGCCTTGGCGTCGAAGGGTCCGCCCAGCCGGATGCGTTGCGCCCGCTCGACGAGGTCGTCGACGAACCGGTCGTGCAGCGACTCCTCGACCACGAGCCGCGCGCCGGCCGAGCAGACCTGGCCGGAGTGCAGGAAGACCGCGGTGAGTGCGAAGTCGAGGGCGGTGTCGTAGTCGGCGTCGGCGCAGACGATGTTGGGGTTCTTGCCGCCCAGCTCGAGGGCGATCCGCTTCACGGTGCCCGAGGCCGTCGCCATGATGCGCTTGCCGGTGGCGAGCCCGCCGGTAAACGACACAAGGTCGACGCGGGGATCCTCGCTCAGCGGTGCGCCGGCATTTGCGCCGTCGCCGAGCACCAGGTTGGCCACCCCGGCTGGAAGGCCCGCCTCGTCGAGCAGCTTCATCAGGTGGATTGCGGTGTGCGGGGTGAGCTCGCTGGGCTTGAGGACGAACGTGTTGCCGGCGGCGAGGCAGGGCGCGATCTTCCAGGAGACCTGCAGCAGCGGATAGTTCCAGGGGGTGATCAGGCCGCAGACACCGACCGGCTCGTGCACGATGCGGCTGACGACGCTCGGGTTGCCGGTGTCGACCATCCGGCCGGCCTCGGCGTCGGCGATGTGCCCGAAGTGCCGGACGACCGACACGACGTCTGCCACGTCGTACTCGCTCTCGACCAACCGCTTGCCGGTGTCGAGTGACTCGGCCTTGGCGATGACGGCGGTGTCGCGCTCGAGAAGGTCGGCCAGCCGGAGCAGCAGGTTCCCGCGCTCACGGGCCGATGTGCCGGGCCACAGTCCGTTGTCGAAGGCGTCCCGGGCCGCGGCGATCGCGGCGTCGGTGTCCTCTGGACCTGACTCGTCGACCTCGGCAACCAGTGAACCGTCGGCCGGGCAGCGGATCTCACGGCGTCCGCCCGCGTGGGCGCTCACCCATGTGCCCCCGACCCAGTTGTCCGCCACCCGCCTCGCTTCCGTCGGGTTGCGCATTGTGCAACAGGGTGCTCCTAGCGCAACTGCTTGAAAGCATCGCCCCATAACGTGCGGGACGTCAAGGAGTTTTTCTCGGGTCTTGCTCCCAACCGCGGACGGACTAGGGGTCAGGGACCATCCGGAAAGCGGTCGGCGTGCTCGACGGCGCGCCGGATCCGCGGACCGAGCATCGCGTCGGGCGGCTCCTTGCGCAGCTCCTTGATCAGGGACACGCACATGCCGATCAGGATCAGCATGAACGGCCCGGCGACCAGGATCACCAGTCTCTGCAAGGCTGCCAATCCTCCGGCCCAGAGCAGCACGGCGGCGACCGCGCCGGTGGCGACCCCCCAGAAGATGACCAGGTAGCGCCGCGGCTCCTCCGCACCGTTCTGGCTGAGCATCCCCATCACGATCGACGCGGCGTCGGCCCCGGTCACGAAGAAGATCGCGATCAGAAAGATCGCCAGAGCGACCGTGATCGCCCCGAGCGGGTACTCCCGCAGCACGGCGAACAACGACGGATCGGCAGCCACCGCTCCGTCCACCATGGGCGGCTTCCAGCCCTGGTTGAGCTGCAGGTCGATCGCAGCTCCGCCGAGAATGGCGAACCACACGAACGAGACCAGGCTCGGGACGAGGATCACGTAGACCACGAACTCTCGGATGGTGCGGCCCTTGGAGATGCGGGCGATGAACATGCCGACGAAGGGTGTCCAGGAGATCCACCAGGCCCAGTAGAAGATCGTCCAGCCGCTGAGCCAGGAGCTCGCATCGGTGTCGTACACGCCGGTGCTGAAGGCCATCGACGGCAGGTGAGTCAGGTAGTCGCCCATGGTCTGGGTGAAGGTGCTGAGGATGAACACCGTCGGACCGACGACGAACAGGAAGAAGGCCAGCAGGGCGGCAGCGATCGCGTTGGCGTTGGACAGGTACTTGATCCCGCGCTCGACCCCCGACACGGCAGAGAGCACGAAGCACGCGGTCAGCACGGCGATCACGGCGACGGCCAGGGCCTTGCTGCCTCCGCCTTCACCGAACACGTCGTCGATGCCTCCGGTGATCTGCAGCGCACCGAGACCGAGCGACGTGGCCGAGCCGAACAGGGTCGCGAAGATCGCGATGACGTCGATGGTCTTGCCCGGCCCCTCGGACGCACGCCGGCCCAGGAGCGGCCGGAACGTCGCCGAAATCGTATTGCCGTAGCCCTTGCGGTAGGCGAAGTAGCCGATCGCGAGCCCGATGACCGCATACATGGCCCACGGGTGGAAACCCCAGTGGAAGAAGGCGAACTGCATCGCGTCGGCCGCGGCGTCGGCCGAGCCGGGCTTGCTCTCGCCGAGCGGTGGCGCGTTCAAATGGGTGAGCGGTTCGGCGACACCCCAGAACATGAGGCCGATGCCCATGCCGGTCGCGAACATCATCGACACCCACGAGACCGTGGAGAACTCCGGCTCGCTGTCGTCTGACCCGAGTCTGACGTTGCCGAACCGGCTGGCGGCCAAGTAGGCCGAGAAGACCACGAACCCAGCGCTGGTGAGCACGAAGAGCCAACCGAGGTTGCCGGTGACCCAGCCGAGCACTGCTGTGGTGTTCTCGTCCATCCACTCCGGCCAGATCGCGCCGACCAGGACGAATGCGACGGCCAAAACCGCAGCGACACCGAACACGGTGGTGTCGATCGCCCGTCGGGA
The DNA here is from genome assembly GCF_050700635.1 of Aeromicrobium sp. Classification (GTDB taxonomy): domain Bacteria; phylum Actinomycetota; class Actinomycetes; order Propionibacteriales; family Nocardioidaceae; genus Aeromicrobium. The sequence continues at coordinate 3,119 of NZ_JBOHDT010000019.1, forward strand.
CTCGCCCGTGGTGGTCTTTGCACCAGCGGGTTCATGGATATCGGTCATCTCCACCCCTTCGTTACGTTGCACATGGCGCAACGAGATGCGTTCTACACAACACGAGCATCTGTGACCTGGCTAGCCGCGTCAAGCCGGCGGCCCAGTGGCGAGGCTACCGATGCCCCCAACCGAGTCGGTGCGAGATCTCCGTGGCGGCATCCTCCAGGCGCGGAATGACCTCCTCGGTCTTGGCCTCGTCAAGGCGGAACGTCGGCCCGCTGACGCTCAGGGAGGCGATGACGTCGCCGTGTGCGTTGCGGATCGGTGCTGCTATGGCGGTGAGGCCCTCCTCGAGCTCGTCGACGGCGACGGCATACCCCTGCTCCCGGACGTTCTCGAGCTCGCGGCGCAGCTCGGATCGCTTGGTGACGGTGAGCTTGGTGAACGCCGGCAGGTCGTGGAGCACCTCGTCGAGCTGGTCATCCGGCACGCCTGACAGCAGCACCTTGCCGTTGCTGGTCGCGTGCAGGGGGATGTGCTGTCCGACCCAGTTGTGGGTCTGGATCGCGGACGAGCCGGCAATCTGGTCGAGGTAGAGGGCGGACGACTCCGAAAGCACGGCGATGTTGACCGTCTCGCCGGTGTCGGCGGCCAGCCCCTTGGCGATCGGCCGGGCCTCCTGCACGACATCGAGCCGGGCCGTGGTGGCGCCGGCCAGCCGGAGGAGCCCGATGCCCAGGCGGTACTTACCGCGGTCGGCGGTCTGCTCGACGAGCCCGTGGGTCTCGAGCGTGCTGATCAGACGGAAGGCGGTGCTCTTGTGCACCCCGAACTCGGCCGCCACCTCGGTGACCCCGACCTCGCCGCGTCGTGCCAGCACCTCGAGGATGGTGATGGCACGATCCACCGACTGGACACCCCCGCCGTTGGACGCAGTCGCGTTGCTCATCACGCAACACTAGCGGAATCTTGTTGCGCATCGCAGAATGCGTTTCAGAAGACGCAACGAATTGAGGAAGACCCATGGTCGAACCGTCCGGTGACTTCGTGCTCGTCCTCTCGTGCCCGGACCGGCCCGGCATCGTGCACGAGGTCTCCGGGTTCCTCGCGAAGCGGGAGGGCAACATCCTGGAGAGCCAGCAGTTCGGCGACCCGGTGACCGGCCGCTTCTTCATGCGCATCGACTTCGAGATCCCCGGTCCGGCTTACGCGGATGAGCTGCGGGTCGAGTTCGCGCCAGTGGCCGCGAAGTTCGGCATGGACTACGAGATGTGGACGGCGGCTGCTCCGTACCGGACGCTGATCATGGTCTCCAAGCACCTGCACTGTCTCAACGACCTCCTGTTCCGATACTCGACCGGGACCTTGCAGATCGAGATCCCGGCCGTGGTGTCCAACCATCCGGATGCCCAGAAGCTCTGCGACGTCTACGGCATCGAGTTCCACCACATCCCGGTGACGCCCGACAACAAGGCCGACGCGGAGGCGAGGCTGTTGTCGCTGGTCGAGGAGCACGGCGTCCATGTGGTGGTGCTGGCCCGCTACATGCAGGTGCTGTCGGACGAGCTGTGCCGCGCGATGGCCGGGCGGATCATCAACATCCATCACTCGTTCCTGCCGAGCTTCAAGGGCGCCAAGCCGTACCACCAGGCCTACGAGCGCGGCGTCAAGCTGGTGGGCGCGACCGCGCACTACGTGACTGCTGACCTCGACGAGGGCCCGATCATCGAGCAGGACATCGTCCGCGTCGACCACTCCTACAACCAGGAGCACCTCGTCGCCGCCGGCCGCGACGTCGAGGCCCAGGTGCTCTCGCGCGCCGTCCGGTGGCACTCGGAGTCCCGCGTGCTGCTCAACGGCGACCGCACGGTGGTGTTCCGCTGACGAGTCACTCCGTACCCGTCGAGGAGTCACTTGGTACCCGAAGGGTCGGGCACGCACTGACTCGTCAGGGGGTACGGAGTGACTCGTCAGCGGCTAGTCGCCGAGCTCCTTGCGGCGGCGGATGACGTACTCCTCGAGCTCCTGGCGGATGGCGTCGTCGAGGGGTGGGGGCTCGTAGGCCTCGAGGGTGTCCTGGTAGATCTTCTCGGCGCGGTGGGCGGTGTCGATGCCGCCGCCGCGCATCCACCGCTCGTAGTTCTCCGAGGAGGAGAGCAGCGGACGGTAGAAGCAGGTCCGGAAGCGCTCCATCGTGTGCATGGCGCCGAGGAAGTGACCGCCGTGGCCGACCTCCTCGTGTGCGCCGAACGCCATCGACTCCTCGTCGATCTCCAGGGGCGTGAACTCGGCCTGCATCATCTGCAGGATCTCGATGTCGACGATGAACTTCTCGTACCCGGCCACCAGGCCGCCCTCGAGCCAGCCGGCCGAGTGCATCACCCAGTTGGCTCCGGCGAGGAACGTCGGCAGCATCGTCATGAGCGCCTCGTAGCCCGCCTGGGCGTCCGGGACCTGCGACGACGTGAGGCCGCCGCCGGTGCGGAACGGGAGCCCGAAGTGGCGGGCGATCTGGCCGGTGCAGAGCAGGCCGATGCCCGACTCGGGCGTGCCGAAGGTGGGTGAACCGGACTGCATGTCGATGTTCGACAGGAATGACCCGAAGATCACCGGCGTGCCCGGCCGGATGAGCTGGGACAGCGCGATGCCCGAGAGTGCTTCGGTGATCTGCTGCACCAGCGCGGCCGGGATTGTGACCGGCGACATCGCGCCCATGAGGATGAACGGGGTGAGCACGACCGGCTGACCGGCGCCGGAGTACTCGAACTGCGCCTCGAGCATGCGGTCGTCCCAGCGCAGCGGCGAGTTGCAGTTGATCAGCGAGATGGAGGCCGGCGTCTCCTCGATCTTGTCGCGGCCGCCGAACAGGATCGAGCCCATCTCGATGGTGTCGGCAGCGTTGACGCCCGACACGACGTTGCCCATGTAGATCTTGTCGGTCAGCGTCTGCAGCGCGTAGGTCATGTCGAGGTGGCGGCTGTCTAGAGGGGTGTCGTTCGGCTCGCAGATGACACCGCCGGCGGAGTCGAGCACCGAGAAGCTCTGGGCGAGCTTGGTGAAGTTGCGGAAGTCGTCCATCGTGGCGTCGCGGCGCACGTCGCCCTGACGCACGAACGGCGGGCCGTACACCGCGCCGAAAGCCATCGAGTCGCCGCCGATGTGGACGTTGTTCTCCGGGTTGCGCGCCTGGACGTCGAACTCCTTCGGTGCCTTCGCGACCTGCTCGAGCACGAAGTCGGGGTCGAGGAAGACCGTGTTGTCCTCCACCCGTTGGCCGGCCTTGCGGAAGAGCTCGAGGGCGCGGTCGTCGAGGAACTCCACGCCGATCTCGGTCATCAGCCTCCGCCAACCCGTGTCGAGGGTGGCCATGGCGTCCTGCGAGAGCACTTCGTACCGGGGCATCCGGTTGGTGAACATCGGTCCTCCTGCTTGACCTGTGGGCAATCTAGCCTCACGATATGGGAATACAGTTCCACATCATGGAACCCAACACAATGAACTGAGTACAACGGCTCAAGAAGGAATCATCGTGACCACGTCGAACGGAACCGGGACCCAGGCGATCGACCGCGCCATGTCCTTGGTGGCGGCGGTGATCAAGGCCGACGAGCCGCTGACCTATCCCGAGCTGCAGGACGAGTGCGGCCTGGCGAAGTCGACCACGTCACGGCTGCTAGCGGCGCTGGAGCGCACCGAGCTGCTGGAGCGCAACGGCGGCGGCGGTTATGTCGCCGGCCCGCTGTTCTGGCTCTACGCCACGCGCCACGACCCGTGGGAGGAGCTGGTGCGCATCGCCCGGCCCACGATGGAGCAGATCGGCGACGACACCCGCGAGACCGTCAACCTGTCGGTGAACCGCGGCGACCGCGTCGCGCAGGTGGCACAGGTCGACTCCTCGTACATGCTCGGTACGAAGGACTGGACCGAGACCGACGTGCCGGCGCACGCCTCCGCCCTCGGCAAGGTGCTGCTGGCGTACGGCGCCCTCGAGGCCGGCGACGGCCCGTTCGAGCGGATCACGCCGAACACCATCGCCGACCCGGGCGCGCTCCGACGCGAGCTCGACGCCGTGGTGCGCCACGGCTGGGCCAGCACGGTTGACGAGCTCGAGATCGGCCTGACCGGCGTGGCCGTCCCGGTGCGCGGCGTGCACGGCGACGTGATCGCCGCACTGGGTGTCTCGGGTCCGAGTCCTCGGCTCGAGCACCGGATCGACGAAGTCGGTCAGAAGCTCGACGAACGGGCGAAGCAGCTGTCCGGCTTGCTCCGCCGTGGAACACACAAGAGAGGTGCGGCATGACGCCTGAGGAGATCCTGCAGGGGCTGTACGACGAGACCTTGGTCGGCAACGCGCCGCGCGTGCTGGAGCTGACCGACGAGGGACTCCGGCTGCAGATGGAGCCACAGACCCTGCTCTTCGACGCCCTGATCCCGTCGTTGGAGGAAGTGGGCGCCCGCTTCGAGCGGGGCGACTTCTTCGTCCCCGAGATGCTGATCGCCGGCCGGGCCATGGCCGGCGCGATGGAGGTGCTCCGGCCGCTGCTGGCCGAGACGGGAGTGCAGACCATCGGCAAGTTCCTGATGGGCACGGTCAAGGGCGATGTGCACGACATCGGCAAGAACCTCGTCAACATCATGCTCGAGGGTGCTGGCTTCGAGGTGATCGACCTCGGCGTGCAGGTGGCGCCGGAGAAGTTCGTCTCCGCGATCGAGGAGCACGCGCCGGACATCGTCGGGTTCTCGGCGTTCCTCACCACGACCATGCCGATGTTCAAGGCCAACCTGAACGCGTTGGAGAAGGCCGGCATGCGCCACGACGTCATCGTCATGGTCGGCGGCGCCCCGGTCACACAGGAGTACGCCGACGCGGTCGGAGCCGACGGCTACGCGGCCGACGCGTCAGCCACGGTCAAGAAGGCCAAGGCCCTCCTGCACGAGAAGCGTTCGAAGGTGCTCGCCTGATGGCCGCGGACTTCCTCGAGACCGTCCTGCGCGGCACCGGCGCGGAGGTCGTCATCGGGCACGACCGGCCGTTCTGCCTGATCGGCGAGCGGATCAACCCGACCGGCCGGCGGATCTTCCAGGAACAGCTGCGCGCCGGCGACCTCTCGGCGATCGAGCGTGACGTGAAAGCACAGGTCGAGGGCGGCGCCGACGTGCTCGACGTCAACATGGGTGTACCGCTCACCGACGAGGCCGATCTGCTGTCCAGGGCGATCACGATGGTCCAGGAACTCACCGACAAGCCGATCTGCATCGACTCCTCCGTGGTCGAGGCGCTCGAGGCCGGCCTTTCGGCGTACCAGGGACGCGCGCTCGTCAACTCGATCACCGCCGAGGACGAGCGGATGGAGTTGATCCTCCCTCTGGTCAAGAAGTACGACGCCGCGGTGATCGCCCTTCCCAACGACCACGACGAGATCCCGATGGAGTCTGAGAAGCGGCTCATCCTCACCCGCAAGATCTTCGAGGTCGCCACCAAGGAGTACGGCATCGCGGCCGCCGACATCCTCATCGACCCGTTGGCGATGCCGATCGGCGCCGACCAGAGCGTGGCCAACACCTTCTTCGAGACCGTGCGGGCCATCAAGGACGAGTTCGGGGCCAACATGACGTGCGGTGCGTCCAACACGTCCTTCGGGATGCCGGGTCGCCACCAGATCGGCGCGGCGTTCCTGCCGATGGCCATGGGCGCCGGTCTGACCAGCGCGATCATGGACACCCGCGCTCCCGGCATCGTCGAGGCGGTCAAGGCGGCCGACCTGCTGCTCGGCCACGACGAGTGGGGCGGCAGCTGGATCGCCGCCCACCGGGCCCGGCAGGCACGCGAGGCGTCCGAAGCCAGCGCATGACGAACCGGCCGGACTGGGAGATCGCGGAGGGGCTCGCCACCGACCTCACGCGGGAGGGTCTCCGCGAGTCCCATCCGGCCGATCAGTCCGTCCACGACGGCACGGGGCGGGTGCAGCTCGCGTTCACTGTCGAGCAGACGGGCGACGCCCCCACGACGCAGCGCGGTGTCCGGGTGCCACCGGGTGTCTCCGTCTTCGACGCGGGGTCGTGGAACGGCATCGCGATCGACTCCACCTGTGGCGGACATGGCACCTGCCACAAGTGCAAGGTCCGGATCGACGGCGATGCACTGCCGATCACCCGTCATGACGTGAAGACGTTCAGCACCGAGCAGATCGGCGATGGATGGCGGCTGGCCTGTCTGGTCAAGGCGACGCGTGACCTGAAGATCGAGGTCCCGCCGCTGACGACACGACCCAAGGCTGCCACGGTCGGCGTGGGTCGACAGGTGATCCTGCGGCCCGCGCTGCAGAAGCGGTACGTCGAGTTGGACGAGCCGACGCTGGCCGACCAGCGCACCGACATGGAGAGGCTCATCGACGCGATCGACGACCTCGAGTTCACCGCCGACCTCTACGCGCTGCGCCGGTTGCCGACCGTGATGAGGCCCGACTTCAAGGTCACAGCCGTGGTGGTGGATGAGGTCCTCATCGACGTCGAGGCCGGCGACACCACCGACAAGCGCTATGCGATCGCCTTCGACCTCGGCACCACGACCGTCGTGGCCACGCTGCTCGACGTCGGCACCGGCACACCGGTCGCGGTCGCCTCGATGCTGAACAAGCAGCAACCGTTCGGCGGCGACGTGATCACCCGCATCAGCGCCACGATGATGGATCCGGACGCGCTCGGCCGGCTGCAAGCGGCGGCCGGCGAGACGCTGCAGCAGCTCGCCGTCCAGGTCTGTACCGAAGGAGGCGTCGACCCGCAGACCGTCTACGAGGTGGCGCTGGCCGGCAACGCGACGATGACCGCGCTGGTGCTGGGCATCGATCCCGAACCGCTCGGCGTCGCACCGTTCGTGATGTCGACCGCTCAGCCGCGCGAGGTCCTGGCGAGCGAGCTGGGCCTCGCCCTTCACCCCAGGGCCACGGCGGCGCTGTTCCCGGCGCTCGGGGCGTACGTCGGCGGCGACATCGTCGCCGGGATGCTCGCCACCGGGATGGACCGCGACCAGCGCACACGGCTGTTCATCGACGTCGGCACCAACTGCGAGATCGTGCTCAGCGACGGCGACACGATCCTCGCCACCGCGGCACCGGCCGGCCCGGCCTTCGAGGGCGGTGCGATCCGCTGCGGCATGCGGGCCGCCGACGGGGCGATCGAGGTCATCAAGCTCGACCCGGAGGGCGAGCAGCCGGTCGAGCTGGGCGTCATCGGTGACGTCCAGCCGATGGGTCTGTGCGGATCGGGGCTGGTCGACGCGGTCGCCGAGCTGGTCAAGGTCGGGCTTCTCGACGCCTCCGGCCGTTTCGTGCCCGAAGCCGACGCCGCCGCGTCCATGCCTGTCCTGGCCGACCGGCTCACGAGCATCGGGGAGGAGCGCGTCTTCGTGCTGCACCGACCCACGCGCGACGCGGATCCCGCCGACTGCGTCTACCTCTCTCAGCGCGACGTCCGCGAGCTGCAGTTCGCGAAGGCAGCCATCTCCACCGGCTGGTCGCTGCTCCTCGCCGAGCTGGGCCTCGAGCACCGCGACGTGCAACAGGTGCTGCTCGCCGGATCGTTCGGCAGCTACCTCTCGCCGGCGTCGGCAGTGCGAATCGGCCTGGTCCCGCAGCTGCCGGTGATGCGGATCGTCGCCGCGGGCAACGTGGCCGGCGAGGGTGCGAAAATGTCACTGTTGTCCCTGCGCGAGCGCCAGGGTGCGGACGTCCTGCTGGAGGAGGTGCGCTATGTCGAGCTCTCCGATCGCCCCGACTTCAACGACGCGTTCGTCGAGCAGCTCGGGTTCTGACCGGATCGCGCTGATCGCCTGCGGCGCGATCGCGCAGCCGTCGGCGGAGATCAGCGAGCGACGGGGGTGGCCGGTGGACATCCATCCGTTGCCGCCGCTCCTGCACAACCAGCCACAGAAGATCGCCGGCGAGGTCCGCGACCTCGTTGTGACGTTGGGCGACACCTACGATCGCGTCGTCGTGGGCTACGCGGACTGCGGAACCTACGGTGCGCTCGACGACGTGTGCACCGACCTCGGCCTGGAGCGGCTCCCCGGGCTGCACTGCTACGACGTGTTCGCCGGACCGTCGCGCATCGAGACCTTCTTCGAGGAGCAGCCGGGCACCTACCTGCTTACCGACTTCCTGGTCCGGTCGTTCGCCCGCACCGTCGAGAAGGAGCTGGGGCTGGACCGATGGCCGGAGCTGCGCGACGACTACTTCGGCTCCTACACGCGCGTCGTCTGGCTGGCCCAGCAGCCGGATGCCGAGCTGCACGCACTCGCGCAGGACGCCGCCGACCGACTCGGCCTGCCACTGACCGTCGTGGACACCGGGTCGAGCGGACTCGAGCGCGCGCTGGAGGACCTCATTGCCTGAGGTGGTTTCGCTACGGCCCTCGTTCCTCGGGCCTACTCAACCACCGGAGCCTCGGTGGTCGAGTGCCCGCGAAAACGAGCGGGTGTATCGAGACCACGTCAGCGACGGAGGCGCTCGATCATCGAGGTCCGCCAGACTTCGGTCTCGGCGATCTGGTTGAAGGTGAAGACGTGCAGGCCCTCGACCAGTGCGCTCGGCGGCGCGAGGGCCGGGGCGCACTGCTCGAGGAAGCGCTCGCCGGTGAAGCCGCCCGGTGCGGCCAGGCCGGCGAACAGCCGCTTGTTCTTGGCCAGGAACTTCGTGGACTCGCCGACGCCGATCTTGGTCGCCATCCCGAGCAGCTTGGTGCGGTCGATGGGGCCGGGCAGCCCGACCAGGAGCGGCAGGGTGATGCCGCGCTTGCGCAGTCGACCCAGCCAGGTCGCGAACACCTGGGGGTCGAAGGTGAGGTTGCTGACGATGTGGGTGGCGTGGCGACGCTTGTCCCACATCGACTGGATGGTGAGGTCGTCGTCGATGCTCGGGTGCGACTCCGGGTAGCCGGTGATGCCGACATGGGTGAACGGCGCGCCGAGCTCGCGGAGATCCTCGAGCACGGCGAGGGCGTCGGGGTAGTCGCCGGTGGTCTCGGCGTCGCCACCGGGCACGAAGATGCTGGTGATGCCCGCGGCCTTGAGGCGGTCGCAGATCTCGGCGAGCTCCGCGCGGCCGCTCACCATCCGCGCGGCGAGGTGCGGCACCGTGACGTAGCCCGCCTTGCCCAGACGTTCGGCGAGCTCGAAGGTGGCGTCGAGGCCCTTGGACGGGGAGGCGGTGATGGTGATGGGGCGCCCGACTGGAACGTGGGCGAGCACCTTGTCCTCGGTGCTGGGCGTGGGCAGGACTTCGTACCGTGCGTGCTGGAGCAGGCCGACGAGGGACTGCCGGACCTCCGCTTTGTTGCGCATGATGCAACTCGTTTCGTGATGCGCACCGACAAGGTCGAGCCTAGCCCGGCCGGTGTGTCGTGGAGAAGAGGCAGGACGCAGAACTTTCGCTCGTCATTCCGGTCGCTCGGTCGAGCGGAAGTAGTCGCCGCGCCGCACGTCGGCCTCCTGGACCAGATCGGTCCACCCCCCGCGGGTGATGATCATGTCCCGGAACAGGATCGGACTGGTGTGCAGTTCCGGTGCGGGGTGTGAGGCGTCCAGCTCGGGGAGATTCTGCACCTGGAGATGCAGGTGCGGCTCATCGGTGTTTCCCGAGTTGCCGACCTGCGCCAGCACCTGACCGGCCCGAACCCGGTCACCGACGCCGACCCGCAGAGTGCCCCGCCTGACATGAGCCATCACCACATGGCGTCCGGCGCCGATGTCCACGATCACGTGGTTCCCCTCCGGGTGCTCGATGTTCACCGAGCCCACCGGCTCGTCCCGGAGGCCGTCCTCGGCCGCTGTCACGACACCGTCGGCGGGCGCGAGGAGTGGCTGGCCGAACGCGTAGTAGTCCGCGAGATCGGCGCCGTCGCCGCGGTGGGTGCTGCCGCCACGAACCTGGACGATGTCGAACGCGTCCTGCTGCCCGTATGCGATGTGGTGGTAGTTCACCAGCTCCGCGTGTCCGCCATGGGCGACGAACCAGGTGCCGGACAGCGGTGAGCTGATCGTCACCGGCGATGTGGGCGGCAGGAGAACGGTCGCGAGCTGAGCGGTCAGGAACACCGACCCGACCAGGACCAGCGCGTTGGTCGCGACGTGCACACGTCGGAGCGGGAACAGAGACAGCATCGCCATCGTGAGAGCTCCGAGGACCAGCAGCGAGAGGACGACGATGTACGCGGTGTCGTCCAGCTCGCCGCCGAGCAGCTCGAAAGTGCCGACCGGGACCGTCGCCACCACGAGCCCCCAGAGCACGACATGGTTCACCGCTTGGAGCAGGTGCCCTCGGAGCTGGCGGTCGAGGAGTCTGCGCGCGAAACGGGACTCCACCAGTCCCTGTCGTGCGCGCCGGATCCGCGATGCGCCGAGCGCGAGCGGCAGCACCAGAGCTGACAGGGCAAGCGCGATCCAGGTCATCCCGCTGGTGTACGCGAAGGTGAACGCGACCAGGCCGGTCAGCGCGAGCATCAGGTTCCGCTTTCCGGCCACCGACTTCCGTGGATCGGCTCGATCCTGCGGCTCGGAAGCGTCCCGCAGCGCGAGGGGCGCTGCAAGCAGCAGCGCAGCGAGGAGAAGTACGCCCAAGAAGGCGAGGTCAGAGCTTCCGGGGAGAGCGACCAGCCACAAGGTGAGTTGTGGTGTGAGAACCAGCCCGGTGGCGACCACGAGCATCGCGATCGCGATGACGAGGTTGCGGCGGCTTGCGACCAGGACGCGCGGGGTGGCGACGTCCGGAGCAGCCATGAACGAGAGCGCCAGCCCGATGACGCCATAGCCGGCAGGCGGTGGCACGACTGCCAGGAACATGAGTACGAACGTGATCGCGGCTGCCGCTAACACCAAAGCCGTGATCGCAACCCGGCGAGGTATGCGCGCCGAGCGGGGGTGTGATGGGCCCGGGGCATGTTCGGTTCTGATGGGCATACCTCGATGGTGGACCTGGTGATGTCCGGTGGTCGAGGGCGGAGTTCCAAATGATGCCCGGTTTCGTCAGCTGGGTCGCCGGCGCTCCATCCAGACGACGTCGCGCCAGGTGCCGGCCATCGGGCCGTAGGTCATCAGCCCGATGCGCTCGCGCACGCCGAGGCTGCGGAAGCCGAGCGACTCGTGCAGCGCCAGGCTCGTGACGTTCTCGGGGAAGATCCCTGAGCAGATCGTCCAGACGTCGCCCGCGTCCGTGGACGCCACCAGCTGCTCGAGGAGGGCGCGTCCTACGCCCCGCCCGCGAGCCCCCTCCGTGACATAGAGCGCGTCCTCGACGACGCCGCGGTAGACGTCGCGGTCCGATGTCGGGCTGACGGCGACCCAGCCCAGCACCTGTTCCACGTCGAGTGCGACGAAACGGTGGTCGGGCAGCTTGGCGGCATCGAACTCGTGCCAGGTCGGTGACGTGTGCTCGAACGTGGCGTGTCCCATCTCGATGCCCTCGCGAAAGATCTCGAGAACCGCGTCGCCGTGCTCGGCGGACATCGGGACGATACGCATCAGAAGCCGTGGAGCAGGCCACCGTCGACCGGGAGCATGACGCCGGTCATGAAGCCGGCCGCGGGGGAGAGCATGAAAGCGGCCGCTCGACCGAACTCCTCGGGCTCGCCGTAACGCCCAAGTGGTACCCGGGCGAGCTTCTTCTCCTTGGCGGCAGCCGGGTCGCCGGAGCTGGCGTCCAGCTCGCGCGCCCGATCGGTGTCGATCGGGCCAGGCATCAGGCCGTTGACGCGGACGCCGCGAGGCCCGAGCTCCGTGGCGAGCGTCTTGGCGGCCATCGCGAGCCCGGGGCGCAGTCCGTTGGAGATGCCCAAGTTCGGGATCGGCTCCTTGACCGACGTCGACAGGACGAACGCGATCGAGCCGCCGTCCGGAAGTGCGTCGGCGACGGTGGTGGCCAAACGCAGTGCGCCCATGAACACCGAGTCGAAGGCGGCGCGCCAGTCGTGGTCGGAGCTCGAGAGGATCGGGCCACCCGCCGGTCCACCGACGCTGATGAGGGCGCCGTCGAGGCGCCCGAAGCTGTCCTGAGCGGCGGCGACGAGGTGTGACGCGGTGCCGGGGTCGGCGTTGTCGGCGGCGACTCCGACGGCCGACGACCCGAGGGCGTCGACGGTGGCGTCGACCGACTCCTGCGAACGGGACGAGATCACGACGCGGGCGCCCTCGGCGACCAGCACCTCGGCGGTCGCGCGTCCGAGTCCGCGGGTTGCCCCGGTGACGATGTAGACGTGGTCAGCGAGCCCGAGATCCATGCCGTCAGCCTACGGCGACGCCCTCAGGCTCCGGGACGGCGAGGGTGCCGGCCAAGGCTTCCAGCGCGCCGGGCACGAGCCGGTACCAGGCCCACGTGCCGCGACGCTCGCGTTCGAGCAGGCCCGCCTCGACGAGAACCTTGAGGTGGTGGCTCACCGTGCCCTGCGAGAGCCCGAGTACGGCGGTGAGGTCGCAGACGCAGGCCTCGGCGGTGTCCGAGGACGAGACGAGGTGGATCAGCTGCACGCGAGCGGGATCGGCGAGCGCCTTGAACCCGGCGGCCACATGCGAGGCTTCCTCGCGTGCGAGCGGGGGCGCGCTCGTCGAGCAGCAGATCGGGGTGAGCAGCTCGAGCTCCATGGCTCCTCCTTGTATTGACACTGATCAATATATAGGGTCAGGCTTATATTGATCAACATCGATCCAAGGAGGCGACATGGACGACGACTGCTGCGGCGGAGCCTGCGAGTGCTGAGCTCCCCCACGCGGGCGGTGCTCACCGAGCTGGTGGGCACCGCCACCCTCGTCATGACCATCGTCGGCTCCGGCATCGCCGCGGTCGACCTGACCGACGACACCGGTCTGCAGCTGGTGTTCAACGCCATCGCCACCGTGGCCGCGCTGGGCGTCCTCGTGGCGGTGGCGCTCCCGATCAGCGGCGGATCATTCAATCCGGCGGTGACGCTCGTGGATGTGATCCGCCGGAACGTCTCCGGACGGCGTGGCGCTGCCTACGTGGTCGCCCAGGTGAGCGGCGGTGTGCTCGGCACCGCCATCGCCCACCTGATGTTCGAGCGCGACGCCGTGTCGTGGTCGTCCGCCGATCGCGGCGGCTGGGGACGACTCATCGGCGAGGTCGTGGCGACCGCCGGCCTCGTGGCGGCCATCGCCCTCGTCGATCGCGCCACCCTTCCGCTCGTCGTGCCAGCGTGGATCCTCGCCGCGTACCTGTTTACGTCGTCGACGTCGTTCGCCAACCCTGCCGTGACGGTCGGTCGGGCCTTCACCGACTCGTTCTCGGGCATAGCCGGCGTGGACGTTCCCTGGTTCGTCGCGGCTCAGCTCGTCGGTGCGATGCTTGGTCTGGGCCTCGCTCTGCTCATCACCGTCCGGGAGGACTCATGACTGACCGTCCCACCGTTCTCTTCGTCTGCGTGCACAACTCCGGCCGTTCGCAGATGGCCGCCGGCTTCCTGTCGGCGCTGTCCGAGGGCGCCGTCGACGTCCGCTCTGCCGGATCGATGCCCGGCAACGAGATCAACCCCGTCGCGGTCGAAGCCATGGCCGAGGTCGGCATCGACATCGCGTCGGGGCAGCCCAAGGTCCTCACCGACCAAGCCGTGCAGGACTCCGACGTCGTCATCACCATGGGCTGCGGCGACGCCTGCCCGTTCTACCCCGGCAAGCGCTACGAGGACTGGGAGCTCGACGACCCGGCCGGGCAGGAGCTGGAGAAGGTGCGGCCGATCCGCGACGAGATCAAGAAGCGGGTCGAGGAGCTGCTGGCGTCCATTCGGGAACCTGGATGACCAGCCGGCCCGTCGCTGTCGCGGACGTCGACCTCGAGGTCGTGGACGAGGGACGAGGCGAGTCGGTTCTCTTCATCCAGACCGCCCTGATGGCCGACGAGCTCCTGCCTCTGGCA
>NZ_JBOHDT010000020.1:0-5621 GCF_050700635.1 Aeromicrobium sp.
GCCCCGGCATCGTCATCGGACGCCGTGGCGCCGAGGCCGACCGCATCCGTGGCGACCTGGAGAAGCTCACCGGCAAGCAGGTGCAGCTCAACATCCTCGAGGTCAAGGCCCCCGAGCTCGACGCCCAGCTCGTCGCGCAGGGCGTGGCCGAGCAGCTGTCGGGTCGCGTGCAGTTCCGCCGTGCCATGCGCAAGGCGATGCAGACGACGATGCGCAGCGGCGCCAAGGGCATCCGCATCCAGTGCTCGGGCCGCCTCGGCGGCGCCGAGATGAGCCGTTCGGAGTTCTACCGCGAAGGCCGCGTGCCTCTGCACACGCTTCGTGCGGACGTCGACTACGGCTTCTACGAGGCCCGCACGACCTTCGGCCGCATCGGCGTGAAGGTCTGGATCTACAAGGGCGAGGTTGCCGGCACCCGCGCCGAGCGCGAGGCCGAGGCAGCCAAGCGTGCCGCTGCTCCGGGCCGTTCGCGCCCGCAGCGCGGACGTCGTCCCGGCCGTGAGGGCGCGCCCGAGCAGGCCGGCACGGCTGCTCCTGCTTCCGACGCCCCATCCCAGGGGAAAGCCACCGCCGCCGCCGCGCCAGCGGCGGCCACCGTCACCGCGGAAGGAGCAACGGAATAATGCTTATGCCCCGCAGAGTTCGGTACCGCAAGCAGCACCACCCCAAGCGCCGCGGCATGGCCAAGGGCGGAACCGAGCTCGCGTTCGGCGACTTCGGGATCCAGGCGATGGAAGGTCACTACGTGACCAACCGTCAGATCGAGTCCGCTCGAATCGCCATGACCCGCCACATCAAGCGTGGCGGCAAGGTCTGGATCAACATCTACCCGGACCGTCCACTCACCAAGAAGCCCGCCGAGACCCGCATGGGTTCGGGCAAGGGCTCCCCGGAGTGGTGGGTCGCCAACGTCAAGGCCGGACGCATCATGTTCGAGCTGTCGGGTGTCGATGAGGTCACGGCCCGCGAGGCCATGCGCCGCGCCATCCACAAGCTCCCCATGAAGGCCCGGTTCATCACCCGAGAGACGAGTGAGCTCTGATGGCCGACACCACGACAGCAGCTGAGCTGCGCACCCTGGACGCCGAGGCGCTCGAGCTCAAGCTGAGCGACACCAAGGAAGAGCTGTTCAACCTGCGGTTCCAGAACGCCACCGGCCAGCTCGACAACTCCGCCCGACTCAAGACCGTGCGCCGCGAGATCGCGCGCATCTACACGGTCATGCGCGAGCGCGAGCTCGGCATCATCGAGGAGGTCGACGCATGAGCGACCAGAAGGAAGACGTAGTGACTGATCGAACGGCACGCAAGGTCCGCGAGGGCCTCGTCGTCAGCGACAAGATGGACAAGACCGTCGTCGTCAACGTCGAGGACCGGGTCAAGCACGCCCTTTACGGCAAGGTGCTGCGCCGCAACATCAAGCTCAAGGCCCACGACGAGGCGAACAGCGCCGGCGTCGGCGACCGGGTTCTCATCATGGAGACCCGCCCGCTGTCGGCGACCAAGCGCTGGCGTCTCGTGGAGATCCTCGAGAAGGCCAAGTAGGAGACGACCGATGATTCAACAGGAGTCGCGACTCAAGGTCGCTGACAACACCGGTGCAAAGGAGATCCTCTGCATCCGTGTCCTCGGTGGCTCAGGTCGTCGTTACGCCGGTATCGGCGACACGATCGTCGCCACCGTCAAGGATGCGATCCCCGGTGGCAACGTCAAGAAGGGCGAGGTCGTCAAGGCGGTCATCGTGCGCACCGTCAAGGAGCGTCGTCGACCGGACGGTTCGTACATCAAGTTCGACGAGAACGCCGCCGTGCTCCTCAAGACCGACGGCGACCCGCGTGGAACCCGCATCTTCGGCCCGGTGGGCCGCGAGCTGCGCGACAAGAAGTTCATGCGCATCATCTCGCTCGCTCCGGAGGTGCTCTGAGATGGCGAAGAAGAAGACGATCAGCATCAAGAAGGGCGACCAGGTCAAGGTGATCGCCGGCAACGACAAGGGCGTCGAGGGCAAGGTCATCGACGTTCTCACCGAGGCCGACCGTGTCATCGTCGAGGGCGTCAACCGCGTCAAGCGGCACACCCGCGCCGGCCAGGAGGGTGGCGCCAGCACCGGCGGCATCATCACCAGCGAGGCGCCCATCCACGTGTCGAACGTGATGCTCGTGGTCGACGCCGACGGCGACAAGACCACCACCAGGGTCGGCTACCGCCGCGACGGCGTCACGAAGAGCCGTCCTGACGGCACCACCTACGGCGCGCACCGCAGCGTGCGCGTCGCCACGAAGACCGGGAAGGAGATCTGACATGGCAACGGCAGAACAGACCGCTGCGCCGCGGCTCAAGACGCGGTACCGCGAGGAGATCCTCCCCGCGCTCCGTGAGGACTTCGGCTACCAGAACGTCATGCAGGTACCGGGCCTGACCAAGATCGTCGTCAACATGGGCGTCGGCGAGGCTGCCCGCGACTCGAAGCTGATCGAGGGCGCCGTGCGCGACCTGACCGCGATCACCGGTCAGAAGCCGCAGGTGACCAAGGCCCGCAAGTCCATCGCACAGTTCAAGCTGCGCGAGGGCATGCCGATCGGTGCGCATGTCACGCTGCGCGGCGACCGCATGTGGGAGTTCCTCGACCGCCTGCTCACGCTGGCGCTGCCCCGTATCCGCGACTTCCGTGGGCTCAGCCCGCGTCAGTTCGACGGCCGCGGCAACTACACGTTCGGCCTCACCGAGCAGGCCATGTTCCACGAGATCGACCAGGACAAGGTCGACCGCTCGCGGGGCATGGACATCACCATCGTCACCACGGCGAAGAACGACGACGAGGGACGCGCGCTGCTCACCCGGCTCGGCTTCCCGTTCGCGGAGCGGTAGCGATGCGAACCGACAAGCAGAGTAAGGAGAACTGAGATGGCCAAGACAGGTCTGAGAAACAAAGCAGCTCGCAAACCGAAGTTCGCGGTGCGCGCCTACACGCGGTGCCAGCGTTGTGGTCGACCGAAGTCGGTCTACCGCAAGTTCGGCCTCTGCCGCATCTGCCTGCGCGAGATGGCACACCGCGGCGAGCTCCCCGGCGTCACCAAGAGCAGCTGGTAACCACCACCACCAACAGGCCGAAGGTCCCGATGACCGGGAAACCACGGCAGGAATGGAACACAGAACCATGACGATGACCGATCCGATCGCGGACATGCTCACGCGTGTCCGCAACGGCAACCAGGCGTACCACGACGCCGTGACCATGCCCTACTCCAAGCTGAAGGTCGGCGTTGCCGAGATCCTCAAGCAGGAGGGCTACATCACGGGGTTCTCGGTCACCGAACCGGCCGAGGCCGAGGTGGGCAAGTCGCTCACCATCACCCTCAAGTACGGCCCGCACCGCGAGCGCTCGATCGCCGGCATCCGCCGCATCAGCAAGCCCGGCCTGCGGGTCTACGCGAAGTCCACCCACCTCCCCAAGGTGCTCGGTGGCCTCGGCGTGGCGATCATCTCCACGAGCCAGGGCCTCCTCACCGACCGTGAGGCCAACACCAAGGGCGTAGGCGGAGAAGTTCTCGCCTACGTCTGGTGAGAGCGGAAGGAAAGCACATGTCGCGAATCGGCAAGATGCCCGTCACCGTTCCCACCGGTGTCGAGGTCGTCATCGAAGGCCAAGACGTCCGCGTCACCGGCCCCAAGGGAGCACTCGCCCACACGGTCGCCGCACCCATCACGATCGCTCGTGGTGACGACGGCAGCCTCGAGGTGGCCCGCCCCGACGACGAGCGTGAGAGCAAGGCCCTGCACGGCCTGAGCCGCACGCTCATCAACAACATGGTCCTCGGTGTCACCGAGGGCTACGAGAAGAAGCTCGAGATCGTCGGCGTCGGCTACCGCGTCATGGCGCGGGGCCCGGCCGCGATCGAGCTGAACCTCGGTTTCAGCCACCCCGTCAAGTTCGACGCGCCCGAAGGCATCACCTTCACGGTCGAGTCGCCCACGAAGTTCGCGGTGCACGGCATCGACAAGCAGCTGGTCGGCGAGGTCGCCGCGAACATCCGCAAGCTCCGCAAGCCCGAGCCGTACAAGGGCAAGGGCGTGCGCTACGCCGGCGAACGCGTGCTGCGCAAGGCCGGAAAGGCTGGTAAGTGACCATGGCCATCTCGATCAAGCACAGCAAGAGCACCACCGGACGCACGGCATCGCGCCTGCGCCGCCAGGTGCGCGGACGCAAGAAGCTCGAGGGCTCCGCCGAGCGTCCACGTCTGGTCGTCACCCGCTCGAGCAAGCACATCGTCGCTCAGGTCGTCAACGACCTCGAGGGCCGCACCCTGGTGTCGGCCTCGACGATGGAGGCCGACCTGCGCTCGTCGTCAGACGACAAGACCGCCAAGGCCCGCAAGGTCGGCGAGCTCGTCGCCGACCGCGCCAAGGCCGCCGGAATCGCAACGGTCGTCTTCGACCGGGCCGGCAACAAGTACGCAGGACGCGTCGCGGCACTCGCCGATGGCGCCCGTGAAGCAGGACTGGAGTTCTGATGAGCAACCAGCAACGTCGCGGAGGCGGCGATCGTCGCGGACGCGGTGGAGACCGTGGCGGCGACAAGTCCAACTACATCGAGAAGGTCGTCACGATCAACCGTGTCGCCAAGGTCGTCAAGGGTGGACGTCGCTTCAGCTTCACCGCGCTGGTGATTGTCGGCGACGGCGACGGCCAGGTCGGAGTCGGCTACGGCAAGGCCAAGGAAGTGCCCACCGCGATCGCGAAGGGCGTCGAAGAGGCGAAGAAGAGCTTCTTCCGCGTCCCGCGCATCCAGGGCACCATCCCGCACCCGGTCCAGGGTGAGGCCGCCGCCGGCGTCGTGTTCCTGCGCCCCGCGTCACCCGGTACCGGCGTCATCGCCGGTGGACCGGTGCGCGCCGTGCTCGAGGCCGCCGGTGTGCACGACGTGCTCAGCAAGTCGCTCGGCTCGTCGAACGCGATCAACATCGTGCACGCCACCGTCGAGGCGCTCCGTACGCTCGAGTCCCCCGAGGATGTGGCCAAGCGCCGCGGCCTGACGGTCGAAGAGGTCGCTCCGGCGGCCCTCCTTCGCGCCGGCAAGGAAGGCATCGCCGAGGCAGCAGCCAAGGCCGAAGCTGGAGCGGGGGCCTCGTGACGAAGCTCCAGGTCACCCAGATCAAGTCCGGCATCGGACGCCACGCGAACCAGCGGAACACGCTGCGCTCGCTGGGTCTGAAGCGCATCGGCGACGTCGTCCTCAAGGACGATCGCCCCGAGATCCGCGGCATGGTCGAGGCCATCCCGCACCTCGTCGACGTCAAGACTCTGCCTGATGAGGAGGCGAACTGACATGACGCTCAAGCTTCATCACCTGCGTCCTGCCCCCGGAGCCAAGAAGGCCAAGATCCGTGTGGGTCGCGGCGAGGGCGGCAAGAGGGGCAAGACCGCCGGACGCGGCACCAAGGGCACGAAGGCCCGTTACCAGGTGCCCGCCGGGTTCGAGGGCGGACAGATCCCGATCCACATGCGCCTGCCGAAGCTGAAGGGGTTCAAGAACCCGTTCCGCGAGGAGTACCAGGTGGTCAACGTCGAGCGCATCGGCACGCTGTTCCCCAAGGGGGGCACCGTCGACGTCGAGGCGCTGGT
>NZ_JBOHDT010000021.1:0-6261 GCF_050700635.1 Aeromicrobium sp.
ATCGACGCGGTCATGACGCGATTCGGCTTCGTCTCGCCGCCGTGGTACGAGCAGCTCAAGAGCGAGCTCGAGCCCCTGGTGGAGGACACGTCGTCGCTCACGGCGATGTTGCGATCGGCCGGTTACCGGGAGATCGGGGTCACGGTCCGCACCGTAGATACCGGGCTCCGCACACCAGCCGACATCGTCGACTGGCGACTTGGCATGGCACAGCTGGCCGAGTTCGCCGCCGGCTTGCCGGCGCCGCGCCGCGCCGAGGCTCGTCGCGCAGCCGAGCATGCCGTCGCCGGGCTCGGACCCGTGCGCATCGACATCCAGGTGCTCAGCGCTACGGTCTAGCCGCCCGAACCGGCAGGTCGTACTCGCGGCGGATGCTGACCCTGCGCGCGCACCACCACCCGGACGTGAACGCGTACGAGATCCCGAAGGCCGAGCGGCACGTGTACGTCGCTACCTACGGCGAGCCGCCCGACCCACCCGCGACGGCCGCGCTGGTCGACGTCCTCGTGTTGCTCGGCTCCAGCTAGCTGGTTCGTCGCATCAGCGCGACGAGCGAGTCGCTGGCCGTGGTGGCGAGCTCGTCGGGCGACAGGTCGACCTCGCCGAGCAGCCACGAAGCCACCAGCTCCGAAAGGCCGGCGATGAAGATGACGCCTTGGACGTGGTCGCGGGGCGGGGGCCAGGTCGCGTCGCCGAAGAGGGCGCGGGCCTCCGTGGCGACCAGGGTGGCGAAGGAGCCGAGCAGCTCGTGCCGTCGGGCACGGAGCGCCGCGTTCGCGGTCGACTCGATGACGGCGACCCGCATCTTGTCGGGCTCGGCGACCACAAGCTCGACCACCGAGCCGATCGCCGCTCGCACCCGAGCAGCGGGTTCCCCCGAGGTCGCGGCGATCGCGTCGAGGGCCGCCTGCGCAATCTCCTCGCTCACGCTGTCGAGCGCGGCGACAAGCACCTCGTCTCGCGAGGAGAAGCTTTCGTAGAAGTAGCGCTCGGTGAGTCCCGCTTTCGCGCAAACGGCCGTCATCGTGGTGCGCGCCACGCCCGTGGTGGCCAGGAGTGCGATCGCGGCATCGACGAGCTGGGCCCGCCGGGTGGTCGTACGCTCGTCGGCGCTCTTGCCGCCATAGCTGCGCGCACCTTCGGTCACGCCGACATCTTGACAGTCGGCGGGACGCAGGCCAAACTGACAGGGCATCCTGTCAGATAGAGGCCACATGGCGACGATCGCCGCACCACGACCAACCGCGCCGCGCCGCCGACACATCCCGCTCGTCGGACAGACACTCGCGTACTTCCACGATCCGCTACGGACGATGCGCTATCACTACGACACGAACGGACCGGTGTCCGACTACACGTTCGTCGGAGGGCGCTGGACCATGCTGCTGGGTCCCGACGCCTGCGAGACCGCATTGCGCAACGCGGACAAGGCCTTCGCCAATGCCGGCGGGTGGGGCTACCTCATCGGACCCTTCTTCGACCGGGGACTGATGCTGCTCGACTTCGAGGAGCACCATCACCACCGGCGCATCCTGCAGGAGGCGTTCACCCGCGACCGCATCAGCGACTACACGTCGACCCTCGGACCGGCCGTGGAGTCAGGACTCGACGCCTGGTCGCCCCATCCCGACTTCCAGGCCTACCCGGCGCTGAAGGACCTCACCCTCGACCTCGCCACGCAGATCTTCATGGGCCGGGTGGACGTCGCGGACGCCGATGAGATGGCCCGGGTGAACCAGGCGTTCATCGACTGCGTCCAGGCCGGGCTCGGCTTCATCCGTGCACCCCTGCCCGGGACGCGATGGCGGCGCGGCGTGCGCGGACGACGCGAGCTCGAGGAGTTCTTCCGCCGGCACCTCCCGGCTCACCGGGCCGGCGATGGGACCGACCTGTTCTCTGCCCTGTGCCAGATCGAGACCGACGACGGACAACGGCTCAGCGACGACGACGTGGTCAACCACATGATCTTTCTGCTGATGGCGGCCCACGACACGTCGACGATCACCGTCACGACGATGATGCAGAAGCTCGGCCAGCACCCGAAGTGGCAGGAGCGATGCCGCGCGGAGTCGCTGGCGTTGCCGTCTCACCCACGCCTCGACGAGCTGGACGGCCTGACATCCGTCGATCTCGTGATGAAGGAGTGCCTCCGTCTCGTGCCGCCGGTGCCGGGGCTCGCGCGTCAGACCGTCAAGGACACCGAGGTTCTCGGCCGACGCATCCCGGCCGGCCGGCTCGTCTCGATCGGCCTCCACCTCTCGCACCACATGGACGAGCTCTGGACGGATCCGGAGCGTTTCGACCCCGAACGGTTCGCGCAGCAGCGCCGCGAGGACAAGGTGCACCGCTACGCCTGGCAGCCGTTCGGCGGCGGTGTGCACAAGTGCATCGGCCTGTATTTCGGCGGTGTCGAGGTGAAGATGATCGTCCACCAGCTGCTGCGGCGCTTCGAGTGGACGGTCGATCCCGACTACGTCGCTCCGATGAACTACCACTCACTCCCGTTCCCGATGGACGGCCTGCCGATCGATCTCCACCCTCTGAGCGAGAGGTCTGCCGTATGAGCCGCGACATCTCCACCCTGTCGATCGTCGTCACCGGAGGTGCCAGAGGCATCGGCCGCGCCACCGTCGAGCGGTTCGCCCGGCAGGGGGCACGCGTCGCGATCGGCGACCGCGACGCCGACCTCGCCCGATCGGTCGCCGTGGAGATCGGGCACGGCGTCGTGGCCGCCGGACTCGACGTCTCCGACGCGGCCTCCTGGACCGCTTTCCTCGGGGAGGTGTCCTCGATCGGGCCAATCGACGTCCTGATCAACAACGCCGGCATCATGCCGCTCGGCTCGGTTCTCAAGGAGCCCGACGAGGTCGCGAGGCGCATCGTCGACGTGAACCTGCACGGTGTCATCTTCGGCACGAAGGCGGTCGCTCCGGGGATGATCGAGCGCGGTCGCGGGCACATCGTCAACGTAGCGTCCGCCGTCGGACGGCTGGCGGTGGCCGACGGCGCGACCTACTCCGCGTCGAAGTTCGCCGTGGTCGGCTTCACCGAGGCGGCCCGCGCCGAGCTGGAGCCGCAGGGCGTCGACGTGAGCGTCGTGCTGCCCACCATCGTCCAGACCGAGCTCGCTGCCGGCGTTCCGTCAGCACGCGGCATCAAGGCGGTGACGGCCGACGACGTCGCCAAGGTCATCGAGGCGACCGTGCGCCGTCCGCGTCCGGAGATGTGGGTGCCACGGTGGACCCAGGGCATGACGAAGTTCGGGCTCGTCATGCCCCGGTGGTACCAGCGCGGAGTGGCCAAGGCGTTCCGTGCTGACAGCGTGCTCGCCGACGCCGACACCGCCGCCCGCGCGGACTACGAGCGTCGCGCCCGGAAGGCCTGACTCACGCGCACCCCTGCCTCCATGGATCGTCCGTGATGAGCCGCGCGCTCGCGCAGCTTGGCCTTCACCTCGGGATCGAGACTTCGTACGGTCAGCATCGACATCGCCACCACTCCTCGCGTCAATACTGGTTTTCGTGCATGCAATGCATGCAGAAGATTCAGGCGGGGTCGCCGGGGCGCACGATGCCGGCCTCGTACGAGAACACGACGGCCTGGATCCGGTCGCGCGCGCCGATCTTGTCGAGTGTGTGGGCGACGTGGCTCTTGACCGTCGTCTCGCCGAGATGCAGGTGCCGGGCGATCTCGCCGTTCGAGAGTCCGCGCGCGAGCAGTCCGAGTACCTCCCGCTCGCGCGCGGTGAGGCGGGCGAGCTGCTTCTCGGTGGCCGGTGATCTGTTCGTGCGTCCGCGCACATGCTCCTCGACCAGACGCACGGTGAGCCGGGGGTCGAGCAGTGCACCGCCGTCTGCGGCGGTCCGCACGGCGTGCAGCAGGTGCTGACGCGGCGACGACTTCAGCAGGAAGCCGCTGGCACCGGCCTTCAACGCCTCCACGACGTACTCGTCGAGGTCGAACGTGGTGAGCACCAGGACGCGGCAGTCTCCTCCGGACGTCACGCGTCGCGTCGCCTCCAACCCGTCGACACCCGGCATCCGGATGTCCATGAGTACGACATCCGGTCGCAGCGTCGCCGCTGCCCGGACGGCCTCCTCGCCGTCGGATGCCTCGCCGATGACCTCCATGTCCGGCTGCGAGTCCAGGATGAGGCTCAGACCGTCCCGGATGAGGGCCTGGTCGTCGGCGATCAGCACATTGATCATGACGCCGGAACCTCCAGCCTGATCCGAAAGCCGTCGCCGTCCGGGCCGGCCTCGAGGCTGCCGCCGTACAGGCCGGCGCGCTCCTTCATGCCGATCAGGCCGTGTCCGGCGCCGCCTGATCCGTGCCGACGCGGGCCGTCGTCGGCGACCACGACCTCGGCGCGACTCTCCGCCGTGGCGACATCGACCCGTACCTGTCTGGCGAGGGAATGCTTCGCCGCATTGGTGAGGGCTTCCTGGACGACGCGGTAGATCGTCAGCTGCACGCCCGTCGACAGCGACGAGAGGTCGCCGCGGGTCGTGAGCTCGACCTGCCTGCCACTGTCCTCGAACTGCCGCA
Organism: Aeromicrobium sp.; assembly: GCF_050700635.1. Lineage (GTDB taxonomy): Bacteria > Actinomycetota > Actinomycetes > Propionibacteriales > Nocardioidaceae > Aeromicrobium. Next base: position 4,549 of record NZ_JBOHDT010000021.1, read on the forward strand.
CCAGGGACGGGAGCTCGGCGAGCATGGGCTGTGGTTCACGGCCGTTGGCCTGGTCGCCGGCTCGCAACAGACCCAGCAGCAGCGTGAGCTCACCGATGGCCTCGCGGCCGGTCTCCTGCACCTTGCCGAGCGACCTCCGCGCGGCTCCCGGATCGGAGTCGAGGAGCTCGTCCGCCGCCTCCGCCTGCATCACCATGACGCCCAGCCCGTGCGCGACGACGTCGTGCAGCTCACGGGCGATGCGGCCGCGTTCGTCCGAGACGGCGGCGCGGACGCGCGTCTTCGTGTCGACGGCCTGACGTCCGGATCGAAGACGGACGACCAGACCGGCCAAGGCCGCGCCCCCGCCGTAGACCATCGGGTACACCCACTCGAACCATGCGATCGGCTGCGTGAGGCTGACCGCGATGAGTGCCGTCGTCATCAACGTGAACGCGACCGCAGCCGTCCACGGGCGGCATTCCCGGGCCACCGTGTAGCCCATGACCAGCAGAAGCGCGAGGAAACCCGCGAAGGGTGGGACCGGGTCGATCGCCAGCGCGTAGGCCACCGCGGCACCGGCGACCACGGTGGTGACCGGCAGCGGCCACGTCTGGCGGACCAGGACCGGCATCGTCATGGCGAGCGTGAGCAGCGCGGCGACCTCGGGATGCAGGGGCGGATCCGACACGAGCTGGACGAAGCCGAGCGCCACCAGCGTCCCGGCGATCAGCACGTCCACCTGCTTGATCGGCATGCTTCGCACTCTATGTCCGCGGCGGCGGCCAGGCGTCCTGCTCGCGGAGGACACACTTCATCCCGTGAGAGGTGCCGCGACGAGGGCCGGCGTTCCTAGCGTGGGTGCTCCCCATCCGAGAGGAACAACCATGAACTTCCGTCCCGCCGCCCTCGCCGCAGGGCCAGTCACCGTGCTGAGCCTCGTGCTGCTGGTGCTCACATTCGCCGTCGAGGGCTTCGAGTCCGACTTGGCGATCGCGGAGTCACCCATCGCGATCGCGGCCTCCGTGTGTGCGATGGCCGGCCTGATGCTGCTGGCCTTCGCGCTGTTCCGCTTCATGAACGAGCTCCCGTCGCTCCGCGAGGGTCTGGGGCTGGTCGGCTCGAACCTCGCGATGGTCGGGACGCTGCTTTCCGTCGGCGGCGCCTGGAGCATGGTGTTCGTGCTGCCCGGACTCGCCGGGATGGAGGCCGGCCGGGAGATCGCCAGCTCGGGCATCCCGCTCGTTCAGGCCGGCTTCATCGCCTCGTTCATCATCCTTGCGATCGGCTGGCTTCTGACGGCTGTGAGCCTGGTTCGCAGCGACGCGGTCCCGCGTTGGACCGCCATCCTGCTCCTGGTCGGCGCGCTGATCTGCATCCTCCCGCTACCCTCACGGTTCTTCGTCATCGCGATCGCGGTGTCGGTTATCGAGTGGAATGCCCTCGGCCGTCAGGACTCACGACGCGATCGACAGGTGCCCGTCGGCGCGAGCTGAACGGGGGCGACCGTTCGACCGAATCGCGGCCTGCCGTCAGTCGCGCGAGCGACGGCGGTAGGCCGCGAGGGCGAGCGGGGCGAAGATCGCGGTCAGCAGGATCGACCAGACGATCGACGCCTCCACAGCGTGCTGCAACGGCCAGGCCGCATCGGCGGCGACAGGGCCGGCGTTCCCCCAGAGCTCACGACAGGCCTGTGTGAGGGCTGACACCGGGTTCCACTCGGCGATGAAGCGC
>NZ_JBOHDT010000022.1:0-16455 GCF_050700635.1 Aeromicrobium sp.
CGCGACCACTCCCCCGAGCCCGACACGACGCGCCTGGTCTCGAGCCACGACGACCCGTCGGCACTCGCGCAGCAGTTGTGGGACCTCGATCGCTGGGCAGCCACTGGCCGAGAGCTCCTCGATGCCACCGCCAACAGCCCCACGTTCGCCGAACGCTTCACCGGGGCAGCAGCCCTCGTGCGGCATCTGCGCACCGACCCGGCCCTGCCCGGCGAGCTCTTGCCCGCCGACTGGCCCCGTGACGCCATGCGTCAGGGCTACGAGGACTTCCGCACCGAGATCAAGCGACTCCGCCAGAAGGGAACGACATGACGACCCACGAGGTGACCAACCAGGTCCCGCCACTCACCGGCCATGACACCGCCGACTACGCGGTGTTCGAAGAGACGCTGCGCCGCGAAGGCGCCACAAGCGCGCTCGACGAGCTCCACGACGTCGGCCGGCAGGCCGGCAGCGCGCACGCCATCGCGCTCGGCGACAGGGCCGAGGCTCACCCGCCCGTGCTGCACACCCACGACAGATACGGCCACCGCATCGACCAGGTGGCGTACGACCCGAGCTACCACGAGCTGATGGAGATCTCGACGGGTTTCGGCCTGCACGGCACACCGTGGGCGTCCGACGACCCGCACGCCCACCTTGTCCGCGCCGCCAAGCTCAGCGCCTGGGGCCCGGTCGACGCCGGACACCAGTGCCCGATCTCCATGACCTACGCCGCGGTGCCGGCACTGCGCGTCGACCCGGCGCTGGCGGAGCAGTTCGAGCCGGGACTCACCGCGGCCGGCTACGACTCGTCCTTCCGCGCACCGTCCGAGAAGCAGTTCATCACCGCCGGCATGTCGATGACCGAGAAGCAGGGCGGATCCGACGTGCGGGCCAACACCACCCGCGCCCAGGAGCAGGCCGACGGCACGTACCTGATCACCGGGCACAAGTGGTTCACCTCGGCCCCGATGTCCGACCTCCTGCTCGTGCTCGCCCAGGCTCCCGGCGGGCTCACCTGCCTCGTCGTCCCGCGCGTGCTGCCGGACGGCACGGCCAACGGCATCCGCCTGCAACGGCTCAAGGACAAGCTCGGCAACCATTCGAACGCGAGCGGCGAGGTCGAGTACGTCGACGCCGTTGGCTGGCGGCTCGGCGACGAGGGTCGTGGCGTGCCGACGATCATCGCCATGGTCAACATGACCCGGCTCGACTGCACCATCGGCTCCGCGAGCTCGATGCGCGCGGGCGTCCTGCAAGCGACGCATCACGCCGTACACCGGCGCGTGTTCGGCAGGCCCTTGGTCGACCAGCCGCTCATGCGCAACGTGCTCGCCGATCTCGCCGTCGAGGCCGAGGGCGCCACCACTGCCGCCCTCTGGCTGGCGGCGCTGACGGACCGAGCCGAGGCCGGTGACGAGCACGCCACGATGCTGCGTCGGGTGAGCCTCGCGGTGAGCAAGTACCACGTGTGCAAGCGGTCGCCCATCCACGCCGCCGAGGCGCTGGAGTGCCTGGGCGGCAACGGCTACGTCGAGGACTCCCGGATGCCGCGGCTCTACCGCGAGGCACCGCTGATGTCGGTGTGGGAGGGCTCCGGAAACGTCGCCGCACTCGACACCTTGCGTGCTGCCGCCAAGCAGCCGGAATCGCTGGCGGTCTTCTTCGAAGAGCTCGACGAGGCCCGCGGATCCGATCGGCGTTACGACGCGTTCGTCGACGAGCTCGGCTCGGCCTTCACCGACCTCGACACCATGGAGCCCGAGTCATTTCAGTACAGGGCCCGCCGCGTTGTGGGCGACATGGCGATCGCGCTCCAGGGCTCGCTGCTGCTGCGGCACGGGCATCCTGCCGTCGCCGAGGCGTTCGCCGCGAGCAGGCTCGGCCGCGACCGCGGCGACGTCTTCGGCACCCTGCCGACCGGGATCGACCTGGCGCCGATCATCGAGCGGTCCACGCCCAAGGGGACCGGCGAGAAACAGGAGGTCGTCGCATGAATGCCGGCGAACGACCGGCAGCGTGGCGCGAGAGCGCACTCGACGGCGGGGACTCGCTCTACGCGGGTCGTGAGCAGGCCCAAGACGAGCCCACCTACCGGACGTTGACCTACGAAGTGACCGAGCGGATCGCGCGGATCACGTTCAACCGACCCGTGCAGGGCAACGCCATCACCAACGACACTCCGGTGGATCTCGCCCACGCCGTCGAGCGCGCCGATCTGGACCCGCGGGTGCACGTCATCCTGCTGTCCGGTCGGGGCAAAGGGTTCTGCGGCGGCTACGACCTCTCGCTGTTCGCCGAGAACGCCTTCGATGCCACAGACGGCGCGCCTGACACCACGGGGACGGTGCTCGACCCTGCCGTGCAGATGGCGAACCACGACCCGGGCCGCACCTGGGACCCGATGGCCGACTACGCCATGATGAGCCGTTTCAACCGCGGGTTCTCGAGCTTGCTGCACGCGAACAAGCCGACCGTCGCGAAGCTGCACGGCTTCGCCGTGGCCGGTGGATCCGACATCGCGCTGTTCGCCGACCAGATCATCTGCGCCGACGACGTCCGAATCGGCTACCCGCCCACCCGCGTGTGGGGTGTTCCGGCAGCCGGGATGTGGGCGCACCGCGTCGGCGATGCCCGCGCCAAGCGGATGCTGTTCACCGGCGAGTGCATCGACGGTCGCACGGCGGCCGACTGGGGCCTCGCCGTCGAGTCGTGGCCCGCCGACGAGCTGGACGCGCGCACCGAGGCGCTCGTCGAGAAGATCTCGTTGCTCCCGGTGAACCAGCTGATGATGGTCAAGCTCGCCCTCAACAGCGCTCTGCTGGCGCAAGGCGTGGCGACGTCCGGGATGGTGAGCACCGTGTTCGACGGCGTCGCCCGCCACACCCGCGAGGGCTACGCCTTCCAGGCGCGCGCGGCCACCGTCGGGTTCCGCGAGGCCGTCCGCGAGCGCGACGGGGCCTTCGGCGACGACAAGGCCAGCAGGGGCTGAATCAGGACGGTTGCCAGTCGGGGTCGCGACCGGCCAGCCCGAGGGCGTGGTCGAACGTCTGCGCATCGTCGCCGACCTCGACGACGGGCCCGAACAGGTCCTCCGGCACGTCGCCTTTTCGGCTCTCGACGAGGAACCAGTTCACGACGGACGCGGTCGAGAGGTCTGGCTCGTAGGCCTGGCCGGTGCCCTTCGCGAGGTCCCAGCCATGGAGCACCACCTCGTCGAGCGCGACGATGCCCGCGACCTCACCAGGCATGTCGACGCCCCCGGCCCGGGTCATGCCGTCCCAGGCGGACGGGTCGTGCCACGCCTGTGCCAGCGCTTCCAGCTGCGACGGGATTCGCTCGCGCCAGCCGTCCGCCAGAGCGAAGTCGGCGGAGCCGGGCGGGGTGTTGGTCATGTCGCCGAGCTCCTTGGCGGCGGCTGCGGCGAACGCCACCGACAGGCCGTCCAGGTGCGCCAGGATGTCACACACGGCGTAGTCGGGGCACGGCGTGGGGCGATCGAGCTGGTCGTCGGTGACGCCGGCGACGATCGACGACGTCAGCTCGGCGGCCGGGCTGAGGTCGGGCAGGACTGGCATGGATCCCTCCGGTGGATATTCCTACTTGGAATATCCACCCTACCGGCTGTGGCGCTGCCCGTCGGCGAGGTCGGCGCTCACCTTCGCGCCGCCGCTGATCCGCTGCACCGTGGCGGCGAAGTCGGGAAGCGAGGCGCTGAGCGCAGCGCCGGCCCGCATCTCGATCGGGGCGACGACGACCTCGGCTCGGTCGCGGTGGATCGCCTTGACCACCCCGTCGGCGACGGCATCGGGCGACACCAGGCGAACACCCGGTGGCAGCTTGGCCTTCGAGTCCGCGAACATGCCGGCCTCGCTCACGAACGAGGGCTCGACGATCGAGACACCCACGCCCTGCGGACCGAGATCCTGCCGGAGCCCCAGCGCGAACCCGCGAAGCCCGAACTTCGTGGCGTTGTAGAGCGAGCTGTCGGTGGACGCGATCTTGCCCGACACTGAGCCGATCATCACGATGTGCCCGCGCCCGCGCTCGACCATCGCGAGTGCAGCGGTGCGAGTCATGGCGATCGGTGCGTGCAGGTTGACGGTGACCGCCCTGGCGATCTGCTCGGGCGTGTACTCCAACAGGTTGCCGGACGACGAGAGCGCCGCGTTGGCGACCAGCAGGTCGATCGGACCGGCCTCATTCATCAGCCGGTCGACGTCGGCCAGATCCTCGAGCTCGGCAGCGATGGCCGTCGCTCCGAGCTCCTTGGCGAGTGGCTCGAGGACGTCGAGGCGACGGCCGCTGAGCACAAGCTGGACGCCTTCCTTGGCGAGACGTCGGGCGATGGCCTGGCCGAGGCCACCGGTCGCCCCGGTGACAAGAGCGCGGGATCCTCGCAGGTCGATGTGTGCACTCATGATGATGCTCCTGTGGGGGTGGACAGTGCCGGCGCCGGGACGCGCCGAGTCAGATTGAGCTCGAAGCCCTCGGGCATGAGGGTGAGGCGTTCAGAGATGCGCAACTCGTAGTCGGGGTCACCGGAGAGGTTGTAGCGGTGCAGCAGCCGCACCAGGGCCAGCACCGACTCGTGCAATGCGAACTGACGGCCGATGCAGGCCCGCTCCCCGGTGCCGAACGGCTTGTACACATGGGGCGCACGGCCACGGGAGCGCTCCGCGGTGAATCGGTCGGGGTCGAACCGGTCCGCGTCGTCGCCCCAGACCTCGGTGTCACGGTGGACCATCGGCAGGATGACGATGGCCCAGTCCTCCGGACGCATGCGATGCCCGGTCGAGAGCGTCAGCTCCTCCCGCGGACTGCGGGTGAACGCCGGTGCCGTCGGCCAGAGCCGCAGCGTCTCGTCGAGCACACGGCGGATGTACCGAAACTTGGGTACCTGCTCGAACGTGGGCTCGGCCTGGGGATCGGCGCCCAGGATCGCATCGGTCTCGGCCTGGGTCTTCGCGAGCACGTCTGGATGCCGCGACAGGTAGTAGAGCGCGAACGACAACGCGCCGGACGTCGTCTCGTGGCCGGCCACGAGGAACGTGAGGATCTGGTGGCGGATGTTGAGGTCGTCGAGCCGCTCCCCCGTCTTCGGATGGCCTGTCCCCAGCATCAGCCCGAGAAGGTCCCGATCGTCGGTGTCGTCGGCAGCCCGCCGGTCCGCGATGATCCCGTCGAGCATCGAGTCGATGTACTCCTGGTGATGGGCGTTCTTGCTTCGCAGTCGGTTGGCGAACAGGCCGGCGCCCGGCATCGCGTTGAGGGAGCCGATGCGCTGACCCGTGGACAGCGCGGCGATCATCGCGGGGACGAACGGGTGCGGCTCCTCCTCGGTGAACGAGCCGAAGTCGTGGCTGAAGGCGGCACGGCTGAGCGTCTCCATCGTCAGCTTCGTCATGCCCTGCGCGACGTCCACCGGACCGTCGCGGGACTCCCACATCGCGAACAGCTCGCCGATGGTCTGCAGCATCGTGGGGTGGTACCGCTGCATCGCCTCCCGCGTGAACGCCGGCCGCAGCAGGTCGTGCGCGAGGTGCCAGTTCGTCTCGTCGTTGTACGCCGTGAACAACCCGTCGCCGACGAAGTCGCGCAGCGCCTCAAGCGCCGGAGACAGACCCTTGGCGAATCTCGACTCGTCGCACATCTCGGCCGCGAGGTGGGCACCGGCGACGAAGACGAACTTCTGCTGGAAGACGTGCATCTCGAAGATCGGCCGGAGGTTGGCGGCACGCGACATGGTGTCCTGCAGCGGTCGGGAACGGTCGACCCCCGCCACGTCACCTATCACCGGGCGTCGCCCGGACGGGTGCGGGAAGGCCTGGCCGGCCCAGTCGTTCTTCATCCCGGTTCTACAGGCCCTTGCTCTTGCCGAATCGCGCGACGATGCCCTGGTAGGCCGGTCCGGCCACCCGGACGAATGCGTCGAGCGCGTGGGCGTCCCAGCCGACCAGCACCCGCGCGCGCCCCCGCTCCACGCCGCGGAGGATGACGTTCGCCGCCTTCTCGGGACTCATGCGGGCCAACTTGTCGAACTCCTTCGAGAGCGCGTCGTGGTCGTGTCCCTCGGTCTGCTCGGCGTTGCGCGCGATGTTGGTCTTGATGCCACCGGGGTGCACGCACGTGACCTTGACCGGCCGCTTCGTGGTGAGCATCTCCTGGCGGAGTGCCTCGGTGAAGCCTCGAACCGCGAACTTGGCCGCGTTGTACGCGCTCTGGGTGGGAACGGCGAAGATGCCGAAGATGCTGGAGATGTTGACGACGTGTCCGTCGCCCGACGCGATCAGGTGTGGCAGGAACGCCTTGGTGCCGTTGACGACGCCCCAGAAGTCGACGTCCATGACCTTCTCGACGTCCTTGAACGACATCTCCTCGATGCTGCCGGTGAAGGCGATGCCGGCGTTGTTGAACACCATGTTGACGCGTCCGAAGTGCTCGGCAACCGCGTTCGCGTACGCGAGGACAAGCTCGCGCTCGGCGACGTCGAGGTGGTCACTGCGCACGTCGGCGCCCTCCCCCATGACGTGCGCAGCCTTGACGAGGTCGAGGGTCTCCGCGAGCCCCTGGTCGTCGACGTCGCTGATGGCGAGCTTCGCGCCGCGGCGGGCGAGCTCGACGGCGAGGGCGCGACCGATGCCGGAGCCGGCTCCGGTGACGACGGCGACCTTGTCGGTGTAGTGGGTCATGCAGGAGTCCTCACGGTACGAGTCAAGAATTCAGATACCCGCGGTATCTGAAGTACGACCGTACCTCATCGACGGCCGGTCCGCACAGTCGGCTTGGTCACACCCGACGGCGGCGCGGCGTGAGCCGGACGTGCGGCAGCGGGGGCGCCGGGATGACCTGGCCGTCGTGTCCGTCGACCTGACCGAACCGCTCAGCAGCCTGCTCCCAGTCCTCGCGCGCCTGGACGATGTCCTCATGGGTGCGGCCGATGAAGTTCCACCACATGACGAGCGGCTCGGTGAACGGCTCTCCCCCGATCAACAGCACCGTCGCGTCCCGCGGCACTTCGAGGTCGACCGACGAGCGTCCGGGCTCGAGGTGGAGCATCTGGCGGTGAGCCAGGTCGAAGCCGCCGACGCGCACCGTCCCGTCGACCGCGAGGACGGCGTGCTCGAAACCGGCTTTCAGCGGGATGGTGGCGGGTTTGCCGGCGCCCAGCGTCAGCTCCGCGCCGACCAAGGGCGAGTAGGTGACGGCTTTCGACTGCACGTCGGCGAGCTCGCCCATGAGCACGGTGGCGCGCCAGCCATCTCCACCCGTGCGCGGCAGGTCGGGGATGTGCTCGAACGCGGGCGGACCGGTCCGGGCTCCGTCCGGCAGCGCCACCCACAGCTGAATGCCGTGCATCATTGTGCCGTCTCCGACGGAGAACTCCGAGTGGGAGACACCGTCGCCGGACGTCATGAGGTTGAGCTCCCCCGGCTTGAGGACGACGTCGCTGCCGAGGCTGTCACGGTGCCGGATGTCGCCAGCAAGCGGCCAGGTGACCGTCTGGAGCCCGGTGTGCGGATGCGGCAGCACCGTCATCGTCTCTCGGGTGGGTCCGAAGTGGTCGACGAAGCACCAGGCACCGACCGTGGGGAGGGCGCGGTGCGGGAGGGTGCGATGGACCGTGAGGCCCCGGACGCCGCCGAGGGGCACCTCGCGAGGCTCGAGCAGGCGATCCCCTGTCATGCCGCCAAGAGTACGCGGGCAGAATGCGGGCCACACCGTCGTAGAGTCGCCTCGTGGACCTTCCCGAGCTGCCCGATCGCATCCGCGTGGCGACCCCCGAAGACGTGCCTGCGATTCTGCGAATGATCCGCGAGCTGGCTGAGTTCGAGCGTGAGCCGGATGCCGTCAAGGCCACGCCTGAACTGCTGCGCGAGGCGATGTTCGGTCCAGATTCCGTCGCCTCTGCCCTCATCGCCGTGGACGACGGCGGCAATGCGGCCGGGTTCGCGCTCTGGTACCGCACGTTCTCGACGTGGGAGGGCGTGCCCGGCCTCTACTTGGAGGACCTCTACGTGTCCGAACACCAACGCGGCTCCGGGATGGGTCGCGCACTGCTGTCGGCCTTGGCCCGCATCGCGCTGCACCGTGGCTGGACCCGCCTCGAGTGGGCCGTTCTTCGCTGGAACAGCGACGCCATCGGGTTCTACGACGGACTCGATGCTCGACCGCTCGACGACTGGCTCACGTACCGAATCAGCGGGCCTGCTCTGGGCTCGCTGGGCAGTTGACGGCAGCGGTTGCACCGCGGCGCCGATCAGGACGAAACGTAACGCCCAACGGTATAACTCGTTCTACTTCCCACGGTTGCGCCCGAAGGAGTCCGTATGCGCCGAGTCGTCCTGATCGTGGTGGTTTCACTCCTGACGTTGCTGCTTCCGTCCATGGCCGCGCAGGCGCACGTCGAGCGCCCTGCGTACTGGCCCGACCCGAAGCCGGACTGCACCATCTCGCCGTGCGCCGGCGGGAAGGTCCCGACGGCCCGATCACTGAAGTCGGCTCTGGACGACGCTCCACCCGGGGAGACCCTGGTGGTCTGCCAGGACGACTCGATGAACCGGCTCCGCCAGTCGATCGCCCGCGCACGCGCCGACGGCTACTTCATCCGGCCGACCGACCATCAGGCCTTCTCCGCCAAGGAGGCCTCCCAGCTGTTGCGGGTCAACGCGAGGCTGTACGCCCGCTGCGACTACGACGAGATCCAGACCGCCGTGACGGCGGCGGGCAACAACGACCGCGTCGTGGTGATGCCTGGCCTCTACACCGAGCCGACCGCCCGGTCACAGCCGACTCACGACCCCGCCTGCCAGCAGTACACGATTCCGGCGGAGAGCGGCGATCCCGGTGCGCTGAGCCACGACTATCAGTTCCACTGCCCGAACGACGCCAATCTCGTGGCCGTGATCGGTCGCGGGCTCGACACAGCAGCGCCGCCGTCGCCCCCGCGCGAGAATCGTCACGGCATCCCGAACCCGGGTCCGTGCATCCGCTGCAACCTCCAGCTCGAGGGCTCGGGCGTGAGTGCCGATGACGTGGTGGTCGAGGCCGGTGACGCCCATGCGGGCAACGGCGGCCCGTCCGCGGCCGGGCACAAGAAGGACGTCGGCATCTTCATCGACCGGGCCGACGGCTTCGTGCTGCGCAACGTCACCGTGCGTCACGCGCGCGAGCACGACGTTTACATCGTGGAGACCGACGGCTACCTGTTCGACCGGTTCAAGACGTTCTTCGCCGGCGCGTACGGCGTGCTCACCTTCATGGAGGACCACGGGGTCATGCAGAACTGCGAGGCCGTCGGCAACGGCGACTCGGGCCTTTACCCCGGCTCCGGTGCGGCCACGACGGACAAGCGCTACCTGCCGTTCTACCCGGAGTATCGCTACAGCCAGGTCGTCCGCTGGTGCGACAGTCACCACAACACCAGTGGTTTCTCGGGCACCGACAGCCACGGCACCCTGATCACAGAGAACAACTTCTACGACAACGCCCTCGGCTACACGACCGACGTGTTCACCGCTCCCGGCCACCCGGGCTTCCCGCAGCACGGCAACGTCATCGAGAAGAACAACTTCTACGACAACAATTTCAACCCGTTCGTCGCCGGCTCCGACGTCGAGCCGTTCATCCCCGCACCGGTCGGCACCGGGCTATGGATAGCAGGCGGCAACGCCAACACCATCCGCGACAACCACTTTTACGACAACTGGCGGCGCGGCACGATGCTCTTCGCGGTGCCGGACGCCCTCGTCTGCGGTCCGCCGCCGGTGGGCAGCTCCACACCGGTGCCCGGTTGCGACCCGCTCGCAGTGTCGACGTCGTTCGACAACATGTTCCACCACAATCGGATGGGCGAGAGTCCCAGTGGTGAGGTCAAGCCGAACGGTCTCGACTTCTGGTGGGACTCCTTCCCGGGCAACACCGGCAACTGCTGGTGGTCCAACAGCGCTGCGCCGGGCAAGAAGGTGACCAGCTCGCCGAAGATCCTGCCGGGCTGCCTGGGCGGCACCGCGCCGGCGACGAGTATCGGCACCAGCGACCTGCTCAACGAGGCCGAGTTGGTGGCGTGCTTTGCCGGGTTCACGGTCAGCGGGTACCCCGGAGGAAACGACACGGTGTGCTCGTGGACGACGACGCCGCCGAGGCCCGGCACCGACCCGGCCCTGACGGCCGACACCACGGCGCAGAAGGACGTCCTGGCAGCGATCTGCTCCGTCGGGCTCGCCACGCGATTGTGCTCGCCGTACCAGGCACCGCTCAAGGGAGTCGACGGCAGGTCCACGGCCTCGCTCGAGGCAGTCCCCGACCCGTTCGGTGACACCAAGGCCGCGTCGACGAAGGGACCCTTGGGCAGCTTCACCTGCAGCTGGTGGCGTCGCTCGGACGCGGAGCACCGACTGGGGATGGTGCAACGGATCCGGAACTTCGCGACCGGAAAGGTCGACAACGGCACCAAGGCGGTCGGGTACGGCGCCCGCATGTCGGACGCGCGGGCCTCGAAGCTGTTCGAGGACCGCTGCAGCACCTTCCAGACGGGACCGTTCGCGCTGTACAAGCTCTACGGCGCGGCCGCACCCTTCGCCGCTTCGTCCCGCTGACACCGCCACCACGGTGTCGATGCGATCGTCTTCGGTCGGTCGAGACGTTCGTTGTCGATCACGATCGACGCGTGGCGCCGGGGCTCGCACTCGTCGAGGTAGAGCCGGCCCGCGGCGTGATACCGCCTGGCGTAGGCCTCTCGAACCGCGCCGGCGGAACCAACAGCGCGGTGTAGCGAGGCACGGCGCGCTCGACCGCGGTGGCGAACGACGCGTGCAGGAAGATGACCACGTCCCAGCCACCGGCCAGTGCGGCACTCTGCAAGAAGCTTCCGTCCACGACCAGGACGGCGGTGACTGGCGGGGTCTCTGCGGGTTCGTCGATCGGTTGATCCGTGGTGAGGTCGCGCAGCCTGGCGCGGTACGGCGATCTCCGTCCGGGCCGAGCGGGTCGAGCACGAGTCGCCGGAAGGACTCGAGGTCGAACGCGTCCTCGTGTAGCCGCGCGCTGCGTCGGTTACGTCGGCGATTTGCGGCGGGATGGTGGAAGTCGTCCGTGGACAGATGGACGGTCTCGCCTCCATGGTCTCCGATCACCGTGGTGAGCTTGTCCGCTGCGAACGTCGACTTGCCCACCCCGGAGATGCCGTCGACCGCGACCCTCAGCGGGTGTGACGGTCGCCGTGCCATGACGTGGGTGACGACCTGCTCGATGACCTGCTGCCGAGCACTGCTCGTCATCAGTCGAGCATGCGCTTGCGCAGGCGGTCGAGCGCCGCGAAATCGCCTCCCGCGTCGACGAACCAGTCCTCGACGCCGCCCGGGTGCTCGTCCCAGATGTCGAGCACCCCCGCGAGCGCCTCAGCCGACACGAGGTAGAACGACTTTGGGTAGATGGGCTCGACGTCGTCGCGGTGCAGCCTCGCGTCGATGTCGCCGCGGGCGTGCTCGGTGAGCAGGTAGTCGGCCAGCACATCGTCGTGCGGGACGCCCACCAGACGCAGCACGAGAGCGACACTGACACCGGTGCGGTCCTTGCCGGCTGCGCAGTGCACGAGCACGGGGCCGTCGGCATCGGCGACCTCGTGGACGACGTCGACCAGCAGGTGGGAGGCATCCTCGAGCACCACGCGGTAGAGGATCGCGAGACTCTCGGAGTCCTGGTTGCCGGGGCGAAGCGCCTGCAGGAGCGGAAGGTTGACCAGGCGCGCCTCGAGATGCTCGAGCGGATGGCCATGACGCAGCTCGTAGGGCGAGCGCAGGTCGATGACGACCGAGGGCGGCCAGGCGAGATCGGCCGGCACGACGTCGTCGGACGCCGGAAGGGCGCTGCGCAGCAGAACACCCGGCCGCACTCGGCGGCCGTCTTCGGTGAGGAGGCCCGCGACATCGCGCAGGTTGGGCAGATCCACTGGCACGTCGTTCATCCTAGGTCGATGCTCCGACAGGGTGGTGATCAGCCGGTGCGCTGCATGGCGACACCGCGGCCGGCGTCGTACTGACGTTGATGGAGAGTCAGGAACTCCTCGACCTCGAGGTACTCGAGGCGGCGCTGCGCGAGCGCCGTGCACCCCACCATGGCGTTGCGGCGAGACACCTGGTCGATCACGACGTACCAGTGTGTCGCGCCCTGGCCGGCGGACCGGAGGAGCTGCTGAATCCCCATCACGAGATCGACCCTAGGCATCACTTGGAACCCGCGGGTCAACGTCGTGTGACAGGTGTGTGAACTCCAATATTTCATTGCCGGAGCAACTAAAATGGAGTTGTGCGTACAGTCCCGAAGCCAGCCGTTTCAGCCGCCGTCGGTGCCGGCGCGGCCGCAACCGGCTATTTCGGCATCCTGTTCGGCGAGAGTGTCGTCGCGCGACGGGCGATCGGCATGACCGAGGACCGCCCCCCGTCGGCGGACGGCGTCTACGGTGACGACCTCCCCGGCCGGCCGATCCACTGCCTCGTGCTCGGCGACTCAGCCGCTGTCGGCTACGGCCTGGACACCGCAGACGCGACACCGCCCGCACTCGTCGGCATCGGTCTCGCGCACGTGCTGGACGCTCCCGTCGACGTCCACAGCGAGGCTGTCGTCGGAGCCCAGACCGCGGACCTGCGCGAGCAGATCAACCGGGGCCTGACCTACAAACCCGACATCGCGCTCATCGTCATCGGCACCAACGACATCACCCACAGCGTGTCGTCGTTCACCTCGGCACGGCTGCTCGGCGCGGCGGTGCGTCGCCTCGTCACCGCTGGCTGCGAGGTGGTGGTCGGCACCTGCCCCGATCTCGGCACCATCCGGCCGATCCCGCAGCCGTTGCGATGGGTGGCTCGCCGACGTAGCCGCAACCTCGCTCGCCGCCAGATGATGGCCGTGGTCGCCGCCGGCGGCCGTGCCGTGTCGCTGGGCGACCTGCTCGGTCCGGTCTTCGACGAGAAGTTCGACGTGATGTTCGGCTCCGACCGTTTCCATCCGTCCGCCATGGGCTACGCGAACATGGTGTCGTTCCTGGTGCCGTCGATGGCGGCCGCGATCCGCGAGCGCGCCGTGGCGGCCCAGTCCGTGATGCCGTCGGTCACTGACCCGCCGCGTGACCTGATGCCCCTCGAGGAGGCGGCGGAGCAGGCCAAGCTCCATCCCGGCACAGAGGTCTCCCGCGAGGGTCGCTGGACGACCGTGCTCCGGCGTCGTCGCGCGGCCTGACCGAGACACGAAACGGCCGGCCCCCCGAAGGGAACCGGCCGTTTGCGTGTCGTTGCGTCATTCGCTGCCGCGCAGGATCGCAAGGATCCGCAGAAGCTCGATGTAGAGCCAGACCAAGGTGACGGTCAGGCCGAAGGCAGCCCGCCAGGACTCGCGCTCGGGCAGGCCGGCCTCGACGCCACGCTCGACGAAGTCGAAGTCGAGGATCAGCATGAACACCGCGAGCACCACGGCGATGGCCGAGACGACCAGGCCGAGCGTGTTGAAGCCGCGCAGGCCTCCCGACTCGAACACGCCGGTCATGCTCAGCACCCAGTTGAGCAGCATGACCCCGACGAAGCTGAACATCGCGATCGTGACGACCTTGCGGAACCTGTCGGTGACCTGGATGTTGAAGAACTTGTACGCAGCCAGGGTTCCACCGAATGCCACCATGGTGGCCATGACGGCCTGGAAGACGACCGACGGCTCGCCGACGTAGGCGGCGATGACCTTCGAGAACGCCCCCACGAACACGCCCTCGACCACCGCGAACGCGATGACCAGGGCAGGGCTGACGATCTTCTTGAACGAGTTGACCAGCGACAGCACGAGGCCGAGCAGGGCACCGCCGATGGCCAGCGTGAACGCCGTGCCGTAGGCCGCCTCACCGGTGGTGGGGTCGCCGAGGTCGCCGATGAAGAACCAGGTCGCGGCCGCGGCCAGGATGAGCAGACCCAGCGAGATCGCGGTCTTCTCGACCACGGAGTCGAGGGTCATGCGACCTGCGCCGCGCTCGGTGTGCGTCGGGGACGAGCCCTGAGGACCGTCGAGGTCGACCTTCCACTGCGAGGGACTGGTGGTCACAGCGCCGCCACGACCGTTGAAACCGTCGTTGCGGGCGAAGACCGGGTTACTGCTTTGCATGGCTCCTCCATGGATGAGACGTCGGGCCGACGTCGTTTGCTTCACCCTATACAACGCCAGAGAACTCCGATTTGCTCCCGCCCAGACCGCGGTTCGGTGAGTCGCCTTGCGTCCAGATAACTCAGGCGTCCTCGGCGATTCGATCGCACAATGCGCCGGCGGCGTCGATGGCTTCGCGGACGTCGTCGGCCGATCCGCCGGCCCGTCCGGCAGCCAGGCCGGCGACGAAGGTGGTGAGTGGAGCCGCCGGTCGCACGACGGCATGGGCGGCGTCGGCGAGGTCGAGCACTTGCTCGACATCGACGTCGACCTCGTCGAGTCCAAGCTCGGCGGCCATGGCCGCCACCCAGTCGTCCAGCGAGATCTCACTCATCGGATCGGTCCTCAGCCACGTCTCGATCGTGCCACGAGTCCACGTCTCGTGTCTCCCGTCCGGGGAGCGCGATCTCAGAGCGGCCGAGCTCGTCCCAGGAGGGATTCGCTCATGCCTTGACGTCGTGGAGATGGTGCTCGACGTCGTGGAGGAAGTACTGCGCGAGAGTGGCGACCGTGAAGGACGCGCCGTCGCTGCGTCGGGCCGTGCGGGCCCAGGCGTCGTCGGGCACGTCATCGAACACACCGGCTACCCGCTCCCCCGCCTCGACGAGCTGTGGCGCGACGTCGGCCGGGTCCTGCTGGTCGTAGTGGTCGGCCACCGCCGTCTCGTCCTGGTCCCAGTTCTCGAGCTCCGGGTCGTCCTGCTCCAGCATCAGCTCCGTGCGGGCGGCGAAGACCCGGAACACGTCGCGCACGTGGCACGCGTACTCGGTGGGCGACCAGGTGTCGTCGTCGGGCCGCTCGCGGGCGTCGTCGCGTCCGAGCGCTGCCTCCCAGCGCGGCAGCGTCGCGCGGACACGGTCGCCCACCGCGGTGGGGTCGACCTCACCGGCTTCGAGGCCGCATTCGGGGCAGGGCTCACGCAGGACCCAGGTCCAGTCCTTGGTGTCAGGTGTGATCACACGCCTACGCTAGCCGCCATGGGTGACGTCACGTACCGCGCTGGGCAGTACCGATCTGACCCGGTGTCATTCATCCGGCGCGGAGGCCGTCTCACCGAGCGTCAGCAGCGCGCCTGGGACGACCTGCACCACTCGCACGTCCTCGACCTGCCACGCCACGGTCCGAGCACGTCGGTCGAACCGGGTTTCCGCCTCGACGCCGAGGCGGCGTTCGGACGGCGGGCGCCGCTCGTGGTCGAGATCGGAAGCGGTCGAGGAGAAGCCCTGGTGGCAGCAGCGGCCAGTCACCCGGAGCACGACTTCCTCGGTCTCGAGGTGTACGTGCCCGGGGTGGCTCAGACGCTCGTGACGATGCGTCATGAGGGCGTCTCCAACCTTCGCCTGGCGGTCGTCAACGCCACCGACGCGCTGGCCACGATGGTGCCGCCGGCATCCGTCCGCGAGCTATGGACGTGGTTCCCCGACCCGTGGCACAAGAAGAGGCACCACAAGCGGCGCCTGGTCACGGTGGGTTTCACGGCGCTCGTCGCTCGGGTGCTCGAGCCGGGAGGCACCTGGCGGTTCGCCACCGACTGGGACGACTACGCCGACGTCGCCACCTCGGTGCTGTCCGTTTCTCCGCACGTCGGAGGCGGCCCGGTCGACCGCTACGAAGGACGGGCCATGACCCGCTTCGAGAGCAAGGGCGTCGCCGCTGGTCGAGCAATCCATGACCTCGCCGCGCGTCCTACACTGTCGAGATGACCGAAGCAACCCACGCCGAGACGCTCGGGATCACCGAGGGATCGATCGTGTGGGTGGTCGCCGATTCTGTCGAGGAGAGAGCGCTCCTGGACCCGCTTCCGCCGGGCGCCGAGACCGTCGAAGAAC
Organism: Aeromicrobium sp.; assembly: GCF_050700635.1. Taxonomy (GTDB): domain Bacteria; phylum Actinomycetota; class Actinomycetes; order Propionibacteriales; family Nocardioidaceae; genus Aeromicrobium. Next base: position 15,993 of record NZ_JBOHDT010000022.1, read on the forward strand.
CGCTCGACGGCATGGACGCGGCGGTGCTCCTCGTCGACAACCTCGCCAGTCTGCAGGTACGACTGGACGAGGTGCTTCCCTCACTCGGCTCGACGCCGGTGGCCTGGATCGCGTTCCCGACCGTCGGTCCGCGCGAGCTCGACCGCGACGCCGTCGTCGCCCTCGTCGAGGAATACGGCTGGGGACTCGGCCCTGCCGTACACCTCGACGAGACCTGGACCGCGGTCCGCCTGCGTCAGCTCTGAGCCCGTCCACCGGCGCATTCCTGACCGCGGGTGGCGCAAGGTGGCTGTTGTGAGACGGCGTGTCGCACCGAACTGCGCCACTCGCGGTTCGGATTGCGCCACTCGATGCTAGGCGCGCCGCAGGTGGGTGATCCAGATGCCTGGCGGCACCTGCTCGTCGCCGCCGACCTCGAAGCCGTGCCGTGAATACAGCGCCCGTGCCGGCGTGTTGTCCCGGC
>NZ_JBOHDT010000023.1:0-19367 GCF_050700635.1 Aeromicrobium sp.
TTGGGTGGATCGGAGCGGGTGTCGACCAGCCTGCCGGTCACGTCGAGGACGTCGTCACCGGGCTCGGCCTCGGCCGGTGCGGTGGCGCCCAGCACCGAGAGGAACACGAGCACCGGGAGGAGTGCCACTAGTCGCAGTCGCACGCAGGTCTCCTGGGGTAGAGGACGCGGGGTGGCCGCGTTCGTTCTTCGGCAGCATAGCCACATCTGCGAGTCATCTGCGTCACACCGGGCGTTCGCGTGTGACAGTTCGATGAAGTCGCCCGCGGATCGGCCGGTTCAGAGCCCTCGTCAATGCACGGCGACGGCGACCTGCGTGAGCAACGGGGCGACGATCAGGGCGGGCAGAAGATCGGCGACCGGGATGGGCTTGAGGTCGAGAAGTCGGACCGCCACGCCGATCAGCACCAGCCCGCCGGTGGCGGTGAGCGCGAACAGGTGTGCGTCGGGGAGAAAGGAACCCAGCAGGACACCGACCACCGTGAGCGATCCCTGGATCAGGGCCACTGACAGGGCCGAGGCCATCACGCCGACACCGAAGGACGCGGCGAACGCGAGAGCGGCGAAGCCGTCGAGCACGGACTTGAGCAGGAGCTGGTCGGCGCCGCGGCCGAGACCCTCGTTGATGGAGCCGAGGATCGTCAAGGGACCGACACAGAACACCAACGAGCTCAGCACGAACCCCTCGATGAATCGTTCGCGGGTCTCGCCGGCACCACTCGGCGACCACCGCTCCTGCAGCCAGCCGCCGAACCGCTCCAAGCGAGCCTCGAGCCGCAGCAGCGATCCGGCGATGCCGCCCAGCACCAACGAACCGAGGACGACGAGGACGGGAGCCGAGCGGCCGACGGCGTCGACCAGCTCTGGTGCAGCCACGTCGGCGGCCGCCTGGGCGGCGATGAGCAGCGTCACGAGACCCAGCGCCGTGGTGACCGTCGAGCGGACGCGGCCGGGCAGACGGTGCCCGATGAGCATGCCGAGGCCCGACCCCACGAGCACGGTCACGACATTGGTGATCGTGCCTGCTCCGATGAACATGTATGTTCCTCTCTCAGCTGGTTCTGGCTTCAACGATGGCCCTGCTCGGGGGTAGTCTGACATCTCGTTTCACCCCACGAGTCCCAGCTCCATCGAGACAGGACGCCCATGTCGAACCGGCACCCCATCGTGTTGCGCGACGCGGACCGCGAGGACGCTGCCGCCCTGATCGCGCTGTGGTCCGAGTGTGCGGCCTTCGGTCGCGACGAGGGCTCCGAGGTGTTCACGCAGCAGTCACTGTGGCGGGAGCCGACAGTGGCGGAAGCTGCAGCGGCGCTCGAGTTCGCACTCCGCAGCCCTGACAAGCGCATCATCGTCGCGCTGGTGGACGGCGAGATCGTCGGCGCCACGGTGTGCGACATCCGCACGCTGACGCCGGTGAATCTGAACATGGTCCTCGTCGTCACGGAGATCCAGGTGTCACCCCGCCATCGCCGTCGCAACGTGGCGTCGACGTTGTTGTCCGCCGCGGCCTCGTACGGCGAAGAGCGAGACTGCGAGATCGTGGTCGCATCCACTCCGGCGCACGCTCGCGAGTCCAACCGGTACCTCACCAAGATCGGGTTCAACCAGATCGCGGTGCTCCGTGCCATCCAGGCCAGCAAGCTGCGTTCTCGCCTCACCTCGAAGGTCACCCAGTCGCGCGACACCGGAAAGCTCATCGCCGTGCGCCGCACGATGCGACGCCGTCAGGGTGAGCGGCGCCTCCGGCCGCGCGGCTGACGTCCGAGCCGACAGCTAGAGTCGGGCAGGTGGACCGCCTGCTGCTGATCGACGGCCATTCCGTCGCCTACCGAGCCTTCTTCGCCCTTCCGGTCGAGAACTTCTCGACCACCACCGGCCAGCACACGAATGCGGTGTTCGGGTTCACGTCGATGCTCATCAACGTCCTGCGCGACGAGCAGCCCACCCACGTGGGTGTCGCATTCGACGTCTCCCGCCGGACGTTCCGTACAGAGGAGTACGCGGAGTACAAGGGCAACCGCAGCAAGTCGCCGGCCGAGTTCACCGGGCAGATCTCGCTCATCAAGGACGTTCTCGAGGCGCTCGGCGTCACCACGTTCGAGAAGGACGGCTTCGAGGCCGACGACATCATCGGCACGCTCACGACTCAGGCCAAGGCGGAGGGCATGGAGGTGCTCATCTGCACCGGCGACCGCGACGCGTTCCAGCTCGTCAGCGACACGACCACCGTGCTCTATCCGCGCAAGGGCGTCTCCGACCTCGCACGCTTCACGCCGACCGCCGTCGAGGAGAAGTACGGTGTCACGCCGGACCACTATCCCGACCTCGCAGCACTGGTCGGCGAGACCAGCGACAACCTGCCTGGTGTCCCGGGCGTCGGACCCAAGACCGCGGCCAAGTGGATCGGCTCCTACGGAACGCTCGATGCGCTAGTGGCCGACGTCGAGCGGGTGCCGGGCAAGGCGGGGGAGTCGCTGCGCGAGCACCTCGACGACGTGCTGCGCAACCGCCGCATCAACGCGCTCGTCTGCGACCTCGACCTTCCCGCCGTCCCGGCCGACCTGGCGTTCACCACGGAGTGGAACCGCAACGCGATCCACGAGGTGTTCGACGCGCTCGAGTTCGCTGCGTTGCGCGAGCGCCTCTTCGACTACCTCGGCGGCGGCGACGAGTCCGCCACCCCGGACGCCGCGGCCGACCTCACCGTCACCCGCGTGGCGCCGGGAGAGCTGGGCGCATGGCTGGGCGAGCACGCGGTCGACACGAAGGTCGGCGTCGAGGTCGTGGGTGTCACCCGTCCGGTGGGATCCCGGGCCGAGCACCTCGCCCTGGCCACCGGCACGGGCGCGGCGGCATGGGTCGGGGTCGAGCAGCTAGAGCCCGACGACGACAAGGCGCTCGCCGACTGGCTTGCGGACGCCGACCGACCCAAGGTGCTGCACGACGCCAAGGGTCAGGCGCATGCGCTCGCGGCTCAGGGCTGGACGTTGTCGGGAGTCGTCGCTGACACAGCACTGGCCACCTACCTGGTCAAGCCCGACCAGCGTGCCTACGACCTCGCGGACCTCTCGGTGCGCTACCTGCACCGCGAGCTCCTGGCCGGTGGTGACGACTCGGGCCAGCTCGCGTTCGACGACGACGGGGGAGCGGAGGCGGCGGTGCAGCGGGCGCATGCTGCACTCGAGCTGTGGAACGTGCTGGAGGAGGAACTCGAATCGCAGGCCTCGCTGACCCTGCTGCGTGACGTCGAGCTACCACTCGTCGACGTTCTGCTCGCCATGGAGGCCGACGGCATCGCCATCGACACCGGCCACCTCGACGCCCTCCACAGTGAATTCACCGAACGCATGCTCGGCGCTGCCCAGGACGCCTACGGCGTCATTGGCAAGGAGGTCAACCTCGGCTCACCCAAGCAGCTGCAAGTGGTGCTGTTCGACGAGCTCGGCATGCCGAAGACCAAGCGCACCAAGACTGGTTACACCACCGACGCCGAGGCGTTGCAGGCGCTGTTCGTCAAGACCGAGCACCCGTTCCTGGAGCACCTGCTGGCCCACCGCGACGTCACACGGTTGCGGCAGACCGTCGAGGGGCTGCAGAAGACCGTGGCGCCCGACGGCCGCATCCACACCACGTACTTCCAGACCATCGCCGCCACGGGACGTCTGAGCTCCGCCGACCCGAACCTGCAGAACATCCCGATCCGCACCGAGTCGGGCCGCCGCATCCGGGAGGCGTTCACGGTTGGTGAGGGGTTCGAGACGCTCCTCACCGCCGACTACAGCCAGATCGAGATGCGCATCATGGCGCACCTGTCGGAGGACGCCGACCTCATCGAGGCGTTCCGATCCGGACACGACTTCCACACCGTGATGGCGGCGAAGGTCTTCGAACGGGACCCTGCTGACATCGACGGCGGACTGCGGGCCCGCATCAAGGCGATGAACTACGGCCTCGCCTACGGATTGTCGTCCTACGGCCTGAGCCAGCAGCTCGGCATCGGCACCAGCGAGGCCCAAGCGCTCATGGACGACTACTTCGAGACGTTCGGGGGAGTGCGCGACTACCTGCGCGGCCTCGTCGACGAGGCACGGAGCACCGGGTTCACCGCCACCATCCTCGGCCGACGCCGCTATCTCCCTGACCTGTTGAGCGACAACCGACAGCGTCGCGAGATGGCCGAGCGAATGGCGCTCAACGCGCCCATCCAGGGATCGGCCGCAGACATCATCAAGGTCGCGATGCTCGGTGTCGATCGTGCGTTGCGGGAGACGTCGATGTCGTCACGGATGCTCCTGCAGGTGCACGACGAACTGGTGTTCGAGGTGGCCGAGGGTGAGCGCGAACAGCTCGAGTCGCTGGTGCGCGAGCAGATGGCGGGCGCGGCCGACCTCTCGGTCCCGCTCGACGTGTCGGTGGGCATCGGACGCACCTGGCACGAAGCCGGCCACTGATCTCAGAGCCCCCACTCGTCGGCGAGCGGACCGAACCTGCGCGAGCAGTCCACCGGCGGAACGTCCGGCCTTGGCGCCGATCGCAACCGCCAGATGCTGACCGTGCAGTGCCGGACCACCCTCTCGTACCGCTGTGCCACGGTGGCGCGGACCCGGCCGGACGAGTCGAGACCCCAGGTGTTCACGCGTCCGCGGACGACGATCCACGTTGGAGCGTCCGGACCAGAGACCAGAGCATGCAACTCGTCCAGGTCGGCGTCGAGGGTGCGCACCGGCAGGCTCCAGAGGTAGCGGTACGGCGCGTCAAGGCCCGATTCCAAGACGACCTGGGGCGCACCGTAGATGACCACGACGGAGTCGTCGGGCCGGGCCGCCTCCCGCACGGCTCGACCGATGGCGCCACCGGTGGCCGTCGTCTCCTGACCGTCGGCCCGCAGCACGGGGTCCAGCACGAGCGACGCGAGTAACGGAACGACGGAGAAGGCCACCACGACGCGCGGGACCGTGCCCCTCGCCCCCGGGAGCGTGCAGAGCAGGGCCGTGGCCAGTGCCACTGGTGGGACGAGGGCGTGCAGGTAGGCGGGCCAGTAGCTGCCGCCCAGCGCGAGGTTTGCCACGTCCACGACGAGCACGGCCGTGGTGGCAGCGGTGAGCTCGCCCCGTCCACGGGCGAGGCGGGGCATCATCAGGAAGAACCATGCGATCACGATCGCGAGGCCGCTGCCGACGGCGATCAGCACAAGCGCGACGGCACGACGGGTGTTGGCGGGCGACTCGACGGCGGCGATCGCGTCCAGGGCTTCGACCCGAAACCCGTAGAGCACCTCCCACAGCAACGAGGGCGACAGCCCGGCGCTGACGACCCAGCCGAGCGCCATTGACACCGGAAGGATAAATCCGGCGAGTGCCGCGGCGGCGTACGTCACCACAGTGCGGCGCTCGAGTCGTCCAGTCAGCCAGCAGGCAGCAAGAAGGATTCCGCCGAACACGACGCCGCCGACGAGGCTCTGCTTCATGCCCATGGCGAGCGCAGCCGCGAACCCGGCAAGGAGTGCCGCGGCTATCCCACTGCGACCAGGGGTTCGGTGCATCGCCTCGACGAAGAGCCAGCAGCTGATCAGGACGAACGGCACGCCGAAGGACTCGCTCTTGGCCGCCCACGTGATGAGATGCGGCCACGAGGTCACCACCAGGACCAAACCGGCCGTCCAGCGGGCAGCTCGGCGACCGCCGATGAGAGTGCCGATCCGGTGAGCGACGAGCACCGAGGCGACCGACAGGGCCACAGCCAGGATGCGAGGGCCGTACGATCCGGCTACGGCATCGCCGAGTCGGAAGGTCGCGATCAGCTGGGGCGGTCGGTCGACCCAGAATCCGCCGTACATGTGGCCCGTCGCCGGGTCCCACTGCCGGGCCACCAACAGGAATCCGGCCTCGTCGGGCGTGAGCGGCCACAACAGGGCCGGGGAGCACCGTACGACGGCGGCAGCGGCGAAGGCGAGAACCACCAACCGGTCACCCCTGCCGCCGCTCACACCTCATCGTGACGGAGGTCGACTGGTGCCGTACAGGAAACGGAATCAGGATGCTTCAGTGCCGTCGCGCGGCGGCGATCTCGACGAGCACCGCCAGCGTGGCGGTCACCGCGATGATCGTCAGCACCAGCCCGGTGATGCCCACGCCAAACCCGTAGGCCGACGCGAGTACAGCCACCACGGCGCCCCAGAGCATCACGACGATGCCGTGCGCGTGTTGCGCGAGCGCGTCGAAGACCAGCAGGTAGACGATCGCCAGGAGCGAGCCGGCCAGCGCGAACATCCACAGGCGGTCCTGGACCTCCGCGTACTCGTCGCCGCCCACCAGAATGAGCGCCAGCCCCGGGAGGACGGCCGTGCCTGCGACGACGAGGGCGCCGAACAGGCCGACGACTGAGACCGCCCGCAGGCGGGCGTGATGGGTGGTGGCGCGTGCGAGGTCCGGAAAGACCACGACACTGACGAACTGCGGGGCGAAGAACGCGGCCTTGGCGAGGATCAGCCCGGACGCGTACAGGCCACTGTCGTGCCCATTGAAGAGGTTGCGCGCGATGAGGGAGTCCATGTTGCTCAGCACGAAGAAGGCGAGCAGGGAGTGGGTGGACAGCGTCGCCTCGCGAAGCATGTGCCCGCGACCGGGGGCGGTACCCGGCGATGCGCGGTGGCCCAGCAGCAGGTGAGTGCCGGCGAGCACCGGTGTCCAGGCGCCGATCGCGATGCCGATCATGGCCGACGTGGGCGTCGGCACGACGATCAGCGCGATCGTGCCGCCGAGCAGGCGGCCCAGACCGTTGCCGACGTAGATGGCGGTGAGCGAGCCCCAGCGGGATGTTCCCTGGGCGACACCGGCCTGCGCGCCCATGACGGTCATCGGCACCAGCGTCGCGCCGCAGAGGATGACCGGCCAGTAGCTGTCGAGCCTGAGGCCGGGGGTGAGCACCACCGTGGTGGTGGCGACGGCGAGACCGACGGCCGCCGCGACGAGCGCGGTGACGCGGATCGTCGTGGCGATGATCTCGCCGCGTGCGCTCGGGGCGACGGCGAGGCGGCGGGCGGTCACCGCCTGCAGGCCGAGGGACGCCACTGATCCGACCAGGATGATGCCGAACAACGCCGTGAGCGCGCCGAACTCCTGGGGAACGAGCAGACGGGCAGCCAGCACGTTGAACGCGTAGACCGTGATGTTCATCGTCATCATCCCGGCGGCCACGAGACTGCCGCCGGCGACGGTGGACTTCGCGGACTTCACCCCGGAACCTTAGGGCACGTCTCCTTACTCCGCTCCGGCTCGCGGGCCGTCGCATCCCGACCGGCGGCGTTCTGGTCGGTCGCCGCACAACCCCGGTGCGCCTCCCTCCTCGGCCTTGCCGGATCGGGCGCGAACGACCCGCTCCCTGTCGAACCGGAGTAAGGAGACGCACCCTAGCCGCGCGCCGGTCGTCTGGTGCCATGATTGGCCCGTGACTCGAGCGACCGGCGCGACCGAGGCGAACGAGGCGAACGAGGCGACCGAGGCAGACGACGACCTGTCGCCGTTCGACATCCGGCGGTGGGGTGGGTTGCTGGCCTGGCAGTGGGCCGTCCTGTTGGCGCTCGCCGTGTACGCCCCGCTGGGACTGACCGGGTACGTCCTCACCTACGACATGGTCTGGGTGCCACACCTCGACCTGCAGCGTCTCGAGCTGTGGGGGCTGGACACGGCGCTGCCACGAGCCGTGCCGTCCGATGCCGTGGTGGCCGCACTCGGTGCAGTCGTGCCGGCCGCGCTCGTCCAGCGTCTGGTGCTCGTGGGAGCGATGGTTCTGGCCGCGGCCGGCGCCACTCGACTCACTCCGGGATGGTCGTTGCCGGCGACCCTCACCACTGCGACGTTCTACGCCTGGAACCCGTTCGTCGCCGAGCGTCTCGTGCTAGGTCAGTGGCCGCTGCTCATCGGCTACGCCGCCCTGCCCTGGCTCATCGCTGCCCTGCGCGCCGATGACGGGCCGCGCTGGGGCACCGCCACGGTTGCTCTCGCTGCGACGGCGATGAGTCCGGCTGGCGGACTGATCGGGCTGGTCGTGGGCCTCTCCTCGGCATGGGGGCGCGGCGCTTTCAGGCTCATGCTCACCGCGGTCCTCGTCAACGCCCCGTGGGTCGTCGCCGGTGTCCTGCACGCCTCCGCCGCCGGCACGGATCCGGACTCGTTCCGCGCCTTCGACGCGCAGCCTGAAGGTCTGCTCGGGCGGTGGGGTGCGGTCCTGTCCCTCGGAGGTATCTGGAACCGCGACGTGGTGCCCGACTCGCGGCTGCTCTGGCCGACACTGCTGCTGGTGTTGGTGATGGGCGTGGTCATGGTGGTGGGTCTGGTCGCACTGTCGCGTGAGAACCGGGGATTCCTGATCGCGCTGGCGGTCCCCGCCGGTGTCGCCCTCGCCGTGGTGGTTGCCGGACGCGTCGTGCCCGACCAGCTCGGCCGGCTGGCGGCAGACGTCCCCGGAGTGGGGCTGCTGCGCGACGGAACGCGCTACCTGGCCATGCTCGCTCCGCTCGAAGCGGTCGCGCTCGGCGCCGGAGCGGCGGAGCTGGCCCGCCGGGTGCCGCGGCCGGACGTCCGTCAGGGCGTGGCCGTGCTGCTCGTCCTGTTGCCGATCGTGACGCTTCCGGACCTCGCGTGGGGAGTCGGCGGACGGTTGGATCCAACCACGTACCCGCCGACGTGGGAGCGGGCCCGCCTCACCATCGCGTCAGGGGGGGTGGAGGGGGACATCCTGGTGCTGCCGTTCTCGGCGTATCGGCAGCCGGACTGGAACGACGACCGCCCAGTGCTCGACCCGGCCGGCCGGTACTTCGACCGCGCCACTGTCACCGAGGACGCCCTGGTGGTGGCCGGGCCGGTCGATCGCACCATCATCGGTGGGGAGGACCCGCGTGCAGCGCGACTGGGCCGCATCCTGCGAGCAGACACCCGCGGTGGGGCCGTCGATCCGAAGCGGCTCGCCCGAGCAGGCATCGGCATCGTCGTAGTCGACACCGATGCGCCCGGCGCGAAGAAGGCACTTCGTGAGGTGAGGCGTCTCGACGAGTTCGGCCGCACCGGTCCGGACCGCCGCGGGGCAGAACTGCGACTTTACGCCGTCGACGGCGCGCGCACGCCTCAGGTCGATCGCCTCGATCGTTGGGTGATGATCGCCGCGTGGTCGGTCGCCGGACTCGCTCTCCTGGTGGGCTCGATGTCTGCAGGACGCGGCGCTGTCAGGCGCCGTCGGACCGTGACCCGCAGGCAGGTATGATCGACTCGTCTTTGAGGGAGGACATCACTGTGGGATCACTTGCTGGCGGCATCATCGCCTTCTTCGTCGGCCTCGGCCTCGCCGGGGCGACCGCACTCGGAGTCGTGCAGCAGCAGCAGTCGGCCGGCGAGGAGCCGGTCAAGGCCGGCACCGTCAGCTACGGCTCCAACGGCGGCTGATCCCTCAGGCGTCGATCACGGTGGCGAACGCCGCCTGTGAACCGAGCCAGGTGAACGAGTGCGACATCCGTAGGGCACCGTCGCCCAGGAACTCACGGAACTCCGCATTGTCGACCAGCTCCGCCACAGCCTCGACCAGTTCCGCGCGGCCGTCGACGAGAAGCCCGGAGTCCTTGTGCGCGATCGACTCCGTGGTGCCGCCGGCGGTGCTGTAGGCGATCGTCGGCGTGCCGTGACTTCCGGCCTCGCCGACGACGATGCCCCAGCCCTCCTTGAGTGACGGCAGCACCATCAGCCAGGCCTGGGCGAGCAGCTCGTGCTTGGTGCGGTCGTCGACGAAGCCGTGGAACCGCACCGCGTCGCGGACGCCCGCGGCGTCGGCGTGGTCGCGCAGCTCGCGCTCCCACCACCCGGTTCCGATGACGTCGAGCGTGGCGGTGGGGTGGTCGTCGATGAGCGCGGCCAGGGCGTCGATCGCGTGCTCGACCTGCTTGTGCGGCACGAGACGGCCGAGAACACACAGACGGGGCTCGGTGTCGCGGACGACGTCCACCTGGGGCGCCGGGTCGTTGCCGTTGTGCACGATCGTGATGCGGCCGCGGTCGATCCCGAGGTCGACCAGCTCGACGCGCGTCGAGTCCGAGACGGCGACGTATCGGGAGTGCCGGTAGACACGTGGCGCGAGACGACTCTCGATCCACCAGCCGATGCGACCGAAGAGGCCGGGATAGACGACCGGCCACTGCTCGCGGTGCACGTGGTGCACGAGCACCACGACCGGCTTGCGGGTGACGAGGCGGGTGAAGAACGGCAGTCCGTTCTGGACGTCGACCACGAGGTCGATGCGCCCGTAGCGGCGCAGCAGAACGCGCAGTGCGGTGATGGCGTAGATGTCGAGCTTGGTGCCGCGTCGCACGAAGCGGACTCCGTCGATGACCTCGTCGCGCGGAGCGCCGTCGTGGGCGGCGCAGGCAATGGTGACCTGATGTCCTCGCTCGACGAGCCCACGGGCCATCGTCTCGACGTACCGCTCGGACCCACCCCCTTCGGGGTTGCGCGTGTCGCGCCAGTTGCAGAACAAGACGTGCATGTATACCCGGCGGTGGCCGGTCCCTCCCTATGACGTGACCCGTTGTGCCAGGTTCCGTCGCTCCCTCGTCGCGCCCTCACGCGACAGTGCATTGTGCCGGGCAATACTACCCGGTAGGTGGTCCACGCCTCGGATATCGTCATCGGGTGCCGGACGACCCCCCCTTCCGCCCGACGCTAAGCCGCTCATGGCGGTTGCTCAGGGCTTTCGGTGTCGAGCAGTCCGATCCGGACCACTTCTACGGCACCCTGGCCGACGACTCCGTCGGCCAGGTCCGCTCGTACACGCCGCTCGACGACCGCTGGGTGCTCGACGTCGGCGGGGGACCTGGCTACTTCGCGGCGGCCTTCCAAGCGGCGGGTGCCCGCTACACGGCGCTGGACGCCGACCTCGGCGAGATGTCGGGTCGAGGCCACCCGGAGGCCGGCACCGTTCTCGGCAGCGGGATGGAGCTTCCCTTCGCCGACGACAGCTTCGACGTCACCTTCTCCTCGAACGTGCTCGAACACGTCCCCGACCCGTGGCGGATGGCCGACGAGATGGTGCGGGTGACGCGTCCCGGCGGGCTCGTCTTCCTGTCGTACACGCTCTGGTGGGGCCCCTGGGGCGGGCATGAGACGTCGCCCTGGCACTACCTCGGTGGCGGGCGCGCGGCCCGACGATATGAGCGCCGGCACGGCCATCGACCCAAGAACGTCTTCGGGTCGTCACTCTTCGCAGTCACGGCTGCCGCGGGACTTCGCTGGGCGCAGGCCCAGCGCCGCGCCGTCGTCGTTGCGTTCGTCCCGCGCTACCTGCCGCGCTGGATGTGGTGGGTCGTGCGCGTGGCCGGCCTGCGAGAGGTGGTGACATGGAACCTCGCGGTCGTGCTGCGGAAACGGTGACGCCCCGCGATCGCACGTCCGTCACGCGATTCCGGCTCGCCGCGTGGAGCCTGGCGCTCGTCGCCGTGGCGTTCGCGCAGGCTCCGGGTCGGGTCGTTGCCGACACCAAGCTCGATCTCGCGGTGGCGCCGCTGGGATTTCTGGAGCGGGCCCTGCAGATGTGGGACCCGGTCGGTGCGTTCGGGCAGGTGCAGAACCAGGCCTACGGCTACCTCTTCCCGATGGGCCCGTTCTTTGCCGCCGGTCATCTCGCCGAACTGCCGCCGTGGGTCACCCAGCGGCTCTGGTGGTCGTTGCTCCTGGTCGCCGCCTTTCTCGGGACGGTGAAGCTGCTCAGCGTCCTGGAGATCGGCGTCGGGTGGACCAGGATCCTCGCCGGGCTCGCGTTCGCGCTCTCGCCTCGCATGTTGACGGTCATCGGAGCGTCGTCGATCGAGATGTGGCCTTCGGCGCTCGCGCCCTGGGTGCTCGTGCCGCTCGTGGTGGCGACTAGACGGGGGAACCCGCGCCGGCTCGCCGCAATGAGCGCACTCGCGGTCGCGTGCATCGGCGGCGTCAATGCCGTCGCGACGTTCGCGGCGGTGCCACTCGCGGCCTGGTGGATCTGGTGCGCACCGCGGGGCGAGCGTCGTCGGGCCCTCATGCTCTGGTGGCCGGTGTTCGTCCTGATGGGCGCACTGTGGTGGCTTCTCCCGCTGTTCCTGCTCGGCCGGTACAGCCCACCGTTCCTCGACTACATCGAGAGCGTCACGAACACGACGTTCGCCGCGACCCTCGTCGACGCCATGCGGGGCACGTCGAACTGGGTGGCATACGTCGACACCTACACAGACGCCGGCAGCTCACTCATCACCGACCCGGTGCTCATCGTGAACAGTGTCGTGATCCTGGCGCTCGGAGTGCTCGGGCTCGCTCGCACGGATCTTCCGAATCGACGATTCCTGGTGTCGGGACTCCTCACCGGCGTTGCTCTGGTGACGCTCGGGCACGTGGGGGCGACGTCCGGCTTCGGCGTCGACGTCGTCCGCGATCTGCTCGACGGGCCACTCTCGCCGCTGCGCAACACTCACAAGTTCGACGTCCTCATCCGCATCCCGCTCGTCATCGGACTGTGCCATGGCGTCACCATGCTCACCCGCGGTCGGGCCGTCGATGGCCCGGCGCGGGCCGACGCCTCCAGCATCGGAGTCGGGCTCCTCGCATGTGTGGCGATGCTCGGCGCGTCGGTCCCGGCGTGGACGGGGCATCTTGCTCCGAAGTCGTCGTTCACCGAGGTGCCGGAGTACTGGCGAGAAGCCTCGGCATGGCTCGACGACCGTTCCGACAGTCGTGCGGTCCTTGCACCTGCGACGACCTTCGGCGACTACGTCTGGGGACGGACGCGCGACGAACCACTGCAGCCGCTTGCGACTCGGCCCTGGGCGGTGCGAAACGTGATCCCGCTCGCCCCGGGCGGCAACATCGAGATGCTCGACACGATGTCGAACGCCCTGGCCACCGGTCGCGGTTCCGAGGGACTGGCTGACTTCCTCCGACGAGCCGGCATCGGCACGATCGTCGTTCGCCACGACATCGAACGATCGGGTGACGTCGTGTCGCCGGAGCTCGTCCGTGCCACCCTCGCGTCGACGCCCGGCGTGAGGCGGGTTGCGGCATTCGGACCGGATATCGGCGGCGGACCGACGCTGACCGACGAGGGCCGCCGGGTCTACGTCGACGGCGGATGGCAGTCGCAGCGACCTGCGATCGAGATGTTCGCGCTCGACGGCGGCGTCATGAGGCGCACCGCACCAGCCGCCGACGACGTCGGCGTGGTCGTCGGTGACTCGGGCTCGCTGCTGCGTCTGGACGAGCTGGGCCTCGGCGACGGCGGGCCGGCCGTGCTCGGTCAGGATGCTGACGACCGACGGGCCTACCCGACCGTGACCTTGACCGACGGCAACCGTCGTCAGGAGGCCGCGTTCGGTGCGGTGCGCCGCAACCGCTCGGCATCGTTGACGCCTGAGGAGAGCTACCGGACGGACCGCCGTGTGCACAGGTACGACGAGGCGTTACTGCAGGGCTGGACCAGCGTCCCGCGGCTCGACGGCGCCCGGTCCCTCACGGCCTCGTCGAGCCGGTCCGACGTCGGCGCCTTCCCGTCGATCGACCCGTCGGCCCAGCCGTGGGCGGCGTTCGACGCCGACCCGACCACCTCCTGGCAGCCCAGCCTGGATGACGCCGGCACGGAGTCATGGCTCCGCCTCAAGCTCGACGACAGAATCGATGTCGGCACGGCCACCATCACGCTCGACCAGCCGGCGGGCCGGTCGCAGGAGTTCACCGTCACCACCGAGCAGGGCGATCGGACCGTCCGCGCGCAGGGGCGCACACCGGTGCGGGTGGACGTTGGTCGAGTCGGTCATGTCGTCCTCTCCGGCGTCGGCACCTTCAACCGTCCCCTCGCCGTCAGCGACGTCGGCCTCGAGAACGTCCGGATGTCCCGCCCACTGGTCCTGCCCGAGCTACCGACCGCGTGGGGAAACCCGGCCAGCATCCTGCTCCAGTCCCCGGCCGGACGCGTGCCCGGCTGCGTGGTTCTCGACGGGGTGCGACGCTGCTCGCAGGACAAGGCCGTGCGCACGGACGAGAGCCGCGTGCTCGACCGGGAGCTGGAGCTCGGTTCTGCCGGCGAGTACCGAACCCGCCTTCGGGCCACGGCAGCCGGCGGGCCGGAGCTGACCGCACTCCTGCAGCGGGGCGAGCTGGCGACGGTCGCGGCGAGCTCGCAACAGACGGATGACCCGCGCGCAGGAGCGCTGGCCGCGGTCGACGGGCGTGACTCGACCGGATGGGTCGCAGCCGACGACGACGGCGACCCCACCCTCACGCTTCGCTGGATCAGCCCGCGCACCATCGACGAGCTGCGACTCCGGGCGTCAGGGAGTCTCGCCGCCTCGACGCCGCCGCGGGTTCGCCTCGTCTTCGACGACGGCACCGAGACGGTGGTCGACGTCGAACGCGGACGGGTCCGGTTCGATCGAGTCCGCACCTCATCGGTCGAGGTCCACCTCCTGGACGGCACCCCCCGACTCTCGGTCGGTTTCGACGGCGCAGTGGAGCGACTCCCGCTGGGTGTCGCGGAGGTATCGGTGCCCGATGCGGGCGGTTTCCCGATCACCCTCGACGCAGAGTCGCGCTCGTACCCGTGCGGCTCGGGGCCCACGGTGACCGTGAACGGCAATGAGCAGCGCACCAAAGTTGTGGCATCGCCGCGCGGATTGTTCCGCGGGAGGAACGTGGAAGCACAGGGGTGCGGCGGGGACGGCGATCGCGCTTCGCTGCGCGCGGGCACGAACCGGGTCACGGTCACGGGGACGTCGGCGTTCCGCCCAGTGGACCTCCTGCTCACGAGCCGGACGGCGGCCGTCCCCGCTGCATCGGGTGAGCGCCCCGACGCCGTGCTGACCACCACCCACAACGCCAACCCCGGGTGGATCGCCCGGACGTCGGATGGCCGGCTCGGGCTCGAGCCCGTCGTCCTCGACGGCTGGCGACAGGGCTGGTATGTCGCAACGAGCCAACTCGGCGAGGTCGAGACGTCGTTCGGTCCCGGCCGGACCTACCGGGTGGTGCTCGCCGTCGGGGCGGCCTTCCTGGTGGCGCTGGCGCTGGTCGCCGTCCTGCCTCGACGCACCCGCAGGACGTGGCCCACGACCGACGAACCTCGTCGAACCTCGGCGATCGGCCTCCTGCTGGGCCTCGCGGTCGTCGCCGGGATCACCGCTGGCGTGCCGGGTCTGATCGCCGCGGGCGTCGGACACGTGACCGCGCGCGTTCGGTGGCGCGGGATGCGCCTGAGCTCGGTCGTGGCTCCGACGGCAGTCCTTGCCGCGGGAGTCGTCTCCGTCGTTCGTCCGTGGGACGGGTCTGCGTCCTGGGCCGGCGAGTACGCCGCTCCTCAGATGCTCGTGCTGGTGGCCTTGGCCTGCCTCGTGCCCGTTCGCCTGGGTGTGCGCCGTCCGGCGTTCTTGAGACGTAGGAAGGGCCGCTCGACCACGCGGTACAACACCTCTGCCACGACCAGGCTCACCGACAACGTCAACGCGAAGACGACGTAGAAGTTCTCGTCGAACAGCGTCAGGTCGAGTGCCTCGTACAACAGGGCGAGGACGATGAGGTGGCAGCAGAAGAGGCTGTAGGAGATGTGTCCGAGATGGCGCAGGAACGGTTGGGCCATCGCGCGGGCGTACCGAGTGTGTCCGTCGCCGAAGATGCTGGGCAGCATCACCGCACCGGCCACGACCCCGTACAGGATGCTCCGCCACACCGACTCCCACGCGGTCCGTGGCACCAGGGCGGCCTCGCCGGCGATCGGGGTGGAGGCGACGACGAGTGCGGCGCCTGCCACGAGCCAGCAGGCACCCGGTGCGCTTGCGGCCGCGCGGCACCATCGAACGAGGGCGAGGTGCGGTCCGTCTGCGCTGTGGCGACGGTCCACATCGAGCACGGCGAGCGCGATGCCGAGGCAGAACCAGCCGAGGTACCCCGGCAGCGCCTGCGTGACCCACGTCCCCCACGAGGCGAGTGAACCGGCGGCCGCGGCGCTCCAGGCGAGCGACCCGGCCGACACCACGACGAGCAGAGCGAGCAGGAGCAGAGGGCGCCAACGGTTCCGTACCGGTGGTCCCAGCAGGAGCATGCCGACCGGGAGGAGCGTGTAGAACGCAACTTCGGTGGCGAGGCTCCACATCTGGGTGAGGCCGTGGGGGAGCACGTCACTGCGGTACATGTGCACGAGAAACAGGTTGTCGATCCATCGTCCCCGGGCGACCGAGGAGTTCTGGTCCAGCAGGAGCAGTGCGGCGATGACGGCCACCCAGTACACGGGCAGGATCCTCAGGGCGCGCTTGAAGAAGTAGCGTCCGACACTGTCGCGCGGCATGCCTGTGCGCAGGTGTTGCAGCCAGGGATGGGAGAGGAGGAAGCCCGACAGGACGAAGAAAATGGCCACGCCGATCTCCATGCGTTGCGACACCGCGCCCGGCAGGCCGGCGTCGTAGGTGCCCGCCCAGAAGGACGTGTGCGTGGCGACAACGGCGATCGACGCGACGGCGCGAAGCGTGTCGAGGCCGGGGAAGGTCAGCGTGCCGGTGGTGTCGGTCATGGCAGTGCCGCAATCGGGCCGGCGCGGACCACGTCGACGCACAGTACGAGACGTGGAGTGGTTGTGCGGATCTCCAAGCCGGAGTACGCCCCGTCGCCGACGAGGAAGTACGTGTGAGGGCCGGCTGCGACGTCCATCTCGTACGTTTTGCGGCCGTCAAAGCGTATGTGCGCCCGACCGTCCGCGGAGGCGGCGTAGTTGAGCGAGGTCCACGGGAACTCGTCCATGTCCTCGCGAGCCAACTCGACCCGCTGTGGTCGTGAGCCGATGCGCAACCCGCAGCCCTCCTCGTCGCCGGGCTCGGCCACTGCGCCGCCACTGATGCTGGCCTGGCGGCTGCGTCCGCGGTCGTCGAGGATCCGCAGGTCGTTGCCGGACTTCGAGGTCTGCACGAGGTCACCGTAGGGCGCCAAGAGGTGCGATGGCAGGTTGTGCGGATAGTGGATCGGCAGCTGCACGAGCTCGGGCACCTCGACGTCGGCCACGGGTGCCGGGTCCGCCGCGATCGTGGCCCTGGCGTTCGCGACGAACTCGCGCGCAGGGAAGTCTCGGTGCCACGGTGCGACGTAGGCGAGAGTGCTCGCCACCGCGCCGGTGAGCATCACGGTCGCGGCACCCGCCATCAGGAATCTTCCCGGCCGCGAGAAGGCTCCGGGCGCCGGAAGCTCGCGGCGGAACGCCGGTGCCCCGGCCACCAGCACCGGCATGGATGCCAGCCCGAGGGCGAGTGCCGTCACCGCGAGGGTGTCTGCGAGGTAGCGGGTGAGCAGTGCGGCGAGCTCTCCGACCTGGAGTCCGCGTCCGAAGACGATGGCGAGATACGTGACGAGCAGCTGCGCCGCGAGCATCGCTAGGGCGGCGAGCGCCGGCCGAGGGTTCCGCCGCACCATGACAGCCAGCGTCGCCACAACAACGACGCCGGCGATGACGTGGGCGACCAGCGGGGGAGCGGCCACGCCGAGCGGGTCGGCGACGAGCTGCCACTGCCACGGGCCGCCGACGAGTGGCGGCAACCACGCGGTGCCGATGAGCTGCCGCCCGATCTGCAATGCCGGAGCGTCGCCCACCGCGGCGACCGGTGACGGTGTCGTCATCGCGTACGCGGTGAGGTAGGCCGCGGCGACGGCTGCCAGCGGGACGACGAACGGCCAGTGCAGCCGAGCGACGGTCCACGGCTTGGTGAACCATCGGCCGCCCGGCGAGAGGAAGAGGGCCATGAACACGCCGATCGTTACGACCATGACGAGGCCGCGCGGGCCGCTCGCCGCGGCCAGGGCCAGCGCGAGCGCCGCCCACACCACGGCCCGTGCGCGGCGATGTCGTGCCCACACGACCACGGCGCTCACCAGGAGGAAGAACGCGGCCTGGATCGGCAGACCGTTGAGGGATGCCGCCCACCACATCACGACGTCGGGAGACATGGCGGCGAACAGATACAGGGCGAGCGGCGCCAGGATGCCCCAGCGATCGCCGAACACGGTGCGCAGCATCAGGTAACAGGAGGCCGACGCCACGACCTGGATCGCCAGCGTGAGCGTCGCGGTCAGCGTCCAGGCGAACGGACCGGCATGGGAGACCAGCCAGACGAGGGCGATGCCGAACGGCATGAGCTGGCTGTCGTGTGGCCGTATCAGGACGTCGAGCCCGAACGGTTCGTCCGCGGTCTTCTCGAGCAGGAGGAAGTCGTCGCTGTAGAACCACCCGCCGTATATCGACCACGCACGAAGGACGATCTGCAGGCCGACCAGCGTCAATGCGGCAATCCGCACGAGCTGAGCCGAGGTGACGTCCGGTGGAACGAGGGTCCGTAGACCGCTCTCACCGTCGTCGCTCACAAGACCGGATGATCTCACGCACTCGGTGCATCGTCGTGACCCTCGCGCGGTGTTATGGTCAGCCGTCTCATGCCTTGGGAGGGAGCCCACGATGAGGATGAAATTGGGGACGGTTGCGCTGTTTTTCGGCGTATTCCTCGTGGCGCTGGCCGCCCTGTGCAGGTTCTACGCGTACGAGCGGCTCGCCGTCGTGCCGTTCAACAACACCGCGACGACCATCTCGGAGACGAAGCCGGGTGCCGATGCCGAGTACCTCGACATCAAGAAGCTCGAGGTGGTCAGCGGACCGCTCAAGTCGACGCGCGTCGTCACCGGCGAGGTCGACCGAAGCAAGGCTGTGAGCAACGCGCTGGGCCGGGACGTGGCGATCTGGGACACCTACAGCTGCACAGACAAGCCCGACTTCAACTGCGGAGCCGACGAGACTCCGTTGAGCGGCACGATTGATCTCGTGGCGTTCGACCGCACCTCCGGTGCAGCCGTGGAGTGGGAGGGCGCAACCTCCGTCTCCGGTGGCGAGACCACCAAGCCCGAGGGTTTCGAAGGCCAGTACTTCAAGTTCCCGTTCGACACCCAGAAGCAAAGCTACAAATTCTGGGACGGCACCATCAACCGGGCCACGACCGCCGAATACGTCGGCGAGGGCGAGGTCAAGGGCCTGGCTGTGTACCAGTTCCGCCAGACCATCGAACCGACCAAGTCCGGCGAGATCGACGTCCCGGGCGACCTCGTCGACCAGAACGCGAACACGGTCACGGCTGACCGCATGTACGCCAACGTGAGATCGTTCAGCGTCGAGCCCACGACCGGCGTCATCCTCATCGGTGGCGAGCAGCAGGACTCGTACCTCGCCGTCGACGGCGAGCGAAGGCTCACCACGACGAAGGTGACACTCGGCTATACCAACGAGACCACACAGAACCTCGTCGACGAGTACGAGAGCAAGGCGTTCCTGCTGGGGCTGGTCAAGACG